>CAYJHD010000093.1:0-7447 GCA_964370015.1 uncultured Desulfovibrionaceae bacterium | reverse complement strand
GTACGCAAGCAAAATAGCCTACTTTTGGGGGGCAAGCAATATTTTTATGTGTAGTTGATGGCTTGGATTATTTTAGGAAGGCAAGCTCTTTTGGGTATAGAAATCATATGCTTTATCTATTTTAAATAACAATACTTTTAAAAGTTACGCACATTTTATAAACAAAGTTACGCACAGGTTAGGAACAATGCTTTGGGCATGGATGAGTTTTTGCCCCTTCAGAGTTGTATGGTTATTGTTATCATTGCTGTATTGTTGTTGTTTTAGTCTTTATATGTGTTATTTATATTATATTAAAATTACAGTATTTTTTTTACTTACGCACATTTTGCGCACAGACTTATGCACACATTAGAAACAATGAATCAAAGGAAAATACAAGCATGCATTGCGGCGCAATCGTAGCCCATGGGCGTCCATGATTTTTAGTGCTGGACAAGGCATATAAGATATTATACTCAGTGCAAAATACGCGTATATCCCTTGAGGTTTTTATGACTATCTCAGCACTTTATTCCAGTTCTTCTGCGCTGCAGGCCTTTCAACAAGGCATGGAAAGCGTGGCTTACAATGTGACCGGCATCAATCGAGAGGGGCATATTCGCACTGAATTTGTGGAAAGTTTTTCCGGCGGTGTGCAAGCTCACACCGAAGTTATTGTGCCCCCCATGGCCGATGGTTACACCGACTACGCCACGGAGTTTGTGAACTCCATCGTGTACGAAACAGCCCATGCCGCCAATGCCACAGCCGTACAATCGCTGGATGATACCCTTGGTGTCATCGTGAGCATGAAAGTATAGTCATGCTGCGCGGTTTTATTTATGCCGTTGTTGCGGCTTGCGCTTACGGTCTCATTGCGCTTTTTTCTGTGCCGCTCATGGGTGAGGGTCTTTCCTTTTCCACGGTAAATACCTTTCGTTTTTTACTGGCAAGCCTCATGGTTGCGCTTTTTATCTTGGTGCGCAAACGTAGTTGGCGTGTTTTTGTGGTGTGTAAAAGCGACATAGTAAAATTTCTTGGTGTGAGCCTTTTTTATGCCCTCACCGCTTTAGCCTTCATGGCTGCATTTTTGGAAATGGACACAGGAATTGTGGTAACAGTGCAATATTGTTATCCCATTTTTGTGGTATTTTGTATGGTGGCCTTTTTCGGAGAGCGTTTTCGCATGAGTACAGCTGTATCGGCTTTGCTCATTGTGCTGGGCGTGGCCATATTCTCTTTACAAGATGTCTTTCTTGGCACCAGCGGCGTTAAAATAACTCTTTGGGGCATGTTTTTAACCATTTTTTGTGCAATATTCATGGCATTGTATGTATTGGGTATTCAAGTGGCAAAATTTACATGTCCCAATGAATTTGTCACAGCCATGTATATAATGCTCGGCACTGGCTTGTTTTGCATGCTGTATGGTTTGTGTATGGGAGATTTGCAAATGCCAAGTTCTGCCAGTCAATGGCAAGAATTATTCACACTTTCCTTGGTGACGGGGGTTGTGGCCAATATTTGTTTGGTCTTTGCCGTGCGTCTTGTGGGGCCCTCCTTGGCCTCCATTTTAGGCGGGCTTGAGCCTGCCACGGGTCTTTGGGCCGGTGTCTACTTATTGGGTGAACAGGCCACATGGGGTAATGTGTTGGGTGCTGTGTGTATTTTGGCAGCCGTGGGGCTTGTGGCGTGGAAGTCGCATTCTCCTCAAAATGCCCCACAAGTGTCGTAAGGTCTAAAGATGAAATGGATAACCCATCAAAGCGTGCCCGTGGGCATGGCTCTTTTGCTTGACTGGCCCCATGCGGCTTTGGCCGGTGTGGCTTTTGGTGCCATTTTGCCCGATGTGATAGATATGGGCATTTCGCGCATGAGTCCCAATCCTCAAAAAACCTTTAAAGCCATACATCGCGGTTTCACCCATTGGTTTGGCTGGTATGCGTTGTTGTTGCTGTTTTGGGTGCTTTTATATATGTATCCGCGCAGTATGGGGGCTTTGCACTTGCCCTTGAAACAATTGTATTTCTTGGGTGGCGTGGCCTTTGGGGGCATGTTTCATGTTCTTTTGGATATGTGCACGCCTTCGGGCATTCCTCTCTTGCCTTTCTCACAGCAAAAACGTTTTTCATTGAAGCTTTTTTCCACAGGATCTCCACAGGAATATCTTTTCTTGGCCTTGGTCTTAGCTTTATTTGCGGCCCTGGGTGTGGATGATTTTTCTGGCATGTTACGCCAAATACAAAGAATGATATAAAAGGAAAAAAGCGTGGAATTAGAACTGTATGTCATAGTGGCTTGTGCCTTCATGTACCTTTTGGCCGGATTTGTGGATGCCATTGCCGGTGGCGGCGGCCTCATCACCATTCCATCGCTCATGCTTTTTAACATACCGCCCCACTTTGCGCTGGGAACCAATAAATTTGCCTCAAGTCTTGGCTCTCTCACCGCCATATGGCCTTTTTTGCGTAATAATCTCATAGTATTGCATTTGGTTCCCGTGGGTTTTGCATCGGCCTTCATTGGTGGTGCTTTGGGCTCATGGCTGGCTTTGCAGGTGGCACCGGCTCTTTTGGGTAAAATCATGGCTTTTTTATTACCACTGGGCTTGGTGTGTTCGCTTTTTTCTGGAAAAAACGTGGGCGTAGAAAAAGATATTCCTGTGAAAACACAGAAGATTTATGTGGCCCTGGTGGGGCTTGGCATTGGCGTGTATGATGGATTTTTTGGCCCTGCCACGGGCTCATTTTTCATTTTGGCCTTAAATCTCACCTTGGGCATGGAATTGGTGCGCGCTTCCGGCACCACCAAGGTGCTTAATTTGGCTTCCAATGTGGGGGCTTTGGCCACCTTTGCTTCGGGCGGCGTGGTGCTGTATGCCTTGGCCATACCGTGCGCCGTGGGGAGCATCATCGGTAATCAAATGGGCGCAAGGCTAGCCATTAAGGTGGGCGTAAAAATGGTGCGCATCTTTTTGTATATGGCGCTGGGTCTGCTCTTTACTACCCTTTTATACAAATACGTGCTTGCAGATTTATTTGCTTAAGATTTAAGAATTTCTGGGAGTAACGGGACCGTAGCTGGCTTTGAGTTCCGTTACTTCTTGTGGGCTCATGTAGCGCAGAAGAACCTTTTCCGGCGTGTGCGCCAAATCCACCACCAAGAGCGCATCAAGGGTGCCAAAGTCTTTATCTTCATGGAAGGCCGCAATGCGTCCGCCCAATTGCAGATAATGCTTGAATAAAATGGGCAAGCCTTTATCGCCTTCGATATCTTTCACCATTTTGTTGGCCATTTTGTAATCAAGACCCTGCACATTGGGCGCATTGGGGCCTGCAAAATCCCTGGGCTGGCGTTTACCTTGGGTGTATTGACATAAATCGTGTTCCCAATGGTTTGCCTCTAGGGTTTGGCGTAAAATATGCGCCGAAGCGTCAGTATAACCAAGACCCATGCTGCAAGGACCAAAAAGCGTACGCAATTTATGGCGCACAATCATGCGTCCAATGCCCTTCCACAAAAGCATGAGCGGCACATAATCGCGCTGATATTCGGGTTTCACAAAGGCTCTGCCCAGTTCCATGGAATTGGCGCATTGCTCATAAAAGGGCGTTTGAATATCAAAAAGTGAGGCGAGATAGAGCTTTTCTTGGCTTTGATGAGCTTCTTCGGGCATAAAACAGCGCACGCGATAAGCACCGGCAATGGTGTTTTTTTCCACATCCCAAAGCACCAAGTGCGTATAGTCTTTGTCAAAAGAATCTGTGTCGCGCTCATTGCCCGAGCCTTCGCCCACAAGGCGGAAAGTCTCTTCGCGCAGGCGCCCAATTTCTTGCAAAATACACGAAGATTCATGCCCTTGTATGGCAAAAACCGCATATCGACCTTCGGTGGCCAGGGTTTCTCTGTCTAAAAACTTTTGGCCTTCTTGCTGTAATTGCTCATGGGGGCAAGCTTGAGCCACGGGAACAGGCCAGATTTTATCCGTGACATCTTCTTTAGTGACGCCAAGCTGTTCACAGCGAATGCGCATGAGCGCCGTACGTGCGGCATCATTTTTAAGGGCATGCAAAACACTGCCATCCACAGGTTTACCCACCACAAAATCCACGGTGGAATTTCGTCTACCCCAAAGCTCTCTGGGCAAAAGCACCGTGCGCAGCATGGGATGAATGCACCCAGCGGCATGGAAAAGCATGGAATTGCGCCCTTTAAAATAGATGGGTATGGCTTTGATATGGGCTTGACGCGCCAAGCGACCACACAGGGATTGCCACACAGGCTCCACAATGGTTTTGGTGTTCATTTGCCAATGGGCCACCATGCCCGAGGGGAAAATTCCCAAGGCACCGCCCTGCTCCACATGGCGCACGGCTTGACGCACAGATTGCATATTTTCGCGTTGGTTTTTACCCGACACATCCACGGGGATAATCATGGGTGCCAGCTCGGGAATGCGGGTGAGCATTTCATTGGCAAGTAATTTGAAATCATGGCGCAAAGTGCCGCATAATGCCGCAAGAATAACGCCCTCCACACCGCCAAAGGGATGATTGGCAAAGACCAGCGCAGGGCCCGGTTCAGCCAATGCATCAAGGCTTTCCCCTTGATGATCTAGAGAAATATGTAATTGTTGTAAGGTAGCATGCCCAAAATCCCATGGAGTTTCGGCAAGGGGCATTTTTTCATATTCGGTAAGCAGACTGTGTAAACCCAGCACGCGAGTGATTAATGATCCCGATGCTTTAAGTCTTGGCGTTTGAGCCACGGCGGTGCTGTCTTCATGGTTTAGGGAGGTTTTGGGGCCTCGATCCATCATGCTCTCCTGAAATACTGAAAAGTGGTGCATTTTTGCGCGGCTAGACGTTAAGCCATGCTTGTTGTGTGGTGACAATGTAGACCAAAAGAGTATTAAAAGCAACCAAGTAATATGAAGATTTAATAGGATTTTTTACATACGGAGTAAAAAACGAAGGCTTGTCCCCACAAAAAAGCCCCTTGGGGTGAACCAAAGGGCTTGGGGGAGTTTTTCATAATGTGCCCCGTAAAGACAAAGGCATAACTTTTTGCCTTGTGCGGAGCAAAAGCCGGTTTTAATGGCCTTTTTTCTTTTGCATGCGGTCGCGCAAGTAAATGGCAAAGATATTCATGCCAAGCACCAACAGGATGAGCACAAGGGCTGTGCCGTACTGTAAAGGACGGGTTTTTTCAATTTCTGTACCGGCGGTGGCAAGCACATACATATGATAAGGCAAAGCCATGACGGCGCTGAACACAGAATCGGGATCTTTAGGCGTGTAGAACACAGCCGCGGTGAACATGATGGCAGCGGTTTCACCTGCGGCGCGGGATAAACCCAAGATGGCGCCGGTGAGCATACCAGGTGTGGCGGCAGGAAGCACCACGCGAGCAATGGTCTGCCATTTGGTGGCACCAAGGCCAAAGGAGGCTTCGCGATAGGTGTCAGGCACGGTGCGCAGGGCTTCTTCGGCGGTGCCGATGATGACGGGCAAGGTGAGCACAGCCAAGGTGAGCACACCGGCTAAAATACTGACGCCCATGCCTAAGAAGGTCACGAAAAAGGCCAGACCAAA
This sequence comes from uncultured Desulfovibrionaceae bacterium, assembly GCA_964370015.1. GTDB lineage: Bacteria > Desulfobacterota > Desulfovibrionia > Desulfovibrionales > Desulfovibrionaceae > CAYJAD01. Next base: position 1,871 of record CAYJHD010000093.1, on the reverse strand, counting down.
GAGGCCAAATACCACAGAAGGCACGCCGGCAAGGTTATTTACGCCAAGGCGAATGTAGCGAGCAAAGGTGGTGCGTCCGGCGTATTCATGCAAATAAATGGCAGAAGCCACGCCCAAGGGGAAAGCTATGAGCAATGCGCCGAGGGAAAGCAAAAAGGTGCCGAGGATACAAGGCCAAATGCCGCCTTCTGTCATCATTTTGCGTGGGGATTCGACAATAAATTCCCAAGAAAGAGCCGGAAGGCCTTGCACAGCCAAGAAGATACAAACAACGACCAAGGCAGACACATTAACATAGGCCGCCAGACGCAATATGCCAAACATGAAGCTTTGGCGCGCCATACGCGAAGCGGAAGAAGCGGTAAAATTCATGTGTACTCCTATAGGCTGGAAGAGCCCACTTGCTTATGCTTTTCGGCAATGTGCTGGGCGATCATGTTAAAGGCTAATGTGAACAAGAAAAGTACCATACCAATGGCAAAAAGGGCGTGGTAATGCTCGCCTCTATAGGGAGCTTCGGCCATTTCTGCGGCAATGGAGGCAGGCATGGGGCGAACGGGGTCGAAAATGGAACCGGGAATCATACCGGCACCGCCTGCCACCATGAGCACCACCATGGTTTCGCCAATGGCGCGGGACATACCAAGCATGATGGCTGTGCCAATGCCGGATAAAGCGGCGGGCACCACAACTTTCACCGTGGTTTCCCAACGAGTGGCACCAAGGGCAAGGGAGGCTTCGCGTAAAGGACGCGGCACGGCAAAAAGGGCATCTTCTGCCACGGAGCAAATGGTGGGAACAGACATGAAAGCCAACATGAGACTGGCGTTGAACACGTTAAGACCTGTGGAAGCACCCAAATAATCTTGTAAAATGGGGGCCACCACCACCATGCCGAAAAAGCCGATGACCACCGATGGCAAGGCTGCCAAAAGTTCCACGAAGGGCTTTACTATGCGGCGTACATTGGTGGAGGCAATTTCAGTTAAATAAGCCGCCGTCATGACGCCAAGGGGCACGGCAATGAGTGAGGCCAAGATGGTCACAGAAAGCGATCCCACGAGCAAGGGGAATATGCCAAAGTCCACGGGGTCTGAGGTGGGGTACCAATATTGTCCAAAAAGGAAATCGGTCACCGAGACAACATTAAATATGGGTAAGCCTTCCCAAAAAAGGAAGAGCATGATGCCAAGCAAGGAAAGAAGCGAAAATGTCGCCGCGCCAGCCAGTGAAAAATTGATGATTTTTTCTTTCATGTGTTATGCCTTTCATGCCAAAAAGCCCTCCCTACGCGCCTTTGAGGCAACATGGGGAGGGTTTTTTAACTATATTTGATATTTACTTGCTTAAAGGAATGAAGCCCACTTCTTTCACGAGCTTTTGACCTTCGGCGCCAAGGGCATAGTCAATGAAGTTTTTAGCTTCGCCCTGGGGTTCGCCATTGGTGAAGAGGTACAAGTCACGAGCGATGGGCCATTTGCCGGAAAGGGCATTTTCAGGAGTGGCTTGGAAACCGTCTACGCTCAATACTTTGGTGGTGTCGCTCACATAACCGTAACCGATATAACCGATGGCGTTGGGGTTTTTAGCAACAGCTTGTACCACTGCGCCGCTGGAAGCTTGCAATAAAGCAGAAGGAGCTACGCGAGCCTTACCAAGAATTTTTTCTTGCCAAGTTTCATAAGTACCGGAAGATGTATCGCGGGAAATCACAACGATTTTCTTGTCTGGACCGCCAACTTCTTCCCAGTTGGTGATTTTGCCGCTGTAAATGCCTTTCAATTGCTCAATGGTAAGATTGGTGAGCTTGCTGGTGGGGTGAACCACTGGTACCAAAGCGTCGATGGCAATAACATAACGCTTAGGAGCGA
>CAYJHD010000092.1:0-7612 GCA_964370015.1 uncultured Desulfovibrionaceae bacterium | reverse complement strand
TATGCTTCACCTTGTGATGCCTCAAACAGCTCTGCTTGTGCCATATTTTTTCGCCACTTTATTAAAAAAAGAGCATTTCCGTTCACACAACAAAAAAATTATAGCATAAAGAAAGTTTGTCTAAATGAGTTTTTTCATCCATACTGCACAGCAAGTAAAATACCATCCAACGTGACACAAATCACCGCACATAACACTTTTTCCTTATAGTTTCCGTACAAATTAAACGGAGACTTTCTATGCAAAAACAAAAAACTTCCTTGAGTGTAGCATGTAAGGCTTGGTGCGGTAGTTGTGTAGCCATGCTATTCTTATTTATTTTAGAAGGGTTTCTTCAAAGTATAGGAGTGTATTCTCCATTACTTATAGGGTCTTTTGGGGCATCTGCTGTACTTCTTTTTGCCGCACCGCAAAGTCCTTTTTCGCATTGGCGCAATGTTGTTTTTGGGCACAGTATTTCGGCTTTTATAGGCGTAAGCATGTATCTTATTTTGGGTAAATATCCTATAATTGCCGCAAGTTTTGCTGTATCTACAGCCATAGCGTGTATGTATCTAAGTGCAACCTTACACCCACCGGGAGGAGCCACGGCTTTTATTGCTGTCATGGGAGGAGGGGGAATACATGATTTAGGATATTTATATGTCCTCATGCCGTGTTTTGTAGGTGCTGTCTTACTCTGCTTCTTGGAAAGACTGACTCAATCGTATGTGCCACGTATATTTCTACGCAAAAGGATTTCGGTATAAGTATGTGGAAAACATATGTTGGAATGCTTATTCCTGCGGCACTTTCTCTCCTTCTTGGGGCGGCGCATTTTTGGAGGGCTGGTTTATACGGCCTAAGCGTGTCCCTAGTGGGCTTTATGCTTCTTGTCTTAAGTATGCGTTCTGCCTGGCTACAACGTGTGCTGAGCATAACGCTTTTGCTTCTTGCTGCTCGTTGGGTATGGGTGTGCGGTGGTTTGGTGCAAATACGCCTGGCTATGGGAGAACCGTGGATGCGCCTTGCCTGTATTTTGCTTGGGGTGGCACTCTTTAGTGTATTCAGCGCTTGGCTTGTGCAAAGGCGTAGGACACAAGATTTTTATACGAAGCACACAGCCACGGCAATGCAGAGTAGCATAGCATTTCTTCTGGTTTTTGCAATTTTCATGCTTATAAATACCATGGCACCGCATGTGCTGATTATGCACAGACTGTTGCCAAATTTTGGCATATTGCAAGGCTTTTTTTTAAGCTTGTGGGCAGCGTATGTGGTGCGCAAACTCATGGAACCAAATACAAAAATACAAACACGCATGCGCATATGGCGTTTCTTTTCCATGGTGTTTTTCGGTCAATTGCTACTGGGACTCTTAGGGAATACGCTTTTTCTTATGACAGGTAAACTCCATTTACCCATACCGGGAGTCATTCTTGCGGCGCCTATTTTTCGTGGAGAAGGCTACTTTATGTTGATACTTTTCACAGTATCGGTGCTTTTGGCAGGTGGGGCTTGGTGTAGCCACCTTTGCTACTTTGGGGTTTGGGATGCCAGCTTGGCCTTAAAAAAACGCACACAAAATCGACGCCCCTTACCCATAAAGTTAGCTAAGTTCATGCCATATTCTGCCCCGTTCTTTCTTGTGCTCACCTTGCTTGTGGCTGGAGGATTACGCTATTTTGCCGTGCCTGCGCAACTAGCCATAAATTTTGCCTTACTTCTTGGGATGTTGCTTTTTCCGGCCATGGCTTTTGTAACCTACCGTTATGGCATTACAGGCTATTGCCTTGGCATATGTCCTTTGGGGGTGCTTGCCACGCGTACACGAGCCTTATTACCATGGCGTATACGTTTTACGCAAAATTGTACACAGTGCCAAAAATGCATTCAAATGTGTACCTCCATGGCTTTAGATACCACAGCTTTACAAAAGAAAAAGCCTCATGCCACATGCACGCTTTGCGGCAACTGTATAGCCGTGTGCAAGCATCAAGGCTGCGTTATGGATTTTGCATGGTGGTCAGTAAGGCCTGAACAGGCTCAAAGCGCATTTTGTGTGCTCATTACGAGTATGCATAGTGTGTTCTTAGGTGTTGCCATGATATAACAGGCGGCCTTTTTTCAGCTCACTGCAGTCAAGTCTCACCGTACGTGCACCCACGCCTCATCTAGAGGTGCTTGAAAAAGATTTTCGTGCCTATGCCTTCCATGAATAGAAATAATTTCTTTTTTTGTGACATGCATCACCAACTCACAAATATTTTTCATGTACTTACCGTATGTAAGGGAAGAATGCATACCTCCCTTTCAGCTGAGATAGTATAGAAAAATAAGGAGTTATATATGTATTGCAATCAATGTGAGCAAAGAGCTAAGGAAATAGCGTGTGAAAAAGTAGGGATATGCGGAAAAACAGCAGACACCGCCAAAATCCAAGACGAATTGGTCTATGCTTTACGTCTTTTGTCGCAAACAAGCTTAAAGGCGGATGCTAAGGGTTTGACCGATATACAAGTTGATGCTTTCATTGCCAGAACGCTTTTCAAAACCTTGACCAATGTGAATTTTGACCATGCCTCTTTGCACAGCTGTCTTGAAGAGTGCATTATTGTGCGTAAAAAAATTGCTGAAAAATTGGGCTGTACGCCGCAATTTACCACTGAAGCTCTTAACAAAGCCTTGGAGGACGTGCAAAAAAATGCGTGGTCAGTAAATACCATGTCTGAAGATGTAAATATTACTTCGCTTATGCAAATAGTGCTCTACGGTACTAAGGGTGTGGCGGCCTATGCTGACCATGCAGCATTACTCGGCCAACACGATACCAGCGTCTATACCTTTATTAAAAAAGCTTTAGCAGCTGGCTTGCCTGACAAACAAGGTCATGTACAAGAGTTATCTTTACAAGAATGGTTAGACCTTACCATGGAATGTGGTCATGCCAACTTACGCGCCATGGAGATTTTGGAAAAGGGCAATACAGACCACTTTGGGCATCCTGAGCCCACACAAGTAGCTCTTGGGCATAAGAAAGGTAAAGCCATTGTTATTTCTGGGCATGATTTACTTGATTTGTATCATTTATTACAACAAACTGAAGGTACAGGAATTAGTATCTATACTCATGGAGAAATGCTCCCTGCTCATGGCTACCCTAAGCTTAAAGCCTTTACGCATCTTGCAGGGCACTTTGGCACAGCGTGGCAAAATCAACACAAAGAAATGGCGGAGTTTCCCGGCGCGGTGTTATTTACCACCAATTGTATTCAAAATCCCGGTACGCATGGGGATAAAGTCTTCACCACCGGTGCAGTGGGCTATCCTCATGTAGCGCATTGCCCACAAGGGGATTTTTCGTTAGTCATTGAAAAAGCCCTCAAGATGGAAGGCTTTTCCGAAGATATAGACCAAGGGCAAGTGACCGTGGGCTTTGGGCGTAAAACCTTACTTAATGCAGCGCCGGCTGTGCTTGATGCCGTAAAAAGCGGCGCTTTAAAGCATATATTCCTTGTGGGCGGTTGTGATGGCGCAAAACCTGGCAGAAACTATTATACGGAATTTGTAGAAAAAAGTCCCAAAGATACGCTGATTTTAACCCTTGCTTGCGGTAAGTTTAGATTTTTTGATAAGGATTTAGGCATGCTGGGGCCGTTTCCTCGTTTGCTAGACCTAGGGCAATGCAATGATGCCTATGCCGCGGTACAAGTGGCATTAGCTTTGGCTGAAGCCTTAGACTGCTCGGTCAATGATTTGCCATTATCCTTAGTTTTGTCTTGGTATGAACAAAAAGCCGTATCTATTTTACTCACGCTGTTGGCACTTGGCATAAAAAATGTGCGTCTTGGGCCTTCTTTGCCTTCTTTTATTTCAGCGGATGTTTTGCAAGTGCTGGTAGAAAAATGGCAGATTCAGCCTATTACCAACGCAGAAGAAGACCTTGCTGTGCTTTTACAAACAAAATAGTTTAAGCTACACTGCATAGTAGAAAATATTCTGCTGTGCAGTGTATAATAGAGTATGAGCATGAAAGATATTATAACACAAGTACAACATATACCCCTTTTAAAAGGCTTGTCGCCGCAAGATTGTGAGCGCGTGTGCGTGTGCTTACAACAAAGAGAGTTTAAGGCTAACAATTGTCTTTTTGAAGAAGGACATGAAGCTTTTGGTCTGTATATAGTACTTGAAGGACATGTAAAAGTTATTCGAACCACTGTAGACGGAAAGGAAGTCATGCTTTTTCTTGTGCGTCCTGGCCATGTAGTGGGTGAAGGTGCTGTTTTTCAAAAAAATACCCATCCTGCCACGGCTGTAGCCGTAAAAAAAGTGCGCACTCTTTTTCTCTCTGCGTCTCACTGTCATCTATTAGTACAAGAAATTCCCACGCTGGCCTCACGCTTGCTCGCTATTTTTGCTGCTCGTCAGCGTATGCTCATGCACAAAATTGCTGCACAAGGTGAACGCAATGCCACCACGCGTGTGGCAGGGTATATTTTGCACAGAATTACTCTTGAAAAAGAACAGCATAGTATACAGCTTGCTATTTCTCGAAATGATTTAGCAAACTTACTTGGACTTGCCCGTGAGACCGTTTCGCGCCAATTATCCTTATTGGTGGACTGCGGTGCCATAATTTTAGAAGGGAATAGTGTACGCTTAGTGGACAGACAAAAATTGCAAGCCAACGCACAAGGATATTATGAGAAGACACGATAGAGAAATGCCCAAAGAATTTGCTTATGAAGTGAGCGATACATGCGAATGGGCTGTACTTAGCATGATAGATACAGAAAACATGCCTTATTGCATACCCATCACCATTGCTCGCCATGCAGATGTTATATACTTTCATTGCGCTAAAGAAGGTAAAAAAATAGACGCCTTAAGGGCTTGCAATGCGGTATGCCTCACTTGTGTAGGAGAAACTTTTCGTCCACCGCATAAATTCACTACATATTTTGAGTCCGCCGTTATTCACGGCAAAGCTTTTGAAGTTTTCGATGATGTTGAAAAAATTCACGCTCTCAAGCTTTTATGTCTACGACATACACCTACAAATATGGATGCATTTCATAAGGCCATTGAAAAAAGTTTACACAGAACAGCTATTTGGAAAATAGAGATAGCGCATATTACAGGTAAAAGAAAGCAAGCACACGCGCAAGTGTAGTACAGGGAATAGTCCGTTCTTGCCCCTTCCCACCAAACGATCTTATTTACAGGGATAGGTGCCAATACTTGGGATAAGCATAAAAAAACCGTTGAGGGTAAGAGAGTGTTAATGGTTACATGCTGATGTGCCACAACAATTTCCTTTTGCTTTTTTAAGATAAGATCCTTCTTACTCAAAATAAGTCCAAAGAGTTCGCAAAAAACTTTACCCATTGTAGAAAACAATGCCTTCGGCTGAACGCTTCGCACAGGATGTACACAAGATTGTGCAATAAAAATTTTACGTTCATCAAAAAAAGTCGTCTATATATCAATATCTTGAATGTATAAAAAGTACCCCTTATCTGCCATGCGCAGGTAAGGGGAGTTTTCATTTAAAAGGAGGAGATATGCAAGAATACCAATCCCACGATGTGACGGCGTTAGCAAAAGCCTTACTCGCTGTACAAAAGCAATTACAGCCGGCGTTTAAGGACGCTGCAAATCATTTCACCAAAAGCAATTATGCTACGCTCAATTCCGTTATGGAGGCTTGTCGCGATGCCTTGCAAAGCAACGGCATATGGATGACACAGCTGCCTATGCCCACGCCTGAGCACTTAGGCTCTGGTCATTTAGCCTTACAAACAAAATTCACCCATGCTTCATCGGGGCAATGGCAAGCGTCGCTGACCATTGTGCCCTTACCCAAGAACGATCCACAGGGCATGGGCTCCGCCATGACCTATGCCAGGCGCTATGCTTTAACTGCCATGCTGGGCATTGTTACCGAAGATGATGATGGCCAAGCTGCTATGGCGGACGCGAAATTGCCCACCAAAAGACCCACATCGCCAAGACAATCCAAAAACACTAACGTACCGCAAAATACACATCAAGCTTACCCTCAAAGCACTACCCCTCCACAGGTAAAATCAGAAGCAATACCGCATTTTGATGGGGTAAGTTACCAAGAGGTCACAGCCAGCGATGGACGAACCTGCATTGTAGCTACCGGTAACACACAAGCTAAAAAAGAATTGCTTAAGGGCATTGGCTTCCAATGGAACCCACAAAGAAAAATGTGGTGGAAGTATGCTGACGCCATGTAATCATTATCAACAGTTAAGCCCATAAAGACCGCCCTCCCGTTCATGGGGGGACGGTCTTTCTTTTTACAAGGAAAAATCATGACTCAAAATCATATCAACGAAAAAGCCCAAAGCCTTTTGGCATGTATCCAGTACGGTTTGCAACTTCACAGTGAGCAAAGCACCGCCGTACATCTTGGCGATCGCACCAAGTATATTGGCCTATCGGATATCGGGCGCGCCTTAGAATGCCCAGAGCCGCTTTATGTAATAAAGCATTTCCAAGGCCACAAGCTGACTTACAAAAGCTGCTCACCTTGCAGCGTGGTCACTGGCTAGAATACGGCATAGGCCAAGCCCTCACAGCGCAGAAGCTCAATGCCATGCCGCAATTAGAGCTATCCTTTATCCATAATAGTACACCCATTAAGGCGCATTTTGACTTTGTACTAGCATGGGAAAATCCACGCCCTGCCATTCGTATTTTAGAGCTTAAGAGCACTAAGCACATACCGGAAACCTTGTATACGGCTTATGAAACACAGCTTTATGGGCAGGCGTCGTTTTTAGCTTACCAATGGAACAATCCTGCATTTTCCTTGCGTGACGCGGACGGTACGCTTTTGCATGAAAATCTCACCATGCCTGAACTTTGTAAAAAGCACTTTAACTTAACGCTCCCCACCAATGCGTCCTTAATAGATATAGAAGCTTGGGTGCTCTGCCTGTCTATGGACGATATTAAACCCTTTGGCCCCTATGTGCCGCATACGTCTATGCGTGATGTGTGCTTACGCACTGCGGAAGAATTATGGAATAATAAAAACTCGTTAGTTCAAGGAAAATTACATTTCAATGATGTACCCCATGCCACAGGTTTTCATGCCCTGTGCGCTTACTGCGATTGGAATGGCGATTGTCCAAAATTTCAAGATGGTGACAAGCAACCAGATTTGGCACCAGAGCTAGAAAAACTTGTATCCCTTAAAGATGCTCGCACTGCTTTGGATGCAGAAATTACCCTAAGGGAACAAACTCTTAAAGATGCTTATGCCCTCAGTGCGTTACAAGGCGACTGGATAAATACAGGCTCCTATCGCTTTAAGGTAAGCCATCAAAAGGGGCGACGGACTTTGAACAAGGATATATTACGCCAAACCTTACAATATGCACTTGGCGACGAAGCTGACTCATTACTTTCTGCTTGTGAACAAGAAGGTAAACCTTTCCAAAAACTCACCATTAACCCTATAAATTAAGGAAAAACCATGGGATATTATTCAGAAATAGGCTTATGCCTCAATAACACTGCACATGAAAAAATGCTGGCAGAGTTAAAAAAGCAAGATGAAACCATCCAAGCCGAAGTGCATGATTTACTTGCT
>CAYJHD010000091.1:0-7642 GCA_964370015.1 uncultured Desulfovibrionaceae bacterium | reverse complement strand
CATCAAACCACACATAGCACACATAGTCCGTATCAAAGGGAAGCTCAATGCCCCAGGTGAGGCGCGACTTGGGGCGCGAAATGCACAAATCTTCCAGCGCGCCGCTTTCCAGCATGGCTAGCACTTCATTTTTATAACGCTCTGGGCGAATGAAGTCGGGATTTTGTTCAATATGTTCTTTGAGCCAAGGTAAATACTTGGACATTTTAAAGAAGTAATTCTTTTCGCTGATGAATTCCGGCTTGTTTTGGTGCTGTGGGCATAGACCGTCTTCCAGTTCTTTTTCTGTGTAAAAACGCTCACAACCATAACAATAGTGGCCGCCAAATTCGCCAAAATAAATGTCGCCGGCATCATACACTTTTTGCAAAAACTGCTGCACGGTGGCTTTGTGCTTTTCATCGGTGGTACGGATGAATTTATCATTGGCAATGCGCATGTCTGTCCAAAGCTTTTGGAATTGACCGCTGACGCCATCCACAAAGGCTTGAGGCTCCACTCCGGCCTTTTCGGCGGCTTGGACAATTTTATCGCCATGTTCGTCGGTGCCGGTTAAAAAGAGGGTTTTCTTGCCAATGCACTTATGAAAGCGGGCCAAGGTGTCTGCCACAATGGTGGTGTAGGCATGGCCAAGGTGTGGCTTGGCGTTCACATAATAAATGGGGGTGGTAATATAAAAAGATGACACGGTAAAATCCTCTATTGCTTATTTACGTTTTTTCTTTTTGGGTGTGGCTTGGGGGGCAAGGCCAAAAATGCCGCCTTCTTGCGAGGGGTTTTCTTCCTTGTCTTCAGCGTTTTCATTATGTAAATCGTCCAGCGTTTGTAATGTTTTTTTGCTGGGATCGTAAGGGTCTTCGGTATAGGCCAAAGCGTCGCCTTCGGGGTCGTCCATGGTGACCACAAGCAGTCCATCGCCTTGGGCGGTGTTTTTTTGCTGTGGATTTTTACCAGGCTTTTGACCGGCGGGGCTTTCGGGTCTTTGAGGATTGATGGCTTGCCAATCTTCCAAACACATTTCCACTTCTTCGTTATTTTCATTGAGCACAATGACGGCATTGCGGAAAAGGTTGGAACGCAGCACTTTCATGGGGCCACGGGTGGTTTGATATTTCTTGCCAAGCTTTGGGCATTGATTGTGGAAATTATCGTAATTTTCCTGCTCAAAGCTGAGGCAACAAAGCAATCTGCCGCAAATGCCGGAAATTTTGGCGGAGTTTAAAAAGAGGCTTTGCTCCTTGGCCATGCGAATGGTCACGGGGGCAAATTTGCGCAAATACCGGCGACAACAACACACCATGCCGCAAGACCCCACGGCGCCAATCATTTGTGTTTCGTGGCGCACGCCAATTTGGCGTAATTCTATGCGTGTGCGATATTCGCGCACAAGGTCTTTTACCAGCTCACGAAAGTCGATGCGCAAAGGGGCTGTGAAGTAAAAAATAAACTTACTGCGATCGAAAAAAACTTCCACATCCACAAGTTTCATATCAAGATTGCGCTGGGTAATGCACTCTTTGCAATAGGCAAAGGCACTTTTAGATAGGGCAATATTATCGTGAGCATTTTGGCAATCTTCGGCCGAAGCCATGCGCAAAATGGGGGAGATGGGCATATCTTGTAAATCGTGAGGCACCGTGTCGCGTAAAATTTCCACATGGCCAAAGCCAAGTCCTTGTTCTGTTTCCACAATGACGGCATTGCCTTCGGATAGGGGCATGCTTGCAGAAAAGAAATAGAGTTGCCCTCCGGGGCGAAAGCGAATTCCAACAATCATATATGTGCCTTCCAAAATGCTGGGCATTTTGTGCTAAATTTTATGTCTTGGTTAAACAAGGCATTTTCCGCTAGATTGCCCTTTCTGTCAACCTTTGTTCCTAGGCTTTACGCGCCATTGCACACAAAAAAAGGCTGCACAACCCTTTCGAGAAGTGCAGCCCAAATGTGGTTAGGCAAGATTATTTGCCAGCGCGGCGGCGACGAATGGCGCCAAGACCGGCAAGGCCTGCACCCATGAGGAGCATGGTGGCTGGCTCTGGGGTGGCAGTGGGGCCGTTGGATGGAGTAGCATCAAAGCTTAAAGAAAAATTGGGGGCTGCTTGGTTAAAGCCAAATATATTTTCTAAAGTCCAGTTGCTGTACTCATAGCCATCATAGTAAAAGCTAAGGTCTGAGGTGGTGATATTACCAATGTCCATTTTAGGAGTATAGACGGTGAAAAAACCCATAGGCTTTCCTTCTGTGTATACAGAAAAGTCTACGTCAAAAGAAATGGTTTGAGCAAAGCTTGCATTGCCGTCGGGGAAGATTTCAAATTCAAAACGAGCTGTACCGGTACGGAGGCCAAGGTCTCCAGAGCCAATGTGGTGGAATGCTAAGGGCTGTGAAATCGTTTGGTTAAAGAAACCTATTGAACCGGAGATGGCATTTTCTGCACCAACGATGGTACCTGTGGTGCTTTCAGAGGCTCCCCATGGGTTAGTGGCAGTGGTTTCCCAGGTGAATGTGTCGGTAAGGCTACCATCACTATTCACAAAGTCGATGTTTAGGTTGTAGTCCCAGTTATAAAGGGGCATAGCTTGAGCAGCTACGGTAAAGGTCATAAACACAAATGTGTATACTAAGGCACTAAAAATCTTTTTCATGATAAACTCCAAAATATGTAAAAAAGTAGAAGCACACTAGCAGGAATCGTGCCAAAGTTAAATGCTTGGTTTGACTGAATGAGCAATCACTGTAATGTACGAAAAAGATATGTTTTTTTTACTCAAAGCGAGTGTGATACTTGCTTTTTTTGCAGTGACGCTTCACTTTGCATATGTAAAGAACCCCGACAGCTTTGGTAGGCTTAAAAAGTGTTTTTTGGTGATGAAAAAGGTGTTTTTAAAAAAAACATCTTTTTCTTTAGGGTGTTAGTTGGTGTGCAAGGAGCTTTGTCGCGCCTTCTTGACAGTGTAAAAAAAACCGACAGTGTCGGAAAAATTTACACTGCCAAAAGGGCTTATTTTTTTGTAAGGGGAAGAATCTCTCCAAGGTCAATGCCTTGTGCTGTAACCACTGCACGCATGGGGTAGACTTCTACACCGCTTTCAACGGCTTGCCAAAAGAGTTTGGCATAGGCTGGATCTATCATATCCGCCGGGCCAAAGCATGCGCCATCTGCCCTTTGTATAAGGTAAAACATGGCGGCGCGCTCTCCGCTTTTAACTATGTCCATGAGCTCCAGCAAGTGTTTTTGACCGCGTTCTGTGGCGGCATCGGGAAAGAGCGCCACGTCATCTTCCACCATGGTCACATTTTTACACTCCACCCAAAGGGTGGGCATGTCTGGGGCTGTGAGGCAAGCATCCAGGCGTGACGCGCCGCGTTTGGCTTCGCGTTTGAGATTGGTATAGCCAGTGGCAAAGGGCAGTAAGCCTGCATGGAAGGCGGCTTCCAAAAGTTTATTGGGCACAGATGTATTGACGCCTGCCCAAAAGCCGTCAGTGTAGTCTTGCGGGTTATGGCTTGGGGATTTTTCTTGCCAGTGCTTGGCCTGCCAATGTTTTGGCATCCATACGGCTTCTTGGGTGAAAGGTAGCTTACGCGCCGGATTGAGCGCAGGTGATAAAAGCACCGGTGTGCGCGGGCGCATGAGCCCCAGCATGGAACCGGAATTATTGCTATGAATCCAAATTTCCTCTCCGTTGAGTTCCACAGCCACGCTAAAGCGTTTTTGACGGCGCAAAAAGAGCCCCACGCGGCAATTTTCCGGATGTGGAAGTAGGGGTGAGTGAGGGGAATTTTTTGTTTTCTTTTGGTTTACATTTTTCATGGTATTGTGTAGCGTTTTGCCAGTTTTATTTTTAGGATAGCTTTTGCCATAGTTTTTAACCTAGGCCATTCATAAGGTATGGCCCTACGCAAAAAAGGAACGGACATGAAACTTGCAGATAAATTTTCTTCTGTCAAACCCTCAGCCACTCTTGCCATCAACGCTAAAGCCCTTGAATTGAAAAATCAAGGTGTTGAGATTATCTCTTTAGCTGTGGGTGAGCCGGATTTTTCCACGCCGCAGCATATTTGTGAAGCTGCCAAGGCTGCCATTGATGCAGGTTTTACCCGTTATACTGCCGTTCCCGGTATTATGGAATTACGCAAAGCCGTTGCCGCCTATTACGATAAAGAATACGGTGCCACCTTTGCTCCGGAAAATGTGGTCATTTCCAATGGTGGCAAACAGCCTCTCTATAATATCATGCAAGCCCTCTTAAACCCAGAAGACGAAGTGCTCATTCCTGCTCCGTACTGGGTAAGCTATCCCGACATGGTGCTTTTGGCAGGGGCAAAGCCTGTGTCTGTGCCCACTTCTGTGCACGATGATTTTAAGGTGACCACTGAGCAATTGGAAAAATTCCTCACTCCTCAATCCCGCATGCTTATTTTGAATTCCCCTTCCAATCCCACCGGTGTCATTTACAGCCAAGAAGAGCTGGACACTTTGATGGAATGGGCCATTAATAAGGGCCTTTTTGTCATTTCCGACGAAATTTATGACCAATTAGTGTACGATGGACAAAAGTCCTCCACCGCCGCCGCATGGTTTGTGCGCTATCCTGAGCAAGTGGCTTTGTGCAATGGCGTATCCAAGAGCTATGCCATGACAGGTTGGCGTGTGGGGTATTCTGTGGCTTGCCCTCAGCTTACCAAAACCATCATTAGCTTGCAGGGGCAGAGCACATCCAATGTGTGCTCCATTGCGCAAAAGGCTGCCTTTGCCGCATTGGACGGTCCCAAAGACTTTATGGATGAAATGCGCGTGGCTTTTAAGCGTCGTAGAGATGCCGGCTATGAGCGTATCCAAACCTGGAGCAAAGCCATTTGTCCAAAGCCCGGCGGTGCCTTTTATTTCATGGTGGATGTGCATCAGTATTTCCGCCCAGGTCTTGCCAATGATGCGGAGCTGTGCACTGTGCTTTTAGAAAAAGCCAACGTGGCCGTGGTGCCGGGATCTGCTTTTGGCGATGAACGTTGCATTCGTTTTTCCTATGCCCTTGCCGATGAAGTGCTCATGGAAGCATTGTCTCGCATAGAAAAAGTTTTGGAAGGAAAGTAACTCGCATGAGAGCTTTTTATGGATAGAGAATTTAGCAAAGACACTCCTCTAGGCTTTACCGAGGCTTTGGCTCGTATAGCGAAATCGCCTACGCTTACCTCGGGAAAGCTGGAGGAGGCCGGTCTTGCCATTGCCAAAGAGGCCTGCCAGGCCCTCGGCATTTCGCGGGTGTCTTTTTGGCGTGTGATGCACGAGGAAAATGTTTTACGTTCTATCCTCACGTATAGCAGCGATGGCGATGCCATGGCTGTGGTGGACGACGTTCCCCTTGATAATTATCAAGACTATGTGGATAGTTTGAATGAAAACCGCGTGCTAAGCATTGATGCTGCTTCCTCCGGATTATTTTTGGAGTTTTTAAACAGCTATAATGATAAGATGAAAGCAACCTTAGATGCCCCCATTCATATGAATGGTAAAGTGGCGGCTGTCATTTGCATGGAGCAAATGCACACCGATAGGCTTTGGAGCGCGGCAGAAAGGGACTTCACATCTTCTTTGGCAGACTTTGTGGCTTTGGCCATGGTGTCGGAGCTACATTATCAAACCATGGAAGAGCTTAAAATTACGCAAAAACGCGCCGATAGGCTTTTGGGTAATTTGCCTGGTGTTGTGTATCAATGTGTGAATGAAGCGCCAAACTTTAGATTTTCCTATGTAAGCGAAGGCTCGCAAGCGCTTTTTGGCTATACGCCTGAGGAACTTACGGAAAAAGATGGCATTCGTATTTTAGATTTGGTGCATCCTGATGATGCGCAAGAACTCATTAGGCTCAATGAAATTACGCTGGGTCTAGGTTTGCCATTGGATACGTCCTTTAGGATCATTGCCAAGGACGGCACCGTAAAATGGGTATGGGAGCGTAGCCGCGTGGTGGAATTTACCAAGAGCGGTGATCCCTATTTGTTTGAAGGCTTTTTTTCCGATATTACCGAACAAAGACGCCTTGAAAGTGCTGAGCTTGCTAACCAAGCCAAGAGTACTTTTTTGGCCAATATGAGCCATGAAATCCGTACGCCCATGAATGCCATCTTGGGCATGTCGGATATTGCTTTGCGTCATGAGCCAGCCACACAGGTCAATGAATGTTTGCAAAATATTAAGGGGGCGGCAGGTTCTTTGCTGGCCATCATCAATGATATTTTGGACTTTTCTAAGATTGAAGCTGGCGCCATGGAAATTATTCCGGAGCCCTATTATGTGGAGTCCTTTATCAACGATATTGTGGCTCTCATGAATGTTCGCATAGGACGCAAAGACATTGAGCTTTTGGTGGAAGACTATCACGCCATCCCCAGCATCCTTAAGGGCGACTGCATACGCATTAAGCAAGTGCTCGTGAATTTGCTTTCCAATGCGTTGAAGTTTACCTACCAAGGGCATGTGCGCTTGAGCATGTGGGCAGACCCTTGCGAAAAAGGGGAGACCACATGGCTAAAAGTGCGGGTGGAAGATACGGGCATTGGTATTAAGCGTGAAGATTTGCCCATGCTTTTCAATAATTTTTCTCAGTTAGATACCAAGAAGAATAGAAATATTGAAGGTACGGGCCTTGGCCTTGCCATCACCAAACGCCTTGTGGAAGAAATGGGCGGCTCCATCACCGTGGACAGTGTGTACGGCAAGGGATCGGTATTTTCTTTTGAGATTCCTCAAGTGGTGGAAGATACAACGCCCTTATTGTCCACTAAAAATTATAAAGATGCACGCGTGGCGGTGTGGTTAGAGTCCCCCGTGAAGGCTTCTTTCCTTTGTGAAAAGCTCAACGAAATGGGTGCCGAGGCGCACATCATAGCCAGTTCTGCTTCCATTAAAGATTATACCCATGTCTTTATGGAATATAGCAAGCTTTCTTTCTTTGATGTGCAAACGGTGCCCCACGTGCATGTGCTTGCTTTGTCGCGCAATTTCTTTGAAGGGAAAGACGTGCCGGACAATGTGGTGGTGGCCTATGCGCCTTTGACCACCATTGTGGTGGCGCGTTTGCTGGAAGGGGCCATTTACCATGTGAGTGATTCTGCGGCCAACCAGATGTCCTCCACTTTGAAGACGCGCGGCGTGCGTGCCTTGGTGGTGGATGACAATAATATTAATCTTATCATTAGCCAAAGCGTGCTTGAAGAGTACGGCGTGGCTGTGGATACGGTGCTTTCTGGCGAAGAAGCCATTAAAAACGTCAAAAAAGTGCACTACGATGTCATATTCATGGACCACATGATGCCCAAGATGGACGGTGTGGAAACCACGTTGAATATACGTGCGCTGGCCGATGATCGTTTTCGCGTGGTGCCCATTGTGGCTTTAACGGCCAATGCAGTGGGTGATGTTCGCTCAGATTTTTTACGAGCAGGCATGAATGATTATTTATCTAAGCCGCTTATTATTAAAGAACTTGAGCGAGTACTGCGCCAATGGTTACCCACAGACAAATGGGAAAACGTATAAGGTGATTTTGGTACAAAGGATCAATTTGTAGGTAAAGTTTGTTGGGTGAAAACCTTTTCTGAAGAAAAGGTTCTTCCCCCAAACCCCCTTTCCAAAAAACTT
>CAYJHD010000090.1:0-7714 GCA_964370015.1 uncultured Desulfovibrionaceae bacterium | reverse complement strand
GCCAATGTGCTGGTGAACATAAGTAATGATGGCTGGTTTGGTGATTCCGCCGCACCTTTGCAACATTTACACCTCACGACCATGCGTGCTGTGGAACAAGGGCGCTGGCTCATACGTAATACCAACACCGGCATTTCGGCCATCATCAATCCCCATGGGAAAGTTGTCATGCGGGGCGGTCAGTTTAAAGCTCAAAGCCTCACAGGTGAAGCATATACACGTGAAAACATAACTCTTTTTCATATTTTGTTCCCTTTCTTACCTTGGATTATGCTTCTGATTGCTACTCTTAGTTTAGGTTCGGCCCATATGCATGGACGCCGTCATCACACATAATAACTATACACTTTAACCCCCATATACTTATGCTACAACTTGCTGAATTACGCACGCGCAGTGGCGCACTTTCCAAACGCTTTCAAACTCTTTGGGGGCGTCTTTGACCTTGCTGGTTGCCAAAAACGTCTAGCAGAAATAGAAGAGCATATGGCTAAGCCCGATGCGTGGAATGATCCCGTGGCTTTGACCCCTCTTTTACAAGAAAAGCGCCGCCTGGAAGATGAAGCTGAACGCCTCACTTTTTTAGAAAAAAGCCACAACGATGTGCAAGAATGGCTTTTGCTCGCTGCAGATGCCTACCAACAAGAAGGGCAAAGTGCAGAAAATTCAGCTGAAGTACAAGAAATTTTAATTTCACTGGAAGAGCAAGTACAAAACCTTGCGCAATTGCTTGATGCCACAGAAATGCACATGCTTCTTTCTGCCGAAGAAGATAACCTCAATGCCATTTTGGAAATTCACCCCGGTGCTGGTGGTACGGAATCACAAGACTGGGCTGAGATGCTTTTGCGCATGTACACCCGCTGGGCCGCCTCACATAAGTTTAAGGTAGAAGAGCTGGACTTTTTAAATGGTGATGAAGCCGGCATCAAGAGCGTTACTTTGCGCATCTCGGGGCCATCTGCCTTTGGCCTTTTAAAAAGCGAACGCGGCATCCACAGACTCATACGCATTTCGCCCTTTGACTCCTCTGGGCGCAGACATACTTCCTTTGCATCTGTGGACATTATCCCCGATGCAGGGCAAGATATAAACATAGATGTTAAAGAGTCAGACTTACGTTTTGACACATTCCGCTCCAGCGGCCCCGGAGGACAAAGCGTGAACACCACCAGCTCTGCTGTGCGTGTGACACATATCCCCACTGGCGTTACAGCTCAGTGCCAGAACGAAAAATCTCAGCATCACAACAAAGAAACAGCCTTGCAAATTTTGCGAGCGCGCCTTTATGATTTGGAATTACGCAAAAGAGATGCAGAAAGACAAGCGCAATATGCCGACAAAGAGGCCATTGCCTTTGGTAGTCAAATTCGCACTTACACCTTGCATCCGTACCGTTTGGTAAAAGACCATAGAAGTAATACTGAAATGGGCGATGTGGACGCTGTTCTCAACGGTCGCATCGATATTTTTCAACACGATTACCTTTTGTACCAACATGATAAAAAATAACTCATCCACGCCTTCTCAGGTAAGCCCCGAAGCTCTGGTCAAAGAGCTTTTGCAGGCCCACCGAGAGCTTGTACCACGGCAGAAGGGAGAAAGTATTCCCCCTTCGTACTTTGTGGTGGCTAAACTTGTGTCAAATTTAGATACTAGGGCTTGGGAAAAGATTTGTGCAGAGTGCCTCCCAGAAGGATGGTATACATTAGAGCTCAGCGACATGAGCGCTTTTGTTCACATGGCCAACCTCACCGTGGGAAAGCGCATGCACTCATCAGAGCTGGTGGGACAAATGCTTTTGGCATCGCCATTCCTTCTTCAGACGGAAAAGGAAATCATTCGCGCCAGAAGGGCCACCACTCCCCTAGCTTTAGCACGCTTTACCTTTGGCGATGTTAGCACCGCAAATACAGAGCACGCGACGCATATTTTGCACGATGCCGTGCAAGTGCATGGTGATATTTGCGACACTTTGGGCATTTTAGACGCTCAAAATTTTGCTCTTATTCTCCCAAGTGCCAAACCTTTTAAAGCTCAAAGTGTTGTGGAAAATATTTTAGACGAATGTGCCTCACAAAAACTTCGACTCCACGCCGGTATTGCCGAATTAAGCAGAGAAAACTGCAATGTGCAATGCCTATTAAAAAATGCTGGTGAGGCTTTGCAAACAGCTTTGCAAGACCGAGTCCCTTTACGTATGTATAAAAAAACCGCCCAAAGCCTAGATGATACGCGAACCCTTGTGCTATCGCACGAGAAACGTTTCCTTTTTGGCGGCGGCGATGAGGTATAAAATGTCTAACACAACTATGAGTGTATGCATCATGAGCGGCAAGGGCGGTGTGGGAAAAACCAACATCACCTTGAATCTTGCCTACGCCTTACAACACATGGACCTTCCATCCATCCTGATGGACTGTGACATGGGCCTTGCCAACCTTGACGTTTTGCTGGGTATAACACCAGAGAAAACCATGCAAGATGCTTTACTTGGCAATTGCGAAATGAAGGATGTGGTGCATAAGGTTGAAGCTGGTCTTGACATTTTACCTGCCGCATCGGGCATGCCGGAACTTGTGGAGCTAGATGTGGACCAACGAGAAATTTTGCTCAAGCGCATCAATCCACTTCTTGGTCAATACCATTATGTCTTCATGGATCTTGGGGCTGGCATCACCGACATGGTACAAGCTTTTGCCACCATGGCCGCCGTACGCATTGTTATCATCACCCCAGAACCCACATCCCTCACCGACAGTTATGCGCTCATGAAAATTTTGCACAACAATCACGGCGTGCGCGATTTTATGGTCATAGTAAACCAAGTGGAAGATGCTAAAGAAGAAAAGAAGGCTTTTAATACTTTACAAATGGCATGTAAAAGATTCCTGGGCATTGAGCCCACGCTCCTTGGTTCTGTGCGCTTTGACCCCAAACTCATGGAAGCTGTGCGCCAACAAAAAGCCTTTTTAAGCAATGCCCACGGCTCTCCTGCAGGGGTAGATATCCAGAATATTGCGCAAAAAATTCAAAAAATTCGCCTAAATATGCTGGAAAAACTTGAAAATAGAAATGTTTTACAGATTCCTACAGAATAAATATTTACTTTTATATGAAAATTCTGTAGCTTACGATATGTAGCTCGACCTACTAGTTTATTTTTTTTGGAGATCATATGAACAAAAGCGAACTTATTAAGGCCCTTGCCGAAGAAGCCAATTTACCCATGGAAGATGCCTCTCTTGTGGTAACTACTTTCGTAGACTGCATGAAAGACTCTTTACTTGCTGGCGAAAGAGTAGAAATTCGTGGCTTTGGTTCCTTTAAAGTTAAAGAATATGAAGGGTATACCGGACGCAATCCCAAAACTGGTGATTCCGTAACCGTAGAGCCTAAGCGCCTCCCCTTCTTCCGCGCTGGTAAAGAACTTAAAGAATTTTTAAATCAATAATAACCGTTACGCATCTTGTTAAGGTCGTAATTTTTTACACATTTATGCCAGTGTGAGGGAATTTTATGCAGTTTGCTGGTGCATTCACTGCTTTAGTGACCCCATTTTCTCAAGGTGCGGTGGACGAAGATCGTTACCGCGCCTTTATTGAATGGCAAATTGAAGAAGGCATTGATGGTCTCGTACCTTGCGGTACCACGGGAGAATCTGCCACTTTATCCCACGAAGAGCACGAAAAAGTCATTGAAATCTGTATTGATCAAGCCAAAGGCCGTGTGCCTGTGCTTGCCGGTGCAGGCTCCAACAATACCGAAGAAGCCATCAGACTCACCCGCTTTGCCAAAGAAGCCGGTGCCGATGGTGCTTTACTCATTACCCCCTATTACAACAAACCCACACAAGAAGGGCTCTATCAGCACTATAAGGCCATTGCTGATGCTGTGAACTTCCCCCTTGTGTTGTACAATGTGCCCGGTCGTACAGGCTGTAACTTACTTCCCATCACCGTGGGTCGCCTTGCCAAAGACTTTTCGCATATTGTGGGCATTAAAGAAGCCACGGGCAATATTACCCAAGTTTCTGACGTGTTGGAAGAATGCCCCAAAGGCTTTAGCGTACTATCTGGTGATGACTTTACCGTCTTACCCTTACTCGCTTTGGGCGGTAGCGGCGTTATTTCCGTAACATCAAACATTGCTCCGGCTAAGATGTCTCAGCTTTGCAAAGCCTACACTCAAGGCGACCTTGAAAAGGCCAAACAAATACATTTTGAGCTCATGCCGTTGAATCGTGTTATGTTTGTGGAAACCAATCCCAGCCCTGTGAAAACAGCCCTTGCCATGATGGGCAAAATGGAAGAATCCTTCCGCTTACCCATGGTGAATATGACTGAAAGCAATAAAGAATATTTGCGTGCAGTCATGGCCAAGGCACAACTTATTTAAGTATTACTATAGTATTTGTTAAAAGGGAGAAAGCTTGCTGTAAGGCAAAGTTTTCTCCCCTTTTTTTGGTGCCATTGGCATCAATATTTTCTTTCCTTCATGGAACAAAGCATGCCGTATGCTCCCCTCATAAGACACATTACAGGGCATATATACGGCTAGCCACAACCGCTTCCTCACATCTATACAGAGTATTCTCTCGTCGCATTCTATGCCAAAAAAAAGGGGAGCCCACAAGGACTCCCCAAGATGCACCACAATAATGTGATTAGAAGCTGTATACGAAGCTGGTGTTGATGTTCCAAGTGTCGTAATCGCCTTGGCTCCATGCATCAGCATTCATGTCAAAGTAGATGTAAGCTGCTTCTACAGACAAGATTAAGTTGTCGTAGATTTTGTAGGTGTTGCTTAAGCCAAGCTCAAGAGCCCAGTCTTCAGTGGTGAGGTACATGTGATCAAAACCACCGTTAGCAACAGCAGCCATGTCTTCATGGTTGGTACCTTGGAAGTAGTTCACACGGAAGGTGTGCTTAAGGTCTTCCACGA
Source organism: uncultured Desulfovibrionaceae bacterium (assembly GCA_964370015.1). Lineage (GTDB taxonomy): Bacteria > Desulfobacterota > Desulfovibrionia > Desulfovibrionales > Desulfovibrionaceae > CAYJAD01. The sequence goes on along the minus strand of CAYJHD010000090.1, from coordinate 2,770 downwards.
AGCTCATGTCAGCGATACGTGCGCCGATACCCCAAGTACCCACGAGGCTTTCAGAAACTACGCATTCGCGTTCGATGTATTTAGCACCGGAGAAAGCAAAGCTGGAGAATTCGTTGGTGCCACCGGTGGTGGAGATGATGGGCATGCGCTCAGAACCGTTTCTGGTGCTGTCGTCATCACCGGAGGTGTACCATGCGTATAAACCAGGAGTACCCCAATCCATCTTGTATTCAGCAAGTAAGCTTACCAAGAAACCTTCGCGGCTTAAGCTGTCATCGCCAAAATCGGAATTACCGTAGTTGAAATCCCAAGCTAAGGAGAAAGGTCCACCGAAGCTAGCTTCACCGGTTAAACCAGCATGCCATACGTTACCGTAGGAGAAGAGGTCGCCTGGGTTCTTACCAAGCATGTTGCCAGCAACAACGCTACCAGCAGGAAGTAATCCGTAACCTACTGTACCAAATTGGCCAAGCTTATCAGCGCTTTGCGAACGAACGTAGTTTTGGCCAACCATGGTGTACATAACCCAAGGAGTTACTTTCACGTTGTTGAAAGTCATGGGCACAACAAGACCGAAAGCGTCTACGTTGTCAAGGCTGTTATCGCTATCACCAAAGTGGTTTGCGCTATCTTGGTCATAGTTGTCGTTGAAAGGACGTGCCCAGAAAGCAGTTACGCTTACGTTGTCGTTGAACTTGTTGTTAAGGACAACAGCAGCTACGTCGTGTACGAAAATTTGGGAAGTACCGGTGGTGTAGGAAGGCAAGCCAAGAGCTTGAAGACCCATACGTACTTTCAATTCGGTGTTAGGTACAATCCAGTCGATGTAAGCATGCTTAACTTCAACGATCTTACCGTCGGTACCAAGAGCGCCGCCTTCAGAAGAGTTACCCCAAGTGGTGTTGCCCATTTCGAAGAACACAGTACCGGAAAGGGACTCAGAAGCAATGGCTTCTACGCCCAAACGGATACGTTGGGTAGCTTCAAAGCTGTCCTTACCGTCGAAACCGTAAGCAGCGTTGGTGTTGGTTTTGCCAAGGTCAAAAGACATGATGAATTGACCTTTTGCTTTGAAATCGATGGCGGAAGCGCCAGTAACACCAGCAAATACGAGACCTGCTGTTAATAATAAAGTAGCTATTCTTTTCATAGTAACCTTCCTTCCTTCATGCACACAAGGTGCTTAAATTGAGTTAAAATATCCTCTGGCTATGTATTTACCCCATGGGCATGGAGATGGCAAGAAAAAAAGTGCAAATTTTTTTACTTTTCCTTCATTTTTCATATTTAGACATAAATATCAGATAAAATCAATATATTATAAAAATACCACCTATAGAACAATTCTAGATAAGTTCTCAAAATAGGAACCATTCCTGTATAATTTGCCATTCAAGCGTCAGTTCAAAGCATGCAATGTTAAATTTTTTTGACCGTTGTTGTAGCAACTATAGTAAAACTCACTTTTTAGAAACTTTCACCCTTATTTCTGTGGGGAGCCTTGCTTTTAACAAATCTTAGACTTATATTGATAGAGGTTTTACTGTTCCATCTGACACCTCGTATAAAACTGAATGAGTAACCACTCAAACTCGCCTTCTAAGTACCAGATTTTACAGAAGTAAAAAATAATCCTTGCATATGTGCTTTTTTTAACGCAAGGTGTTCATTCATCTTAAATGACAATTTCTTTTGGGAGTGTCCAAATGACTCGTAAAGACCGCACCGAAGGTATTTATAATCGTAAGGAAGTGCTTGACGAAAGCGAACGCAAGCAATTTTATCTTATCCAACTAAAAGATTTACTTTCTTACGCCTACCGTTACTCTGAGGATGTAAAAAAACGCTTTGATCGTGCCCAATTTAATGTGGACAAGTTCAAAACCCTTTCTGATATCAAGCATATCCCCATCCTGAAGAAAAAAGAGCTTATCTTTTTACAATCCATGGGGCCACGCCTCGGTGGCTTGCTCACCAAGGACATTGGCGATTTAAAACGCATTTTCCTCTCTCCTGGGCCCATTTTTGACCCAGAAGATAGAGCCGATGATTACTGGGGCTACACAGAAGCCTTCTACGCCGCCGGTTATCGTCCGGGCGATGCGGTGCAAGTTACCTTTAACTATCACCTCTCCCCTGCTGGGCTCATGTTTGAAGAGCCTTTACGCAACCTTGGCTGTGCCGTTATTCCTGCTGGCCCATCCGAAGCCATTACCCAATTGGATATCATGCAAAAATTGCGCGTTTCCGGCTATGTGGGTACACCAAGCTTCTTGATGCACTTGGCCCAGCGCGCAGAAGAAAAAGGCCTTAACCTACGCAAAGATCTCTTCCTCGAAGTGGGCTTTGTGACCGGTGAGCGTCTTTCTGAAAAAATGCGTAATCAATTGGAAAAGAAGTACGACATTTTGTTGCGCCAAGGCTATGGCACCGCCGATGTGGGCTGTATTGGCTACGAATGCTTCCACAAAACCGGTCTGCACATTGCCAACCGCTGCTATGTGGAAATTTGCCATCCAGACACTGGTATTCCTTTGAAGGACGGCGAAGTGGGCGAAATCGTGGTGACGGCCTTCAATAAGACCTATCCCCTCATTCGTCTTGCCACCGGTGACTTATCCTACATTGACCGCTCACCTTGTGCATGCGGACGCACCAGCCCGCGCCTTGGTGCCACTGTGGGTCGCGTAGACACCACCGCCCGCATTAAGGGTATGTTTGTGTATCCGCACCAAGTGGAACAAGTCATGAGCAACTTTGAAGAAATCAA
>CAYJHD010000089.1:0-7895 GCA_964370015.1 uncultured Desulfovibrionaceae bacterium | reverse complement strand
CAGAAGATGAAGCACGGCGACTCCATGAGTACACCGACATAGCGCAAGTTTCCATGTCAGATTATGTGCGCAAAAGACTTTACGGCGGTAGACCTCTTATCCCCAAAACTGACCTACTCATGATAAATGAACTGCGAAGGATTGGCGGTTTGCTCAAGCACAACTTCACAACATTGCGTGAAGCTAACGCACCGAAAGAGTGTTTTGCTATGCAAGAACACGCACTACAAGAAATTGTGAAGGCAATAAGAAAAATTGGGGTATGGCAAAGATAGGTCAGAATAAAAGGATGATGTCAAAAAGGGTAGAGGAAAATAACTATTTACAAATGTAAATCTCTTGCTTTTTGAGCCAAGCTACGGCATTCTTTTCTTGTACTTTCACTATGCCATGTTCATGGCATGGCCGAAAACAACAGTATCTAGTAGTGCTAGGCTCTTATAAGAAAACATTGGGCAACACAATTAAATAAATACAAAAAGTGATTATTATGCAAAATATCAAGAATAATATTATTCAAGATGTAATTGTTATTACTGATTATACATGTCTAAAGGATAATAAAATTTGTTTAGCTGGCATTAATAAAAACGGTAAAAGCTATCGCTTACTACCATACAATACACACGTAGAGTTACAATCTAAAAATATATATTTGGGGTCAGAATTAAACATTTCTGGTTTATTTACCAATACAAAACATCCCCATATTGAGGATTTTACAGTATCGCAGTTATCAGTTGTTAACAATACAAATCTATCTTTATTTAAAAAATTACTAACTAAAAGCATAGATAATGAAAATTTTAATTCAAAAATTTCTGTAAATGACAATAAAAGCATAAACGATATAGAAAGTGTAAATTGCTCTCTATACACAATAAGTATTAATAAAGATTATATTATTGCAGTTCAAGATAGTTTCAACAATAAAGTAAAACTAAATTGTTTTTTTCATGACAAATGGATAAATTACATATCTATTAGACAGCATTCTTGGTATGATGATGTAAATGAAAAAAATATTGTAGATAAGATTGATGTTTTAAATAATAAAATTAATAATGCGAAAGAAATTCATCTTCGACTCGGTATAACACGACAGATTAAAGATGATTATTGGCTACAAATAAATGGAATATATTTTTACTAAATTTTATGAAAAAATTATACACCATAGGATATACTTCTTATACTAGAGATGATTTTTTACAAGCATTAAAAAATCATAAAATTGACGTGATTGCTGACGTTAGGTCTTCACCGTATAGCAGTTATTATAAAGAATATAACCAAGATATATTGAAAAAAACCCTTAAAGAAAATTCCATTTTATATGTTTTCTTGGGGAAAGAACTCGGCGCACGTCCAAGCGATAAGAGTGTTTATAAAGAAGGGATAGTAGATTTTTCACTTGTTAAAAACCTTTCAATTTTTCAAGAAGGAATTTCACGACTCGAGAAAGGTTTGAAAGATTATAATATTGCTTTACTATGCGCAGAAAAAGACCCAATACAATGTCATCGTACCATATTAGTGTCTAGTGGATTGCACCCCAAATATAGCATTAATCACATATGGGAAAAAGAAAAACATGAAAAAAACATATTTCCAGTAGAATCTCATAGTGAACTAGAGAATCGCCTTATTGGTGAGCATTTTAAAAATCAACTGAGTTTATTGTATGACAGGGAGCAAATGCTTGAAATTGCATACAAAAAACAAGAAAAAAATATAGCTTACGAAGAAAATCTCGAAGAAAGTGGTGACTAATGAACTCTATACCATTATATACGATTGGTTACACCAAAAAAAATGCAGAAATTTTTTTTAATACCTTGAAAATAAACAATATAAAAAGAATTTTAGATATACGTTTAAATAATGTATCACAATTAGCAGCTTTCACTAAGCATAAAGATTTAAAATTTTTTCTAAAAGAAATATTAAATTGTGATTATTTTTACCTACCAGAGTTTGCCCCATCAAAAGAATTATTGAAAAACTACAAAAACAAGAACATTATTTGGAAAGATTATGAGGAACAATACAACTTTGAACTCATGAAAAAAGAGTATAATAAAATATATGAACTAGTATCATTAGGAAATTCATGTTTACTTTGCAGTGAATTTGAACCAAGTCAATGTCATAGAAGGCTACTTGCCGAACACTTACACTCTCAAAATGACATGATTAAAATTGTACACTTATAAATATTTATTTGAATATCTATAAAAACTAGTTAGGTATATATGAGAAATATATATAAGGTAGTCAATGTAACACAAGCAAAAACAAAAAATGAAAACATTGTTTATCATATTTTGTTAAATGATGGCGTATTGATTAAGTATGTCGACCCAGAATCGTCTTGGCCAAATGGTAAACAGAAAGGCCATGCAATACAAAAGGTATCAGATTTTTTCTATAAAAATAACAACTCATTATTTTCTTTAATAGGGAATTATATCGACATTGAGATTCACGATACAGAATGGGGTAAAAAATTTTATCTTATATACTCGTTAGATATCATAGGAGATTTTTATGAAGCGCTAAAAAATGCCAATAACATGTCTTTCATAGTAAATTTTGATATTTATAAATTTTTAGAAAAGCTTGGTTATAAAAAAAATGAAGACGCTTCAATAACCTTGAGAAATAACTACTCGAATTACAATGTTAATATAAGAAATATTTGCTATGTAAACGATGAATATATGGAATTTGAATTTAGTAATTACGACAAATGGATAAATAAATATGGAAAATTAGAATACCCACACTCATTACGTCATCACTGTTCAAACAATGTTGTTTATATTTCTGTTGAGAATTTTTTAGAGAATTTAAAAAATAAAGCCATTAAAGAGAACGGAAGATGCTTTAAAGCAGAAGACTACACCTATTACGTTCTTAGCATGTTAAAATATACAATAAACATCGACAATAGCATTACTCTTAAAGGGGAACTGTCTACATATAATATAAATAAAAATAACATTTGTTATCCGAATTCAAATTTAGATAATATTTTTACATTTGAAAACATAAAATTAATTTTTGATGAATTTTATAAAAACAAACAGCATTCTAACCCTGATGTTATTGATTCGTATAGCTTGGGAGAATATTACATATCTTATCAATATACAAATACTCATAAGAGAACTGGGAAAAGTTTATCTTCAGGTTCTCGCCATGAAAAGAGAATTGGTGACCCTCTTGACATAGCGCATATCAACTTCCTTTTAAGTAAGAAGCATTAGTATGATAATACATTTAGTAAATTCTCTAAACTTATTATATTTTACATTCTACTCTAATGATTTTTTTCGTTTAAAAGCTTCTTTTCCTCTTCCTTTTTTATAATCAACACATAAATCATAATAATACATCTAATTTATTCTTAAATCTCCCTTGCCTCAGCAAGCAGTTCATCCCAACTACTTGGTGGATTACCTCGATTCAGCATTTTCTGGAAAATGGCATATGGGTCAGTATTACTTCCTGTAGAACGTAAACTCGATTCATCATTTAACCAAGCGTAGATGATTATTTTTGAGGCTGAGTCATAACGAAAGAAAAGGCGAAAACGTCGGCCAATTTTAGCCCGGCGCCAGAGTGTATGTTCTTTACCAAGTGTTTTGCCTTGTCGATATTTTGCATGAGAAGGGTCGTCTGGGATATTTTTCATAATAAGCGTACTGACTGCTTGAAAGAGTTTTACACTAGCATTGTTTTCCGCTCCAGCTGGGTTGTTTTCATAAGCACGGTCAGCGGCTGCTTTGAGTTTATATAATTGTTCCAGAAAACAGTCGTGCGCAAGCAATGTCCAGCCATTGACTTTGCCGGCGTGATTTTCTGTTCCGTGCCTATATGAGCTTACTTTTGCCATTACAAGCACACCTCGCCATCAATTTCTAGGTTTTCAATATCTTCATCAATGATAGCGTTCTGCATGGACGTCATCAAATCAGCAGGCAAGGCTTGAACGTGTTGCCCTTGCTTTATATCGCTTTCAAGAACACTCAAAAAACCTTGAATGGCAGGGTCGTGATGTTCTTCATCCTCAAGTCGGCTTACAACAATAGAACTTCCCGTAAAGGTAAAGGTAATCTGGCTACCCACATTTAAATCTAATGCTTGCCGTACCACCTTGGGTAAGGTAACTTGTCCTTTACTGGTGACGGTTGCGATATTTTGAATATTTTGCATACATACTCCTTTCAATAAAAGTAAGGATTATTCCTTACTTTGTCAACATGCAAGATTTACAAACAAGGCCACACCCTTTTTTTCTTACCATTGCCCATGTCCAATGTGGTACTATATGCCCCTATAAAATATTTTATTTGTGTTGGTATTTTCGTTGGTATGAATAGCAAACAAAATTATTTTACATATTATTACAAAGTATTATAAATTTAAAATAAATCATAGTGGGCTATACTTATGCTTAGGCATAAGATTTCTCGCGGACACCAAGTTCCTACCTCATACGCAAAACTGATTGCCCCGTAGCACCTGCAGAACGCTGCGCTCCCTCCCCCACTGATTGCTCCTTTGCCGCCTGATTTGCTACCCCTTGCTGATACTCACGTCTTCGCTCAGCCCAGAATTCTTCATGCAAAGGGGCAATTTGAGGATGCGTAATAAATGAGCGGTCTTGGTCAATGCGCTTTTTAAGGCGAGTGATGCGGTCTTTCTGCGCTTCTACTTTACTAACGAACGTGTCATAAAGCTCTTGCTTACTTTTTTGAAGCTCAGCAATTTTTCGCCGTAATGCTTCTGCTTGCTCAGTAAGGTCTTCCGCTTCTTTTTTATGTTTGGTCTGAAAAAGCAAAGCCTCTTTCTGGCGCATGATAATTTCTCTGGCCATGGAAATGACTTCCTTATAATTGAAAAAGGAAGCATCGGGCACAGCGTCATTTTCCTGCAAAAAATCCTCGGCCTTTTGCACCAACGCTTCGTACGCCTCCATTTGCTCACGCAAAGATTTCTCTTGCGCTTGTAATGCCTTCACCGCCTCCTGTTGCTGTTTATATTCACGGGTATTCAAATGCTTCTTTGCCGCCCCTGCTTCCTGCTCCACGCCACGCTGAATTTCAAAACCCTTGCTTTGTAAATAGTCAGGCAAGTCAGATTGAAGCTTACGCAAAGATTCACGTGTATAAATTTTGTTGGCATTAAGTCGTCCGTCCTTGGTAATGGGTACATGCATAAAATGCATATGCGGCGTTTTTTCATCCATATGCACCGTGGCAGCAATGACATTTTCCTTGCCCACAAAATCAGATAGAAAGGCTTTGCTCTCCTCAAAGAAGCGGCGTGTTTCCTCAGCGGAAAACCCTTCAAAAAAAGCCGTATCTGAGGACACAATAAGCCCACACATGCGCACAGCGTCCTTACGTACGGCCTTCACCAGTAGAAGGTCATCAATGCGGCTTTGAATGGCATCAGCGTAGTTTACAGGCGGATTTTCCAAAAGTTCATAATTATCCTTGGCACGACTGTAATCAATATCTGGGTTAGACTGGCTTTTCCGCGAACGACTGTTATGGTTTTCAATGCCTCTAATGGCATCAGCCTTAAATTTATTCATATGCAAAACCATGTAAGACATATTTTCTCCTTAAAGATACGAAGAAACGAAAAAAACGAATTAACGAAAAAAGGTGCCTTATAGGGGGCTTATTTCGTTAAATTCGTTTTTTTCGTATATTTCGTTTACTGTTCTTTTTTCGTAAGGGATGGCTAGGGCAATCTTCGTAGAGGGGCGCCCCTTGCCTTTGACTTTGGTAATGACGATGCGCTGTTGGCTCTCCAATTGCTGAAGCACAGGCAAGAGGCGTTCATTGGAAACATTGCGTTGCAAGGCATTATGTAATTGCGTAGACGTGAGCGCACCGCCTTGCAAAGCCGTAAGGATTTTTCCTTCCAGTGGGTCTGCGCCTTTATCTTTGAAGATATACAAGGCGGAAGCTTGCGCATAACGCCACAAAGCCAAGGCCGACTGCAAATGCCGCTCGTCAATCTGCCCTTGCCCATCAAGTAACGCATACACCAAGGAAAGGCGTAAGGTCTGTGCCTCTGCCCTATTGATAATACTGCCCGCAAATCCATTATGTTCTTTGGAAAGCTCAGGGTAGACGCTTTTCCACAAATCTAAAGCATGAGCACTCATGTGCATTTGGCCACGGCCCTGCGCTCGCCCTATCAATCGCCAAAGTTCTCTTTGTATAAAGGCAATTTCAGCCTCAGGCATACGTGGCGGCAAGGCCACAAGCTTGGAACGTCTGGCGCATATCCACAGGAAGCGATTACCAAAGCCGTTAACCGCCTGCACTTCATCCATGCACAAAGCCAATTCCTGCATGGTGATATGGGTAATAATATTAATGTGCGCCCCTTTCACCGTGATGGGGTTATTCTTGGTCAGCGGCGCATAATCTCCCGAATCCCAAAAGCAGCGTATGCCCATGGAAAGTGTGTTGCCTTCACGTTTGATGCACGAAAGAGCTGAAGCAAATTCTTCATCTTGAATGATGAGCCGCTTGTCGTCCTTATCCCGTAGGCATATATGAGAATTGTTTTTTTGCTGTTTATTACGTTCTTCCTCGCTTTCCTCACGCACATGAAAAGCTAAACCCTCACCCGTGGATAAAGGGCCACCGCTTTCCTTGGCAGGCATGGCTACACGCCATGAACGTGCATCACTGGCATCGCAGTAATCACGGCTAAAAAGCGTAGCCACAGGATAGCGTGACGTGCCTTTTCTGGCTTTACTGGAATTACCACAAATAACAGCGAAAAGACGTGGAGGATGCACCGTTTCCCCCACGAAAACATGAGGACCTCGCCCTTGTTGCTTCTGGTGAGTGCCAAAGGCGTATACCTCCGCCGCAAAGCGCACTAAAGCCGTGATGCAAACCGCCACGGGGTCAGCCTCACTATCTCGTGTGGCCAGTCGTACAAAATCCCCCAAAAGGCCGGGGCAAGCGTCCCAAGAAAACTTTGGCCATGACTTTATGGGCAAATCTTCCATTTCAACTTGAAGGGGCGAAGAGCTATCTACTGTTTCTTTTTTTGAAAGACTCCGCAGAAAATCATCCATAGGCAAGGCTTCTTGCAAAGCTTTAGCAAGGTCAAAATGATTTGGTATGGCATCTGCCAAATCCCATTTTTCTGGTATGAACGTTGAAAGACTAACAATGCGAGGTTCTACCTGATATTTTTGCAATATCTTGGCAATATCCAAAGCCGCTTTGTAACCTGCTTTGTCATTATCAGGCCAGATAATGACGGTGCGCCCTTGCAGTACTGACCAGTCCGCCTTATGTACAGCTTGTGCGCCGCCGCTCCATGTGGTCACGGTATGGCTTGGAAAAAGAGCTTGTGCGGCATGAGCCGTCTTTTCGCCTTCTACTATGAGAATAGGTTTCGTGGTTTGCGCTACACTATGCAGATTGTACAAAGGCCGTGGTGCCGGCACGGCCTTCCATATCCATTTGGTGAAATTGCCTTGTTTCCCATAAGTTAATGGCAAAATGATTTTACCCTGCGACGTATCGAAGCGGGCAATATAGTGCAAAATGCGCCCTTCTCTATCCGTATATGCCCATATCTTGCTTGCCTTGCCGTGTTGATGGTGCGCTTGTGGCGGCTTTGGGGCAGAATCGGGAATAGGTAATATAGGGACGCACTGCACTGGTTGCTTCCTTTGAGAGATATGACTATTTTCAGAAATAGTATACTGCTCCGCCAGCCTTTTTGCCGCTTCGAATTGCTTCACATTCCACACCTTGGAGGCAAGGGCGATGATATCACCCCATGTCTCACCTGTGGCAAAGTCACTGCCTTTGCCGGTTGTGGTATTGGTGGAGCAGGAC
>CAYJHD010000088.1:0-7953 GCA_964370015.1 uncultured Desulfovibrionaceae bacterium | reverse complement strand
GTGTGGGGAGGGGAAAGAACCTTTTGTTCACAAAAGGTTTTTCCCCTCCCCACCATATAAAAAACAAAAATAATAAAAATAAAATAAAAATATAAAAACATAAGGGAAAATCATGAAAAAACATATTTGCGTTTTACCTGGCGATGGTATTGGCCCAGAGATTGTGACAGAAGCCATGAAGGTTTTGCATGCGGTGGCAGAAAAATTTGGTCATGATTTCACTTATGAATATGCCAATATTGGCGGCGCAGCCATTGATGCAGAAGGCGTGCCTTTGCCTGAGAGCACCATGGAAGCATGCCGTAAGGCTGATGCTGTGCTTTTGGGCGCAGTGGGCGGCCCCAAATGGGATAAAATAGATAAAAGTATTCGTCCTGAAAAGGGACTTTTGGCCATCCGTAAAGGTTTGGGCCTTTTTGCTAACTTACGTCCTGCCACATTGTTTCCTGAGCTAGCCGGTGCATGCTTATTGCGTGCTGACATTGCGGCCAAGGGACTTGATTTGATAGTTATCCGCGAACTTACCGGCGATATTTACTTTGGTGAACCTCGCGCCATTGAAGAGCGTGATGGTAAGCGTGTGGGCTTTAATACCATGATTTATGATGAAGAAGAAATTCGTCGTATAGCTCATGTGGCCTTCCAAACGGCCATGAAGCGTAAGTCCAAGGTGTGCTCTGTGGATAAAGCCAATGTGCTTGAAACATCGCAATTGTGGCGCGAAGTGGTGGAAGAAGTTCATGCTGAGTATCCCAGTGTAGAGCTTTCCCATATGTATGTGGACAATGCGGCCATGCAATTGGTGCGCGATCCTTCGCAATTTGACGTCATTGTGACGGGTAATATTTTTGGTGATATTCTTTCCGATGAGTCCGCTGTTATTTCAGGCTCTTTGGGTATGCTTGCTTCTGCTTCTTTTGGTGCTAGCGGTCCTGGCTTATTTGAGCCTAGTCACGGCTCTGCACCGGATATTGCTGGGCTGAATAAGGCCAATCCTTTGGCGACCATTTTGTCGGTGGCCATGATGTTGCGCCTTTCTTTTGACGCTGAGAACGAAGCTCAAGCCATTGAAAATGCAGTGCGTAAGGTTTTGCAATTGGGCCATCGCACCGGTGATATTATGGAAGAAGGCAAAATGCCCGCCACATGCACCGAAATGGGCGATTTGGTAGCTAAGTATTTGTAAAAAATATAATATTGTTGGTGTGGGGTTTTTGTGATATTGCCTTTCGCCAATGGTCTTGTGCTAAAGATGCACAGGGCGTGGAGGAGGGGAAGCTTTTTGTAAGAGTTTCCCTTCTCTCGTAAAAAAATTATAGGTGGCTTTATGGAAAAAAAAGAATTGGTGGCTTTACAAGTTTCACCTTTGGATGCTGTGGTGGAAGCCCTGTGTACTGAAGATTCGTTGGCCTCGGTGTGGCATAAGCCGGCTCATAATGCGGCCATGCCATCCATAGAGCGTTTACATGAGTTTATTCAGCGTTTACAGGCCATACTTTTTCCCGGATTTTTTGGCACATCGCAGGTGCGCTTAGACTCTTTGCGCTATCACTTGGCGGCAAATTTAGATTCGGTGTATCATATTTTAGCTGAGCAAATTCGTAGTGGGGCATGCTTTGCTTGTGCCGGCGAGGATACTGCCTGTAAATTCTGCCAAAAGGGCTCGTTGGAAGCTGCCATGGCCTTCATGCAAAAAGTGCCGGAAATTCGCCGTGTACTGGCTTCTGATGCCAAGGCTGCCTATGAAGGTGACCCCGCTGCCACCAGTGCTGGGGAGACTATTTTTTGTTATCCTTCGCTACTGGCCATGACGCACCATCGCATTGCCCACGAATTGTACAAATTGGGCGTGCCAGTTATTCCGCGCATCATTTCAGAAATGGCCCATTCGCGCACGGGCATTGATATCCACCCCGGTGCCACCATTGGCGAGGACTTTTTCATTGACCATGGAACCGGAGTGGTTATTGGTGAAACCAGTATCATTGGGCGACATTGTCGCTTGTATCAAGGGGTAACGCTGGGTGCTTTATCCTTTCCTAAGGATTCGGATGGTACTTTGGTGAAGGGAATCGCACGCCACCCTGTACTGGAAGAGGACGTAACAGTGTATGCAGGTGCCACCATTTTGGGCCGTGTCACCATTGGTAAGGGCTCCATCATTGGCGGTAATGTATGGGTTACGCAGGATGTGGTTGCCGGAGCGCGCATTGTGCAGGAGCAAAGTGTTCGCCCCGGAGGCACTCTCATGGGCTGTAAAGATGATGAAAGTGCGTAAGGTGCTGGCTTTACTGAGTGTCATATGCTTGTGTTTTATGTTTGGTTGCGCTGGTAAAGATGTGGAAGTGCGCACCAAAGGCCAAGTGATAGTCGGCGGCGGTATTGGTGGTTAATATGGTCGACACTGAAAAATCATGTAAGCATCGGCTTATATAGGTATAATAAAGGCCCTGTACAGTATTGTGCAGGGCCTTTTCTGTTTCTGAGTATTGTTCGTTAAAAATTTTCGTAGACGCGAGTATTGTCGCCAAAGAGGCAAAAGCCCTCATAAGGAATGGTTCCCCAGGCATTGGCAAGGGACTGCATGGAAAATTCTCCTTGTCCAATGGTGGCATCCACGACCCACGCCTTTTGGCCTTCTTGCACATTGTCAATGTGGCTAATGTCCACCATCATGGTGCCCATGCATACGCGACCGCATAAGGGAGCAGGGCAATTATTTATACTGACCACCGTGGGCTTGCCTGTGCTTGAGGCAGAAAGTCCGCGGGAAAAACCGTCGGCATAGCCCATGCCAAGCACGGCAATACGCATATCTTTGGGTGCTTTAAAGGTGGCCCCATAGCCAATTTCTTGGCCGGCCTTGGCTTCATAGGTATGGATGACGGTGGAGCTGATGCGCATGGTTTCGCGCAGTCCTTGTCCTTTGGCTTGCCATGTGCCATGGGTGAAGGGGTTGCCGCCGTAAAGGGCAATACCAAAACGATACACAGTGGCCCCAATGCTGTCGGCAAGTTGGGCATAGGCCAAACTCCCGGCTGAGTTGCAAAGCGAAAGTCGCATATGCGGGTAAACTGCTTTAAGGTCTTTTGTCATTTTGGCAAAAAGATTTGCTTGGGCTTGCACCATGCTTTCTTTTTCAGGCATGTCAGCACAAGACACGTGCGTGGCAGCTAAGTCCACGATGATGTAAGGGTTTTTCTTCAAAAAATCCATCACGGAGGGCATGTCTTCTGGCAAAAAGCCCAAACGTGACATGCCTGTCTCGCATTTTATGGAAACGTGTAAGGGAAATATCTTGCTGGCAACGGCATTGGCAAGTTCAAGGCTTCGCTGGCTGTATAGATGTACTGTGAGTTTGTATTTGGCGCAGAGTTGCATTTCTTCTAGGGTTTGCGCACCCAGTAAAATGAGGATTTCTTGATCATAGCCCACATGGCGCAGGGCTTTGCCCTCGTAAACAGTGCCTACACCGAAGGAGGCCACGCCCACTTCCTGCAGGGCGGCGGCACATTGCAAGAGACCATGCCCATAGGCATCACTTTTTACAATGGCCATGCCTTGTGCATGGGGAGGGATGGCGGCACGTAATGTGGTGTAATTATGTTGTAAGGCTTTAAGATTTATATGTGTTGTACAGTAGGACGTAAAATGCGGATTATATGCGGACATGCGCACCTCATGGAAAATTTTTTTGCCATGCTATAGAAAGAAGAGTGCCAAGTCCAGCTTAGATATGCCCTGCATATACTATTCAAGGGAAAAATACATGCAGGGCGAGAAATGGTTAACTGTCAAACCTCTTTACACGCATATGGCATGCGCCGCGTCCTGTACGTTTGGTAAAGTCTTGGTGATAGTCCTCAGCGGCGAAGAAGGCCGGAGCCGGAGAAATTTCCGTCACCACATTAAGGCCTTTATCAATGAGATAGTCCTTAAGCTTTTGCGCCACTTGGCGCTGTGCTTCATCGGCATAGAAAATGACACTGCGATATTGTGTGCCAAAGTCTGGGCCTTGCCTGTTAAGTTGTGTTGGGTCGTGTATTTCAAAGAAATACTTGGCCAAGGTTTCAAAATCCACTTTGGCAGGGTCATATTCCACCTTCACGACCTCAGCATGACCTGTCTCTCCGGTGGTCACATCTTCATAGGTAGGGAAGTTGTTATCGCCACCCATATAGCCCGATACGGCATTGAGCACACCGGGAACGGCGTCAAAGCCATCTTCCACACCCCAGAAACATCCACCACCAAAGAAGGCCACAGCGGGGGCGGCTTTTTCGGGTAAGAACTTCATGGAAACGGAGTTAACGCAGTGACGTGTGTCTTTTGGGGTAAAGCCTTCGCCTTCAAAGACGTGGCCCAAATGGCCTCCGCAATTGGAGCAAACAATTTCTGTGCGTACGCCATCGGCATCAGCTATGCGCAATACAGCACCGGGGATGGCATCGTCAAAGCTAGGCCAACCGCTACGCGAGTCAAATTTGTCTTCTGATTGATATAAAGGTGCATCGCAACGACGGCAAACATACAGTCCTGTATCTTTGTTGTTGAGGTATTCGCCCGAATAGGGACTTTCGGTGCCTTTATGAACAAGAATGCGTTCTTCTTCTGGTGAGAGAGGGTTCAGTTTCATAAGTCTACCTTTATGTTCTAATTGTTGCTCTAGCTTTGTTTTGTCATCATGGCCGGCAAAAACATACGTAGCCGCACAGGCCACCATGAGCAAGAAAAGAGGAATAAAAACTTTTGAGAAAGATTTCATATATCACCTTGGGGTTAAAGTATGTAAAACATACTTTTTAAATAGGAATTATTCCTACTGAGTCAAGGGCAGATATATACTTTTTGGAAAGAAAGAGAAAAGTTGTGGGGAAAGGCTGAGCAGGGCTGAGGCAAGGAAAATCTAGGGTTCATGGCCGAGGTTTTTTCCTTGCCTCATGGGTAAATTATTTCTTATTTCTTTTGGTGTGTGAAGAACGCATATGCACGCGCATGGGAGCGTGTAAGATTTTGAAATGCTTGCGTAAAGATTTTTCCAAATAGCGAGAATAGCTTTCGGACACTCTTTCGGCGTCATTCACAAAGAAAACGAAAGTGGGCGGTGCTGTTTCTGCTTGGGTAAGGTAGAAGAACTTGGCACGAACACGCTTAATAACAGGCGGTTGATGGCGCTCAAGTACTTTTTCCATGGCTCTGTTGAGCTGGCCTGTGGGGATGCGTACTTGGCATTCTTCATGAATTTGTTTGGCTAGGGGCAAAATTTTAGCTAAGCCGCGTTTTTCCAATGCAGACACCAAGAGCACAGGCACGTGAGAGCAAAAAGCCAGCATTTCTGCAAGGTTTTTTTGCAATTGTTTTATGGCGGTTTGCGGAACCAAGTCGATTTTATTAATTAAAATCATAAAAGGTGTTTTGCGCTCGTGCAACAAATCCATCAGACGCTTGTCTTGTTGGCTCACGCCTTCGGTGGCATCTAAAACCACCAAGGTCACATGGGCTTTGGTGCTGGATTTGATGGCGGAGTTTACAGAATATTTTTCCACCGTATCGGTGATTTTGGCGCGGCGGCGTATGCCTGCTGTGTCCACAAAGGTGTATTTCTCACCTTTGATTTCCATTTGCACGTCCACGCTGTCTCGGGTGGTTCCTGCCACATCGGAAACAATCATGCGCTCAGTGCCGTGCATGGCATTGATGAGGGAGGACTTACCGGCATTGGGGCGACCAAGCATGGCCAGCTTTAAGCTGGTGTCTTGTATGAGCAAATCTTCCCAGTGTTCTGGGATAAGGTCTTGCAATTCTTCACGCAATTGACGCAAATTGTGACCGTGCTCAGCAGAAACACCTATGACAGGGAAACCCAAGCCATGGAATTCTGCTAAAATTTGATTTTCTTGTTCGGCACCGTCAATTTTGTTGACGACAAGTAGGGTGGGTTTTCCCATACGACGCACGTGGGCCATGAGATATTCATCCAGGGGCAAGAGGCCATCGCGCCCGTCCACCACAAAGGCTACGCCCACGGCGGTGCTGAGGGCTTCTTCGGCTTGACGCAAAATATCTGCTTCAAAACCGCGAATACCTTCGGGGCCTTCGGTGACTTCTGCGTGGGCATCAAGGGTGATACCGCCTGTGTCCACAATGCCGTAAAGGACTTCACCATGATGGCGCACAATGCCCTCCATGCGGTCACGCGTTACGCCGGGACGGTCATGGGTAATGGCTCTTTTACTATGAATAAGACGATTAAAAAGGGTGGACTTGCCCACATTGGGGCGACCCACCAAAACTATTTGCGGCACATGGTCAGACATGGAATATCCTGAATAAAAAGTAAGATAGTGTTTTGAAATAAAATTCTTCTTACCTTGAGATGTGAGGGTCTGTCAAGGACGCAGGAAGCTCATTTATGCTAAAGGCTTTATCCCATGGGGGAAGGGCGTCATAACTTTTACCGGCAAGGGGTTCTTGGTTTTCCTTTTCTTGGGCGTTAAATGCCATATTTTGCGGGAATGTTATGCGCCAAGAATGCAGATGCAAGGTGTTATTTTTTTTGCTTTTAAGTTTTGCGAAGGTGTTTTTCCATGTACCGTACTTGGCGTCACCCACAATGGGATGTCCTTGGCTGGCCAATTGCACGCGAATTTGGTGTGTGCGGCCGGTAATAAGGCGTATATGCATGAGGCTGTGTTTTGCTGTGCGCGAAATACAACGCACGATGCTTATGGCTTCTTTACCATCTTCGTCGGCATCTGTTGCAAAAGCGTGCACTTTTTCGTGTTTGCCTTGAAATCTTTTTTGCAAAGTGTGGGTAAGCTTCTGCGCTTGATCGTGTGGCCATGAGCCGTGAACAAGGGCAAGATATTCTTTGACCATGCTGTGCTCAGCAAAAGCGTCTTGCAAAGCTCGTAAGGCCGCATAGGAAAAAGCCACACAAATGAGTCCAGAGGTGTCTTTGTCTAGTCTGTGGGCCGGCGTGGGCTTGAAAGGTAAGTGGCTAAAGTGGCTTTCCAGTCGCTGGGCAAGGCTGTCTGTATGGCCTGTACCTCCGTGCACAGGAAGGCCGCTGGGTTTGTTGTAAATAACCATATTCTCTTGAGCCAGCACCACAGGGGGTAAGGGAAGAGGAGAAGTATGCGTCGTGGGGGTGTGCTCTGGAGCAATGGAGGGGCTTGACTGCGAGTCATGGTCTTTAGGGTTTTTCACAAAGGTGGCAGAGTGGGTCATGCCAAGGGCAAAGGGAGGGATGCGCACCGCGTCGCCAGTTTGAACATGAGAAAAGGGTTTTGCCCGCCCGCCATTGATACGTACTTGACCGGTGCGTATCCAGCGATGCAACAAAGCCTGGGGAAGGCTGAGGCGCCGCATAAGAAATTGTAAAAGCTTTTGGCCGCTTTCGGCACTGTGCACTTCTAGGGTGTTTTTCTGCTCACTGTCAGGCATACAAAAGTCCATCGTTGTAGGGTACGTGTTTTAAGTGGTTTTGGTTTCAAGCAAATGCAGAGGCGCTTTGACAAAATGAGCATAGCAACGACCCAAGCAAATTGCAAATACTTGCAGAGAAGGAAAGTGGCTTAGCAAGAAACACTCTTTGCCATCATATGTCTTTTTTGCGTCTTTTTTGCGTCGACTGTATTTATTTAAAAATATTATACATTTTGTGTTCTGTCGGTTGGAGATGAAATTTTTTTGTAAAAAATGTAAAAAAAGTGTTGACGAGTAGGGCTGTTTTGCGTAGAACCCTTTTCACGACGAGCGCACTGCGCGAGTCACTTTGGAATGCGTCCCCTTCGTCTAGCTGGCCCAGGACAACGCCCTTTCACGGCGTCGACAGGGGTTCAAATCCCCTAGGGGACGCCAACTTAAAGAAATTTAAGACTCCAAAATTGAAATAGAGGCAATGCCTCGCTATCATGGCAAGCAGCTAGTTCCTTTTAAGGACTTGCCACG
>CAYJHD010000087.1:0-8119 GCA_964370015.1 uncultured Desulfovibrionaceae bacterium | reverse complement strand
GGGTGTGGGAGGGGGAACTTTTTATAAAAAGTTCCCCCTCCCACAAAATAAAAACTAAACTAAAACCTAGGCATTTTTCTTGAGCCAAGGCATCATTTCACGCAGGCGACCGCCCACTTCTTCGATACCGTGCTCAGACTCAAGGCGACGAGTAGATTTAAACATAGGGTAACCAGCGCGAGCTTCCAAGATGAAGTCACGAGCAAAACGACCGGTTTGGATGTCGGTCAATACGCGCTTCATTTCTTTCTTGGTTTCTTCGGTGATGATGCGTGGTCCGGTTACATAGTCGCCGTACTCAGCGGTATCAGAAATGGAGTAACGCATACGAGCAAGGCCACCTTCGTAGATAAGGTCCACGATGAGCTTTACTTCATGCAAGCACTCAAAGTAAGCCATTTCAGGCTGATAACCGGCTTCCACAAGGGTTTCAAAGCCGCATTTAATAAGGGCAGAAAGACCGCCGCAAAGTACAGCTTGTTCACCGAAAAGGTCGGTTTCTGTTTCTTCACGGAAAGTGGTTTCGATAACGCCGGAACGAGCACCACCAACACCTGCAGCATAAGCAAGAGCCTTGTCTAAGGACTTGCCGCTGGCGTCTTGGTGAATGGCTACGAGGCAAGGCACGCCGCCGCCTTCGGTGTAGGTACGACGTACAAGGTGGCCAGGACCTTTAGGAGCGATAAGGAATACGTCTACGTCCTTGGGGGGCTCAATTTGGCCAAAGTGAATGTTGAAGCCGTGAGCGAAAAGCAAGCATTTGCTGGAATTTAAATGGGGCTTAATGTCTTGCTCATAAACTTGTGCTTGTACTTGGTCAGGCAACAAGATCATGATGAAGTCAGCTTTTTGAGCAGCTTCAGAAGCAGACATAGGACTAAATCCATGCTCTTTGGCTAATTCATAGTTGGCACCACCGGGGCGTTGACCAACGATTACGTTAACACCGGAGTCGCGCAAGTTTTGCGCATGAGCATGGCCTTGGCTACCATAGCCAATGATAGCTACTGTCTTGTCCTTCAATAAGGAAAGATCAGCGTCCTTTTCATAATACACTTTCATTTTGAAATCCTCAGTATGTTCAAAGCTAAAGGTTAGTTAAAAACAAATCTTACTATGTAAGCAAGTTTTATATAAAATCTCTGTAGTTTGTTCAAAAAAGTTTCGGATACAAGGAATGCGTAGTTTTTTGCGACGGGAGTGTATAAGAACATACTCGACCAAAGCAAAAAACAAGCCTGACGCAGTAGACGATACTTTTTTGGGTAAACTACTCGGGTTGCATGGAACGACGCATGGCAACCGTTCCAGTTCTAGCTATTTCTTTTATGCCAAAGCGTTGGAATAAGTTGATAATAGCATTGAGCTTTTCATGATTGCCTGTGGCTTCGATGGTCATTTCTGTATGACCTACGTCCATGACGCGGCAACGGAAAATTTCTACAGTGCGCAAAATTTCACCGCGATTGGGGCCGTCGGCATGCACTTTTATGAGCATCATTTCGCGTTCTACAGAGCAATGTTCACTGAAATCAAGCACTTTGATAACGGTGATGAGCTTGTGTAATTGCTTAATGATTTGCTCAATAATTTGAGCATCACCCTTGGTGGTGATGGTCATGTGCGACACACCAGGCTCCAAGGTGGGGGCTACGTTTAAAGAACAGATGTTAAAACCGCGCCCGCTAAAAAGGCCGGCCACGCGAGACAAAACACCTGGTTCGTCTTCTACCAAGACAGAAAGAACATGTTGCATTTCAGCTCTCCTAGACTAACAGCATTTCGTTCAAAGCAGCACCAGCGGGAACGATGGGGGCTACGTTTTCTTCACGTTCTACCACCACGTCAATGATGGCCGTATGGGGTGAGGCAAGGGCTTTGGCAAGCGTACTTTCAAGCTCAGCAGCATCGGTGATACGATAGCCTTCTGCGCCATACGCTTCAGCCAGTTTCACAAAGTCTGGTTGCCCTTCCATATTGGTATAGCTGTAATTCTTTTTATAAAAGAGCTCTTGCCATTGACGTACCATACCCAAATTACGGTTGTTCAAGATGAGGATTTTGAGCGGTAAGTTGTTTTCCACCGCCGTGGCCATTTCTTGAATATTCATTTGTATGGAGCCGTCGCCAGCCACTGCTACCACAAGAGCATCCGGTTTGGCAAACTGCGCGCCAATGGCGGAGGGGAAACCATAGCCCATGGTGCCAAGACCGCCGGAAGTGAGCAATGTACGCGCCTTTTGGAAGGTGTAAAATTGCGCAGTCCACATTTGGTGTTGACCAACTTCTGTGGCGATGATGGTTTCTTTGTCTTGGGTGAGGCGATACAAAGCTTCTATAACCGTTTGGGGCTTAATGGCAGACCCTTCAGTATAGCACAAAGGATGTTGCTTGCCCCAATCTTGTAATTGCTCTACCCATGGACCATGCACTGCTTGCCAGTCTTTTTCTTCAAGACGAGTTTTAGCAATTTCCAGCATGCCTTCCATGGCTTTGCGACAATCACCCACCACAGGCACATCCACTTTAACATTTTTGCGAATGGAAGTGGGGTCAATGTCAATGTGTACCACACGTGCATTGGGAGCAAAGGCAGAAATACGGCCCGTAACGCGGTCGTCAAAGCGAGCGCCAACGCATATTAAAGCGTCACAGTTGTTCACAGCCATATTGGCAGCATAACAGCCGTGCATGCCCACCATGCCGCACCATAAAGGATCATCACCGGGGAAGCCGCCAAGACCCATGAGGGTGCCGGCCACGGGAATATGCAGTGTTTCTGCCATATCTTTCACAGCTTTGGCTGCATCGGCATTGATAACACCGCCACCTATGAGAATGAGGGGCTTTTCTGCTTTAGCTAAAATATCTACAGACTTACGCAATTGGTTGAGATTGGGTCTGTAGGTGGGGTTGTAGCTGCGCATTTGGACATTTTCTGGCCAAATGAATTCTGTGGTGGCTTGAATAATATCCTTAGGCAAGTCCACAAGCACAGGACCAGGGCGACCGGAGCGTGCCAGGTAAAAAGCTTGGCGTAAAACTTTAGCCAATTGAGTCACGTCTTTCACCAAGTAGTTGTGCTTGGTGCAAGGACGAGTAATACCTACAATATCTACCTCTTGGAAGGCATCATTGCCTATGAGTGGAGTAGGTACTTGGCCTGTGATGACAACCAAGGGGATGGAGTCGCAGTAGGCTGTGGCTATGCCTGTGACGGTATTGGTGGCACCTGGTCCTGAAGTAACAAGGCAGGTACCAACTTTACCGGAAGCACGGGCATAGCCATCGGCTGCATGCACAGCAGCTTGCTCGTGACGCACAAGAATATGGCGCAGGTCTGGGTGGCGTGGAATTTCATCATACACATCGATGACACACCCGCCAGGGTAGCCAAAAAAGGTGTCTACGCCTTCGCGTTTAAATGTCTCGAGCAGAATCTGTGCACCAGTCATTTTCATTTTTTATTTCTCCGTATATTTATCAAGCAAGGATATAAGGCGTGTTTTTCCTTCGAGTTTTTGCTTTTTAAGTTGTTTTAGCGTTTGCTCTTCAGTGGGGGTACGAAAACCTTTTCCTTCAAGCTTGGTTACTTGCTTGGAGTATAAAAGGTGGTCATCCCATGCGTCTTGAAGCTCAGGATCATTTTCTGCATACTTTTCTAATAACTCTTTTTCATGCGTATCCATTGAACACTCCTCATGTTAGAAATTAGGAAAATCAACAACTTGTATAAAAGCCCTAGGGCGTTTTATCCTTTTTAACACATGTTATACCAAGGTATTGGCATACTGTACCAAAGAACGTATCACAATTCTATCTATCAATTCAATACAAAGCAATACAATAATGGGAGAGAAGTCTATGCCACTACTATAGGTAAAAGGCAACAGTTTTCGTATACGATAGTATACAGGCTCAGTGAGTGTACGCAAGGTGCGCACTATGGGATTGTACGGATCAGGTCGTACCCAAGTGAGTAGGGCTGAAATCACAACCACCCAAAAATACACTTGTAAAAGCCCACCTAAAACAAGGGCTATGCCACTTAAGGTATTGGATAATATAATCATGTGTTCCTCTTTATGTATGGCTAGGTACTAATGTGTGCGCCTAGCAGTTTTTGTAGTGTTGTATAGCATGTCACGGCGAGGGCGCTCTCTAGCTTTTCATGTCCATAGGACACAAAAGCCACACCAGCCGCTGCCGCAGCATCTTGATCGTTTTTGCTATCTCCCACGAAAATAATATCTGTGGGGTCAAGATTCCATGCTTCTAGAATTTTAAAAATGCCTTCCGGATGCGGCTTGGGCTGCACAGTGGATGCAGTAATAATGGGATCAAACTCATTAAGAAAGGTAAACTTGTCCACCACGTACTGCATGCCATTGGAGCGATTGGTGTGCACAGCGCGCTTGATATTGTTTTGTTGCAACCAGCTGGAGAACTCTTGAAAGGAAGGATTAAGCTCCACTGAAGGCATTATGTCTCGCTGATAACTTACTGCTTTAGCACGTACTTCCGGCAACTGAGGCTGCAAATGCTTAGGAATAATATATTCCAAAGCCTGTGGCACCGTGGACATGAAAGTGTAGGCAAGTTGCTCTTCTGTTAAGGGCGCAAGGCCAAAGGCTTGTAAAATTTTATTGTAATAAAGAGCATTGGCGTGTTTTGAGTCGATGATAACACCGTCACAGTCAAAAATAACACCTTTAATTCGGGCTGGTAGCGTCATGGGAGCTGGCATTCTTAATCCTTTATAATAATGCAGTGTAAAGTTTTTTCGAGCCAAGGGCTAGATTCTGTTGAGAGCTTTTTTTGTATGAGATGCCCAATGGTTGTTGTGCATTGAAAACCAAAGCATGTGGCATCAAGGCCTAACTGCTCTTTGGTGTGTGCGCTAAGCTCTTGCAAGGCATGCATATCACGTTCTTCCATCATATGCTCTATCATTTCAGAATGGTTGATAATAACAGTGCTTTCTTTTGGTAAGAAGAGGCTCATATTTTCTAAAACCAGCTTCCAAGGGGGCAAAGCAAAGGTGTTGGAAGATAAGAGCGTTTGTATAAGTTCAAGGCCGCTTAAGTCGGCGTCTTTTTCTGCCTCAAGCACAGAGGTGAGCTGTGCTACGCTAAGGCTGTAATTTTCTGTAAGCTCTTGCACTTCTAGAAGGTGTTTTTCCATGAGCCATGCCCATAGAATAAATTTTTGTGCTTGGCGGCGTTGGTGTATGCTGATTTGAGGCACGGGGGCAGATTGTTCTCCCGTTTGAATGAAATTTTCCAGTGCCTCTTGCTCTTCAGTATTTTTAAGTTCTTTTCTGGTGCTTTGTACGGACATGAAGGCTTGTAAAGGCACGCCGGAAAGGGCAGCTTCTCCCATGGATTGAATGTCTTTAAGGCAAGCTTCAGCTTCCTTGGGGGAAAAGGGAAAATCATTTGCTTTCCACATGGTTGCTTGGTCAGAATCGTCCGGTAGGCCAAGTCCAGGCCAAAATGTGGGGATGTGACGTAGGGCAGAGGGGAGGGGATGACCCAAATTTTTGTGCAAAAGGGGAAGGCTTAGCATGTGGAAAGCTGGGGGCATGGGGTCTCCTCTGAGCAAGTAGAGTTCTTAATAAATGTTTATAGACTGCTGAGCACCACTATAAACATAGATGCACTAGGAATCAATGCTTTGCAGAGCTAAAAAAAAGCCAATGTCAATTTCTTGGACGTGCCATTTTTAGTGATGTTGCTGTTAATTTGAAAAATTAACAATACATACATGTCAAAAGGCCATATAAGGGGCTTTCTTCCCACGATATGGCTTTTGCTCCTTGACCTTAGCCCCAGCCCTGCGTATAAGATGATAAATGCTTGATTGATATTTTGGAGGTCATATGTTTGGGTTTGGAACTCAAGAGATTTTAATTATTCTTGTGATTGCCTTGGTGGTATTTGGTGCACCGAAATTGCCAGAGATTGGTAATGGGCTTGGAAAGGCCATTCGAAATTTCAAGCGAGCTTCTACAGAGCCTGATGAGGTGGATATTACCCCTAATAAAGATAAAGCTGCCAGCGACGAAAAGCCGAAAGCTTAAAACGATTTGGTCATGGGAGGAAGAGTATGGTAGTGGAGCAGATATCAATTTTTCTGGAAAATAAGGCCGGACGTCTTGCCGAGGTGACTCGCGCTTTGAGCGAAGCTGACATTAGCATTCGTGCTTTATCCTTGGCTGATACTTCTGACTTTGGGATTTTGCGTATTATTGTGCAAGATCATGAAAAAGCAAAAAATATTTTAAAAGAAAAGGGTTTTACCACAGGCCGTACCACTGTTGTGGCTGTGGAAGTGGAAGATAAGCCCGGCGGCCTTAACAATATTTTGGAAATTTTGGCAGAAAATACCATTAACGTAGAATATATGTACAACTTTGTGCAAAAAGATACGGATAATGCCACCATGATTTTCCGCTTTGATAAAGCAGAAAAGGCAGTGGAAGCTTTGACAGCCAATAATATTTCCATCATTTCTGCTGAAAGATTGTGCGGCTAATTTCTCTTTTATAGATGTACTTGTAAACCTGCTGGGGCTTCTCGGCAGGTTTTTTTAGGTGTGAAAAATATGTGTATAACGTCTGACATCCAAGCTTATAAAGTACGGCAATGCATTCCCTTGCAAGGGGAGGATGCCGCACGCGGACAAGATTTACTGGCTCCACTACATGTCATAGATAATGCTTTGCTCTTGGTGCGGGGGGGGCGTTTACTTTTTGTGGGGCCTTATTCTCCTAAGGTCTTACCGGCAGGTTTGGACGTTTCTAAGGTGCAAGATCTTGGAGATGAGATTTTGGTGCCGGCTGTTGTCAATGCGCATACGCATACACAATTGGCGCATATGGCAGAACAAACCACGTGGGGGCAGGGCTTTGTCCCTTGGCTTAAAAGCCTTATTCCTTTACTTTCTTTGCCTTATGATTTTCAGGCCATAGATATGGCTGTACAACAAATGCACGCGGCAGGAACGGGGTATTTTGCCGACTATGGGCATGGTGGTTTGCATTTGGTGGCTCAATCTGCAGATAAGGCAGCCGTGCAGGGACTTTTGTTGGCAGAGTGGTTTGGCTTTACAGAAAAGTGGCATGATACGGATATGGCAGATGAGAGCATGTGCCTCCCGCCGCGAGCCAGAGAGATTTTTGCACTTGTACCTAAAGAGAAACAAGCTCATTGCATTCCTTGCATACATGCATTGTATTCCACGGCGCCAGAAACCATACAAAGGGTGCATGGATGGTGTTCTTCTCAAAAGCAAGCTCATAGAAAGCCTTTTGTGCTTCACTTGGCAGAGTTTCCTGAAGAGGTGCAAGCTTTAGTTCAGGGGGATGGGGCCCTTGTGGATTTATTTAAACCCATGGTTCTGCCAGAAAATTGGCGCGCTCCGGGTTTACATCCTGTGGATTTTGCACAACACCTAGGCGTGCTCACGCCAAATACCGTGGCGGTGCACGCGGTGCATTGCGAAGAAAAGCATGTGCAAATTATGGAGCAGTCAGAGATGTCTGTATGTTTATGCCCTTCCTCCAATGCGCATCTTGCCGTGGGTACGGCACCTGTACAGCGTTTTATGCGCTCTAAAATAAACCTATGCTTGGGGACTGATGGTTTAACGTCCAATACACATGCGGATGTGTGGCAAGAAGCTCTTTATCTACAAAAAGAGATGGACTTAGAGGGCAAGGCTTTGCTTCGCATGCTCACAGTCAATGGAGCCAAAGCCTTGGGAGTACATGCCTCACAAAGTCCTTTGAGCTTGGGCTCTTTAACAGCGGGTGGGAGTGCACAATGGTCTTTTGTGCCTCAAGGTTTTCAGTGTTAGAAAAAAATAAGGGGCAAAGCCCCTTGCCTATGCGACGTATAATGTGTATTCTATCAAAGTATTCATCGAATAATTTTTTTGTATATACGGAAAAAGAATGTATTAATCGACCTGTCTAGGTTGTTAACATATTCCTTACCTTGGAGGATGTAATGGCACCTGAGATTTTAAATTGGCAAGACGGCGTAGCGCGTGTTGTGAATAATCGTGGACTTTATGCAAAGCTTTTAGGGCGTTTTGCCGATAGCCTTGCCGACGC
>CAYJHD010000086.1:0-8184 GCA_964370015.1 uncultured Desulfovibrionaceae bacterium | reverse complement strand
GATAATTAGGATTGAACATGGCTTTACCTCAGGGTTTTAGAATTGGCACAGCCAACGGGCAATTTCGTCGTGCTCAGCGCGATGATGTGGCCGTTATGGTTTCCGATGTTCCTTGCTCCGTGGCAGGGGTTTTTACCACCAATGCTTTTAAGGCTGCGCCGGTGCTGGAATGTGAGCGTGTATTATCTTTAGAAAATGCTGACGTTAGAGCCGTTATGGTAAACTCCGGTCAAGCTAATGCTTGTACTGGCGATGAAGGCCTTGCCAACTGTAAAGAAACCACTAAGCTTATGGCTGAAGTGTTGGGTATAAAAGCTGATCAAATACTCCCCATGTCCACAGGTGTTATTGGGAATCACCTTAAAATGGACTTGTGGCCCGACGCAGTACGTATGCTTGGTGAAAGCCTTGGTACCAAAGACGAAGAACACTTTACCAAAGCCATGATGACCACCGACGCTTTTCCTAAATTTTGTGATCGTGAAATTACCTTGAGTAAGGGAAATATTCATCTTGCAGGCATGACCAAGGGCGCAGGCATGATTTGCCCCAATATGGCCACCATGTTGGCTGTGGTTGCGTGCGATGCGGGCGTGGACAAAGCTCTTTGGCAAAAGCTCTTTGTGGATGCTGTTAATGTGACTTTTAACCGTGTGACGGTGGATGGAGATACTTCTACCAACGATACGGTGCTTGGCTTTGCCAACGGTGCTTCTGGTATACATGTAAGCGAAGCCGATGACGCAGACCTTGCCATACTGCGTGACGCCTTGGTGGAAATTTTAGGCTCTTTGGCGTATATGTTGGTACAAGACGGTGAAGGATCTTCTAAGGTTATTCGTATTGAAGTTGAAGGTGCTAAAGATGATGCCGATGCTGAAAAGGTGGCGCGCACCGTGGGACATTCACAGCTTGTGAAAACAGCCATGTATGGTCGTGATGCCAACTGGGGCCGTATCATTGCGGCTGTGGGCAGAAGCGGAGCAGAGTTTGCCCCCAATGATGTGCACATGTCTTTGTGCGGCGTGGAGTTATTTGTTAATGGACAACCCACAGCTGGTAATCATGATGCGGCATTGGAAGAACCCTTACGCGGACGCGATGTGACCATTAATATTGAGCTAGGCAAGGGGCAGGGCACTTATGTGCTTTTGGCTTCTGATTTGTCCCATGATTATGTGACGTGCAATGCCGACTACAGAACATAGTCTTTAGCTAAAACGCATTTTGTATGAAGGGGAAGAGGTATCTTTCCCTTTTTTTATAATTAGTCATCCCCATACCTGTGCTACGCTCTCTTTCCGTAAATCTCTCAAACTCGTTAACGGGAACCCCCTTCCAAAAAACGTAATGGTGACTACCTATGATTGTTAAAAGAGGATTTAGTCGCAACGAAAAATAGCAATCTATTAGCTTGATACGTAATGGCGCGTTTTGAGGGAGATGGGGGGAACCGCTTTAGCGGTGGGGGGAAGAGGGACCTTTTTGGCGCTAGCAAAAGTCCCTCTTCCCCCCTAAAAAAATAAAAAAGCAAAAAACAAAATTTATTCTACTACTTCAATCATGATGGTTTGCACATCCAGTGCATTGTACATGTCTTGGCCTCAGAGGTCTCTAAGAGTAAAACCTATTTCTACACTAAAGGCATAGTGCCCTGCCTTATGAAAACTTATGGTGGATGTGGGGAAATTGTGCAAAATGGTAAAATCTTCCTGAGGACTGGTGGAGGTGCTTATCTTAACAACGGGGGTAGCGTCATCGGGCATGATGGGTGGCAGTGTCACGAGAACTTCTGCCATGGTTCCCAATGTTGTTTTTTGTGGGTAGCTGATGTCCACGTGAAAGAAATTCTCTTCTGCGTAACCGTGTGGCGAACTAAGCATAAAGTAAAGAAGTGCGATGCATGAAAAAAGGAATTTTTTAATCATAATGTATAATTTTAAGGGGGAGGAAAATGTATCCTCCCCCTGCTGTTTTATAAGGCTGTGCTTGGTTCAGTTTGCTCTGAGCTTGGCTCAGGTTGCTGTTGTTCCACTTGTGGCTCTACTTGAGGTGTCGGGGCTGTGGGCGCATCCGGCTGAGCTTCGGGAAGGGATTGCTCTGGCGTTATCACAGGCGTCACTGCAGACTCTTGTTCTGGTGCAGAAGAAGTTGGAACTTCCGGCTGTGCTTGTGCATCCACAGGGGCTTCAGAGGGAGTGTCTGTAGGCTCATTTGTGGGAATGGGGGCTGGCTCAGAACTTTCTTTTGTGGGTTCTGGGGCTGTAAACACCGGCGTAGGAGCGGGGTTTGGATCTTCATCTGGGCCTATGGGTGCCACAGGAAAGTGCCCCACGGGGTGTACAGGCATGTGTGGTGCAATGCTTAAAGGTAAGGTGCCAAGACCTTCTCCAAGAGGATGCATTTGCGCCACATGTCCTACTAAGGACGGTGCCACAAAGAAGGTCATGGGTTGTACCATAAGCACAGAGAAGAGTGCCATGACCATGAGAGCTCCCTCGGGGAATGCGCGTTTGGTAAAGCGCACCAAGAGTAGAGCTGTGAGAATGAACACGGCTGAGAGGAGTGGGAGACCTTTGAGATGGCTCAATATTCTGGCCATATCTTCCGATAAATACGGTGTCCAGTAAGAGGCTGCGCTGGGAATGCTCATGATGGTGATACAAATACCGCCAATGAGTAAGCATACAGCCAACAAGAGGAAGTATATATTGCTTCCAAGGCGTGATAGGTTGCAGGCGGTTTTGGCAAGAATGACGCCTAAAATGGGCACCAAGGGGATGACAGTGAAAAGAGCGTCCTTTTTTTGGAAAAGGACTAAGGCTATTCCCACCAGAGCTAGGAGATATAACCAAGTAGGTCCTGAATTGTTTGTGCGAGAGGCCTTTAAGTGGCTAAAAGATTTTCCTAAAATACTAAACCACGAAGCGAAAAGCGGAAGAAGTATCCATGGTAGCAAGCCTACAGCCAAGAAGAGCAAGGCCCAAGGCATGGGAAGTGGCCAATAAGGTGGCATGAATGGAATAAGTGCTTGTGCCATGATGGCATCAAGGGCGGTGGCGTGTTCACTGCCAAGGATGGAGAGCACAAGCCACAAGGCAAAACTAAGCACCAAAACACCAAAACCAACCACAGCGTCTAGTTGATGCGCACGGTGTAAAGAACCACGCCATAGAATGAGCAACAA
This sequence comes from uncultured Desulfovibrionaceae bacterium, assembly GCA_964370015.1. GTDB lineage: Bacteria > Desulfobacterota > Desulfovibrionia > Desulfovibrionales > Desulfovibrionaceae > CAYJAD01. Next base: position 4,997 of record CAYJHD010000086.1, on the reverse strand, counting down.
GCTTGCTGCGATGGTGGTCCAGAGGGGTAAAAAGCCTCCGGTGAAGGTGGCAAGGGCGAGGAATAAGAAACCAAAAATAAAGGAAAATGGGGCGTTATCCTTGGTCCAGCCGCGGAAAAGAAGAGCTGAGGAGAGGGAGAAGAAGCCTGCTGTAAGCATTTCTGGCCCCATCATATGCATGAAAATAAGGAAGAGAGGACAGCTTAAGAGTAAGAGTCCTCCGGCAAAGGTGGCGTTTTTTCCCACCTTGGTGCAGAGGCCAAGGGTATATATGCCGCACAGGGCTATGAATGCCGCCATGGCTGAAAGTACTGGAAAGTAAATGCTATCCGGTATGGGAAGTAAGTCTACCAAGGCCATGAACCAATAGTAACCGGGAAGGGTAGCACCTAGTGCTTCCGACATGGGGGGAATGAGCCACTGTCCGCTGGCTTGCATTTTTGTATATATTTCCATATGGGCAAGCTCTACAGGGAAATATACCGAAGGTAACCACGTGCTGGCAAACATATGCAGTGCAAAAAGCAAAATAAGATAGACGGGAGCAAGTTTGCTCATATGCGCGAAGGCTTTAGCGGCAAAACCCATGGTCGGAAGGGGAGCTTCTTGTGCTTGTGCAGGGGCCTGTTCTTTAACAATATTTTCTGCTGGATCTTGAGATGTATTGGACTCAGAAGCAGGGGCAGCAAAATTAATGGGGGCAGTTACACCTTGCTCTACATTTTGACTTTGTTCTGAGGTTTGATTTTGCTCAGGAGCGTCTTGTGTATTTTGTTCTTGAGTGGAGTCGTAGGAGGGAGTTTTTTCTGCATTGCCCGCAGGTGACTCTTGCACTATGTCATTTGTTGAACGCTCTGACTCCATATCAGCATTTGTGTTTTGTTGCTCTTCTTGCACTGCGGTGTCAGGATTGTTTTCTGTAGGTAATGATGTGTTTTTTATATCTTCTTTTGTCATATTTTTCTCCAAATATGCTCATAAGTAAATAGGGGGTAGCCGTAGCCACCCCTGCGTATTATTTCATATTTTTTTCTGCTTCTTTCACTTCGTTCCATAGGCTGTCTTTATCGTCCAGCTCTAGGTTGACGAAATCAAGATTTCTTTCTCTGGCCAAGGTTTCCATGGCTTCAAAACGCTGTAAAAAGCGCATGGTGCTAAAATCCAAAGCTTCGCTGGCTTTAATACCTTTACGACGACCCAGCTCCACAAGGGTGAACAACATGTCGCCAAGCTCGTGCTTTTGCGCTTCAGTATCATCGCCTTGGGCCACATCAATCCATTCGAGCCATTCGGCTTCCACTTGTTGCTCCACTTCTTGCTCTTCAGGCCAAGTGAAGCCCACGCGTGCAGCTTTGGAGTGGATGCGGTAGGCTTTGACAAGTGGTGGTAAGGACCGCGGCAAGGAGTCATAGACACCTTTGGGTTTGCCTTCCTCGTCTTGCTTTTCGCTGCGTTTGATGGCTTCCCAGGCTTTAAGCTGTTCATCCATGCTTTCAAAGGTTGTTTCGGCAAAGACATGAGGATGGCGACGTACCATTTTTTCTGCGCTCATATTGAGGGCATTTTCCAAGGAAAAATCGCCATTTTTTTCATAAATTTTAGCAATATGTAGGAGTAAGAAGGCCACATCGCCCAGTTCTTCACATACATCCTTGGTTTTCCCTTGACGAATGGCATCCACAAGTTCGTGACTTTCTTCAATGACATAATCTGCCAAAGAGAGAGCCGTTTGTTCTTTATCCCAAGAACAACCGTCAGGTCCTATAAGTTTTTCTAAAACAGTGTGTAAATTTTCTAGAGCTTTCATGGGCGTCCTTTCATTAATGAGTACGTTTTTGTAGGTATGTTAAAAGAAATCGTGCGGAATGTAGGCACGAATACTTTCAATAAAGTTAGTTAAGTAAGGCAGAAGGAAGGAGTTATCCAAAAAGTCTGCGTGGCCAAAAAAACGCTCCACAATGAGGATAACTACACTACATAAAAAGGTGGCTTTGGCAATGCCCAAAATGCATCCGGCCAATTTGTCAGCCCATGGTAACATGGCAAGGGTTAAGATGGATTGTAAAAGCACAGCGGCAAGGCCGGCTGCTATATTGGCACCAAGGAAAATGAGTATATAAGCTCCCATGGTGCGCCAGGCTTCCCCGTCTATGAGGGTAAGGTAGGAACTTATAACTGGGTGGTAGGTATAAGCTAACCATAAGCCGCCTATGAGACCCACTAAACCAAAAAACTCTTTGCAAAAGCCTCGCATAAGACCAGAAACAGAGAAGTAAACAAAGATTATAGCAATAAAAATATCAAAAAAACTGAATTCCATGAAGGACTCCTTTATTGTATCCGCTCCTTTTAACAAAACATGGCCTTGTAGACAAGTATACTTCTTAGGAGTGTGGCGGAAAATCATAAGAATAGCGTTGAAAAATATTTTATAATGCTACGCGCGTAGAAGAAGTTTAGGCTGTTTTGGTATTGCTTCTTGCGCTTCTTGGCAAGAGAAGGTAAATTCTCCACGTTATCTTTGTAAGTGAGCAAATATGTCTACAGAACTATCATCCTACTCGCCCGTTATTCAAGTAACTGTGTGCAGAAAAAATTTTGAATTGCATCGAGCGGCAGATTTAGAAGCTCTTTGGGATGCCATGACACAAGATGTGCGTCCATCTTCTTTTGAAGATGATGAACGCTTACCTTATTGGACGGAGCTTTGGCCATCGTCTGTGGCTTTGTGCAGTTGGCTGTATGAACAAAAACAGCGCATTCATGGGAAAAACTGTTTAGATGTGGGCTGTGGTCTTGGGCTTACGGCCATGGTAGGGCAGTGGCTTGGGGCCAAAGTATTGGCCATGGATTATGAAGAAGAAGCTTTGCACTTTGCCCATAAAAATGCCCTTGTGAATGGTATCGAACAGCCCCTATGGACAGTGATGGATTGGCGCAAACCAGCCATACAAAAAGGTAGCATAGATTTTTTGTGGGGCGGAGATATTATGTACGAGCGTGGCTTTGTGCATCCTGTGCTTAATTTTATTGATTACTCTCTTACACAAAATGGGGTGGCTTGGATTGCTGAGCCTTGCCGTTCTGTGTATGAACATTTTCGCGCTGAGATTATTCGTCGCAAATGGGTGGCCAAGCGCGTGTACGAAAAACCTGTGGAAGCTCTATATGCGCAAGATGTGCCAGTGACGGTGCAGGTTTGGGAGTTGCGTCGCTAATGTTATGTGTTAATCTGCGAGGTGAATATGAGTAAAGTGACACGTTTTGGAGTCTCTTTGGACACCAATTTATTAGCTTCTTTTGATGCGTTATGTGAAAAAAATTCTTACGCCAATCGTTCAGAAGCCATCCGTGATCTTATTCGTAAAGCTCTTGTGGAAGACAGCTGGAACACTGCACAAGCAGAAGCTGCTGGCACGCTTACCTTGGTGTACGATCATCATAAAAGTGATATTTCTAAGAGGCTTACAGCTGCGCAGCACGATGCACATGATTGCATTATTGCCACCTTACACGTGCATTTAGATCATCATAATTGCTTAGAAGTACTGGTGCTTAAAGGGGACGCCGAACGCATCAGAAATTTAGCCAATGCTTTAATTTCCATTCGCGGAGTAAAGCATGGGGCTTTTTCATCCACAACAACTGGTCAGGACTTGGTATAATGGAAGACGTACAAATGGGCCCCTCTTTGGTGCCCTTAGATATAGATCGCGTGGGCATTCAAAATTTTTCTTTACCAGTGGTGGTGCTTGATAGAGCTGCCGGACATCAACATACAGTGGCTAAAGTTTCCCTTGGGGTGGAATTGCCATCGGCCTTTAAAGGCACGCATATGAGCCGCTTTGTGGAGGCCTTAGAGGGATGGGGCGAAGAGCTTGACTATCAATCCATGAAACGCCTTTTGCAAGATGTAAAACAGAGACTACAAGCGCAAAAAGCCACCATTTCCTTTGCCTTTTCGTATTTTATTCGCAAAAAAGCTCCCGCCAGTCAGCGTGAGGGCCTTATGAATTATGAATGTGTACTTACAGGCGAAATTGGTAGCGACAACGAAAAACCGGAATTTTTGCTTGAAGTGGAAGTGCCTGTCATGTCGGTGTGTCCATGCTCCAAGGCCATAAGTAAGGAAGGAGCGCATAGTCAGCGCACCCTCGTACGTATGGCTGTGCGCATGCGCAAGTTTTTTTGGATTGAAGAATTGGTGGAAATTGCCGAGGCAGCAGGTTCTTCACCTGTGTATAGTTTGCTTAAGCGTGAAGATGAAAAATTTGTTACGGAGGCAGCTTTTGCCAATCCGGCTTTTGTGGAAGATGTGGTACGTGCTGCGGCCATACGGCTTTCGCAACATGCACAAGTGGCGTGGTATAGGGTAGAAGTGCAAAGCATGGAATCCATACATAATCACGAAGCTTTTGCTTGTATTGAATCGACGAATCCAGCATAAAGGAGAGAATATGCTACAAGATCATATAGTTTCTTTTCAAGATGGGCAGATTACTTTACAGCATGATGCTTTTAAAGATGCTGGTATTTCAAAAAAAATTACGCTCTTGCTCAAATTTTATCCCGGTGTAAAAAAAGTGCATTTGGACGCAGATGCAGGTACTTTGGATATAACCTATGATGAGAAGCGGTTAGATAAAGATAAAGTTATGGAGCTGCTGGGCCAAGGAGAAGCTTGGTTGAAAAGCGCACAATAAGTAATGAAAGGGGATGTTTTAGGACATTCCCTTTTTTTGTATGTGTGGAAGAACTTTTTACTTATACAGTATACAATTTTTTTAAAATTTTTTTTCTGTGCAGAAGAGATTGTGAAAAAAATTATTAGATGGGCTTTCAGGATATTATAAAAAAAAGTGTTTGCTCAATGATTTCCACATTGTAAAAAAAGGCCGTTGATTGTTTTTACAATCAATTTTGACCACTTGACGGTCTCATATAGCCTGTGTACGGTGCAATAATGGGAAGCCGCTTCCCCTATTTTTCAATTACAA
>CAYJHD010000085.1:0-8302 GCA_964370015.1 uncultured Desulfovibrionaceae bacterium | reverse complement strand
ACCTTCACCACCGTGGCCATTTCATTGAGACGCGGAAAGGCAGAAAAAAGCTCTACGCCCTGATTTTCTTCACCCAAGGGCTCAAGAACTGTATTCTTATCCGTGGGCAAATCTTCATAACTTTTTTGCTCATCAATGAGCGTGGGCATGCCAGGAATGGCTCCGCTCACATCCCCTGTATGGCCTGTATAGGAGGACGGATCATGCACTGCTTTTTCTTGAGTAACTTGCTTTTTCTGCAAATTAAGCACCGAATCCTGCAGGGGCATGGCTCTGGCTTGAGCTTGCAAAGAGGCATATTCTTCGCGATATTGCTGCATATTTGCATTATGCTCTTGGCTGAGCCTTTCCATTTCCGCCGGCAAGGCTTTCACGAGGGTTTGCAATTCTTCTGGGGTAAAAGCTTTTTGAATTTGAGCCAAGGTGAAGGGAGGATTTTCCGTAAAAAGACATGCTCTGGCCACACGCGTCACGGCATGTTCAGCATTGCCAAGGCTTAAACCCAGCACCAAAGCACCAGCGGCTTCTTTATATGAGGCAGAACGAAGATGATTTTCTGCCAAACGCAAAAAGGGGTTTTCCGCCGTGGGGAAGACTCGAAGCAATTGTGTATAGGCAAGGCGAGCTCTGGCCCATTTTTGTGTGCGAACAAAGGTGGTGCAAGCTTCACTCAAATAGTAGATTTGCTTTTCACGATGCTTCTTACCCTGCCATGCAGCAGCTAAAGCATATTCAGCTTCACCCTTCACATCTTTGTGATACAAAGCCTTGGTGAGTGCCTGAATGGCCACATCCCAAGATTTTTCCTTCAAATGGCGAAGCCCCTCACGAAAATTCATCTCCGCCTTGGCGCCTTCCCCTTGATAGCTTTCCAATTGCTTCAAAATGGTGCTAAATTCCACCTGTTGCCTCGGCAATTGAGATGCGTCCTGCGGCTGTTGCACAGCGAAAGACGCCTGCACCTCTCCCAATAAACGACGTGCATCATCAATGGCATACGGGCGCAAAAGTAAACCATCAAAACCGCCCTCCATGGTGCCTAAAATTTCTGCTTCTTCGCTATTTCCTGTGATAACAACCACCGGAATGGCGGCGAGTTTAGGGTGCTGGCGTATGAGCTCAAGCCACTGCATGGCTGCCATATCTTCCAGCCGTGGATGGCAAAAAATAATATCCACGCCCTCAGCATTTTCTGCATCTCTTTCCATTTGCATGGCTAAAAAGCGCGCCGCAAGCATGCCGGAGGTGAGCACTTGAACCTGCCCCACGCCCACATCACGTAAGATTTTTTTATCCATGCGCGACTGATCATCCACCTCCACCAAGAGTAAGGCGTTGGTATAGGAATGATTTTTCATGGTTTGCATAACCGCCTTAGTTTGAACAAAAGTTTTACTGGATGCGGTTAGCTTTTCCTCTTTGGGGTCTGGCTTATAGGGAAGGTCTTTGCTGGTGGATAATACCTTGGCATAGGGCATGCCGGGGTATTGCGCCGCAGGAGAAAACACCCCGCCCAAAGGACGCGGGGGGTGCGCTACGCCCTGAGATGGGGCGGCATTATCAACCTGTTCGTCCCCTGCACTTGTTTGTACAGGAGGCGTAAGGGTATGTGGGGGCATATCAGCATTTCCTTACCTTAAAGGGAATAAGCGTGGCTGAGCGAGGTTTGGACAAATGACTGCTTTGCCCTACAGCCTCTGCATCGAAAGCATATACAGAAGAGCAACACCCACAATATAAGGCGTTTTCCTGTAGACGCAAGCGAAAAAGCGTGCCATCCCCTTGGTAGCAATGGGGACAAAAAGGCCCTTGAGCCTGCCCATCATTGCGTAACCAATAAAATTCATTATCAAAGTATAAGGCTTTAGACAGAAACAAAATGTCTTCAAATTCTTGAATGCGAGCGTCTAAGATATCCACGCGATCTTGCAAGGCAATGGTATCTGCCTGCACCTGCATGAGCAAGCGCAAGGCCAAATCCATCTTACCTTGTTGCAAAAAGTCGTGTATTTTTTGAAATCGCTCGTAATCTTGCATGTTGTTTTCCATCGTAAAAATACTGTACATCTTGCTAAATATATCGCCCCTTGAATTATTTTCTTTAGAGGGTGCACAGCAAAAAAATAGGGTGAATATATATATCCACCCTAAATATAGGCCTTTATTTTCTAGAAAATTACCTGAAAAGCGTGAAAAATATTACATTCGCGTATTGGAAGCTGGCTCCAGACTTTTGATTAATTTTTCAAAGTCCACATCTTCTTCGCCTTCGCTTGTGCCTTTTATAAGCGTTTTCACATGAGCTTTAGGCTGCACTGTCATGGTTATATGCTGTATGCGCGGGCCTTTTTTCTTTACTGAAGTTTCTTCTTGCGGCGCAATTGTAGGCTTTTCTTGCTGTACAACTACAGGCTTTTCTTGCTGCACAATGGTGGCGTTTCCATGCTCTCTAAAGGCTTGAAGAGACGCCGCATCCGGATTTTGTTCAGCATTAATGGCAGCTTCCAGCGCATCAGGGCGTATATATATGGGCATATTAAGCTTTACAGCCAAAGCGATTCCATCGGAGGGGCGGCAATCCACTCTTTCCAAGTCTTCCCCATGCAGTATCACTATATGTGTGTAAAAAGTACCCTTATCAAAATCGTTAATCTCTATGGATCTAATGGTTCCCCCCAAAGTTTTCACCATGTCTAGGATCAAATCGTGCGTTACAGGGCGTGGCAAATGCTTGCCGCCCAAAGCAAGAGAAATACTCATGGCCTCCATGGATCCAATCCAAATGGGCAAAATACGATTATCTCCATACTCTTCTTGCAAAAGCAACATGGGATTTTTGGTTGCACCATCCATGCTTAATCCAACAATACGCATTCTTACCATGCTTCACCTGCCTGCTCGCCCACAAGGGTATGCCTTTTGGCCTTTACAATGTGTACCGGAAGCATGAGGCCGCTTTTACCAAACCCTTCTGGCAAAGAAACATTCACCGTGACGCCATGGGGGTCACGTCCTTGCCAAAAAACCTGTCCTTCACTGCTTTCAGATTTTTTGCTCATGTCTTCCAAAAGCAAAATAGTGCTTTGCCCTTCACGCTTTTTAAGCCATGCGGCTGTGAGTTCATCTTGCTTGGCTTGCAAACGATGCAAACGCTCAAGCATGACCTCTTGCTCCACTTTTATGGGAAGTTCCGAAGCCTTGGTGCCGGGTCTGTCCGAATAGCAAAAGGAAAAGGTGGCGCGAAAATCAACCTTTTCAAGCATCTCCACAGTCTGCACAAAGTCTGCTTCGCTTTCACCTGGAAAGCCCACAATAATATCTGAAGAAAAGCTCATGTCAGGACGCACTTTACGCATTTCTTTCACCAAGTATAAAAAGCGTTCCGTGTCATATTTACGTCCCATCTGCTGTAGCACAGCATCGGAACCGGCTTGCAAAGGCAAATGCACATGGGGGCATAGGGTTTCAAGCTCGCCAAAGGCGCGTATCACTTCCGGAGAAAAATCTTTAGGATGCGGCGTCATGAAACGCAAACGCTCAAGGCCAGGCAGGACAGCAATTTTATGTAACAGCTCAGCAAAGCTCACACCATCTCCGGCGCTATCTTGCCCAAAGGAGTTCACATTTTGCCCAAGCAAGCAAATTTCCCGCGTGCCGTGCTCAATGAGGCTTTGGCATTCTTCAAGCACAGCCTCGGTGGAACGCGACTTTTGCGGCCCGCGAGTGTAGGGCACAATGCAATAGGCGCAATAGTTATCGCACCCTTGCATGATATTCACATAGGATATGGGGGAAGCTTCAAGGCCCGAGCCAAGGACTGCATCCCTTTCAGGATAGGTTTCAGAAAAATCCACCAAGGAAATACGCAAGCCAGGCGCAGTAAAAAGTTTTTCCACCGAAGAGGGAATATCCTTCATGCCATCGCCGCCGCACACGAGGCGCACTTGCTCAAATTTTTCAAAAAAGCCTGCACCAATTTGCTGAGCCACGCAACCGGCCACCACGGCAAAGGCACCCTTAGTATTTCGTGTTTCATGACGAATTTTGCGCAAAGTATTATACACTTTTTGTTCAGGCTTTTCTCGCACAGAACAAGTATTCACAATGACCACCGTGGCGTCTTGAAGCTCTGTTTTCACAAAACCGCGTTGTGTTAAAGCACGCTCAAGCCAAGCTGAATCGTTAAAATTCATTTGGCAACCAAAAGTTAATATATGGAAAGTTTGTTGCATTTATTGCTCTATCCCTGTGTCGTCATTCATGAAAAGCGCGTTTTCATCCATTTCTAGGCTGTCAATTTTTTCTTCCAGCCATTCCAGTACGGCATGGGCCGTGCGATAGTTTAAAAGAAGCTTAGTGTGAATGGTGCGTTTGATGATGCGCGTTTCATCATCGTCTGGCCCCATTTCCGGCCCAAGGGTACCGTCTTCGGCCACCATGCGTTCAGAAAAGGTGGGAGCTTTATCGCTTTCTGTATAAAAATTCAGCTCAATTTCACCATGGGGATTCACGCCGCCCCACACGCCATGGGCCGTTTGTAATTGTATTTTTTCATCTTCAGCATATTCATAACGTATACGCGTAGGAAAATGTCTATCATGTGTCATATATCTTCCTTGAAAAACTTAGCTTTTAAGACCTACCAAATGCCCCGTGCTTTGTTCTGGCATGGGAGTTTCCTGCAAAAAAGGTGAACGTTGACGCATAGCGGCATGCAAGGCTTCTTCGCGGGCCAGCGTTTTTTGCGTGGCTTGCGCAGAGTCAGCAGAAAGCAAGCGTGCATCGTCTAGGTGCGCCGTATACGGAGGCTTCACATAAATCATTTGCACCAGCGGATTGATTCTAGCTTCTATGGAATATACTTGTTCACGAGTTGGCATCGTCTTTTCTCTCCTTGGGAAATACGGAAGACTACAGGTTTAATCAAGTCTTAATTCCAAGCTTGATTCTTTTTTATGCCTTTATACTTCCATCTTTTCTTGACGTAAGCCCCCATATGCGCCAAAAGGGAAGGGACCCAAGGCCAGACATCTTTTGTTTCGCCAAAGGCTTGCCAAAAAAGCGTTTGCCCTTACCTATACATAAGTCCGCAACGCGGCATAGACAATATCTTTAGAAGGAATTTTTAGGAAACCATGAATAGTTATACCTTAGAAAAAATAAGCGCAAATCCCTATTTTGATTTAGAGCTTATCATGCGCAATAGCCAAGAAACTCGCATTGGCGGGCAAATGTTTGAACGCCTCATGAACCTTTGGGAAACATGGAGAGATGAGCTGAACGTCTACACCGTGGATACAGGAAAAGTCAAATACCTTGTCACCTGGTTGCCTGAATCTGTGGAAGAAACCATTGACGAAGCCTGGGCTGATTCACCTTCGCAAGCTTACTCTGACAATGCTTTGGCCCAAACTTTATGCATGGCCGCCGTACATGACCTTTTACCCGATGTGGAAAGCGCTGGCTGTGCCCCTGCACCGCGCCCCACAGACACCTTGCGCGCCGCTTTAGAAGAGCTTGGCATGCCTTATAAGGATGATGGCCCAAGCCTCACACGTCGCTTTGCGGTGGTAACCCACTACCCCTTCAAGGGCGCCTGCGAAATTTGCTATTTACAAAAAGACTGCCCCAAAGGCCAAGGCCAATCGGGCGCTTCTTCCCTCTTGCTTCCCGGATATGAACGTGACTAAAGCCTTACTTTCTGATGATCATGGGCGGGTGGCCCGCTATTTACGCCTTTCTGTGACAGACCATTGTAATTTTCGATGTACCTATTGTCGCAGTGGTGTGGAAGATAACTTCATCCCCCATGCTTCCATTTTACGCTATGAAGAGATGCTGACCATTGTGTCGGCATCCGTGCGTATGGGTATACAAAAAATCCGCCTCACCGGCGGTGAGCCTTTCATCCGTAGGGGCTTTATGGATTTTCTAGCCTCCTTGCGTCAGAATTTTCCGCAAGTGGATTTGCGCATTACCACCAATGCCACCTTGGTGCGCCCCCATGTGTCAAAGCTCAAGGAGCTGGGCATTCGCGCCATTAACATTTCCCTGGACTCCTTCCACAAAGAAACCTTTGCCCGTATCACAGGTAAAGATTTATTGGATGAAGTATTACTCACCATACAGGCTTTACAGCAGGCCAATATTCGTGTGAAAATCAATGCCGTTGCCATGCGCGGCATTAGTGATGTGGAAATGGAGCATTTTGTACGCTTTGCCACCGACAATCGTGTTGACGTGCGCTTCATTGAGTTCATGCCCATGGGTGCAGAAACCGTATGGAGTGAAGATGTATACTTGCCGGCCGACGAAATTCTAGACACAGCAAGTCAATTTGCCACTTTGCATGCCATAGATTTTTCCAAGAAAAAGCCCATACAACGTGCTGACAATTCGCCCGTGCCCCCCGAGGCGCAAAAGCAAAAGCATCAAGGGCCTGCACGCATGTTTAGCATAGAAGGCGGCCTTGGACGCCTTGGCATTATCTCTGCCATGTCCAACCACTTTTGCCATTCGTGCAATAGATTGCGTGTCACGTCCGATGGGCAATTGCGCACCTGTCTTTTTGCCGACGCTGAGCACGATTTACGCGGGCTTTTACGCAGCGAGAGCATCTGCTCGCATGCAGATGAAGCGCAAAGGCAAGAATGCCTTGAGCAAGAAATTTGCCAAATTTTTGAAAAAGCCATTAAGGATAAACCCTTGGGAGAAGCCCTCCTTAAAGCACGCAATGCCAATGCCGTGGCTCAAAAGAAAATGGTTTCCATCGGAGGATAAATGATAGCGCGCATAGAAGGAAGAATTGGCGAACTATGGGGAAGCAATTGCCTCATCATCACCGATAGCGGTTTGGGTTATGCCGTGGCTTTGCCCAATCATACCCTTACGCATTTGCCTGCCAAGGGGGACTTTGTCAGTTTTTATACCAGCTTTCAAGTGCGCGAAGATTCTCAAGAGCTTTTTGGTTTTGAAACATGGGACGAGCGCCAAACCTTTGAAATTCTCGTGAGTATTTCTAAGGTGGGAGCACGCACCGCCCTGGCCATTCTTTCCCTCTACCGCCCTGACGATTTACGTCGCATGGTGCTGGAAGACGACATGGTGGCCCTGACCCGTGTGTCCGGCATTGGTAAGAAAACAGGACAGCATATCTTTCTTGAGCTCAAATATAAACTCAAAGTGGATTCCATGCCCTCCTTGGCAGGTGCCGCGCCATCGGTGGGTTCAGTGCTGCGCGATGTGCTTGATGGTCTTGCCAATCTTGGCTACAGCGAAGAAGAAACGGCCCCCATTGCCAAAAATATTCTCTCAGAAGAGCCGGACCTTGACGTATCCGGTGCTTTGCGCGCTGTGCTTAAAGCCCTTGCCAAAGCGGGAGCCAAGTAATGACCACCGCCCCAGCTTCTTCTCTCATGCAACAGGCACAAGATGCAGATGTAAACGGCCCCGATGAATCCGTACGTCCGCGTTCCCTTGATGATTTCATAGGACAAGAAGAGCTACGCGCCAACATGCGCATCTACCTTGGTGCGGCCAAAGAACGCCATAAGGCCCTTGACCATACGCTATTTTGCGGCAACCCAGGTTTGGGCAAGACCACACTGGCGCAAATCATCGCCGCTGAAATGGGCGTGAATATTGTGTGCACTTCTGGCCCTGTGCTGGAGCGTAGTGGTGACCTTGCCGCCATTCTCACCAATCTTTCGCGCCATGATATTCTCTTTGTGGATGAAATTCACCGCATGCCCATCACCGTGGAGGAAGTGCTGTATCCTGCCATGGAAGATTTTAAGCTGGACCTTATCATAGGCCAAGGCCCTGCGGCGCGCACCGTTAAAATTGATCTTGAGCCCTTTACTTTGGTGGGTGCCACCACACGCATGGGCATGCTGTCTTCGCCCTTACGCGATCGCTTTGGCATTGTGGCCCGCTTGGAGTTTTACACCCCCGAAGAGCTGGCCCGCATTGTCACCCGCACAGCCAAAATCCTTGGCATTGCCATTGACCATGGCGGCGCCTTGGAAATCGGTAAACGCTCTCGCGGTACCCCGCGCATAGCCAACCGCCTTTTGCGCCGTGTACGCGACTTTGCCCTCATGCAAGGGGAAAGCGGCATCACCGAGCCGCAAGCGGCCCAAGCCATGCAACGTATGGATGTGGATAAGCACGGCCTTGATCAAATGGACAGAAAGCTCTTGGAAGTGCTCATAAAAATCTACGATGGCGGCCCCGTGGGCATTAAAACCCTTGCCGTGGCTTGTTCTGAAGAGGTTCGCACCATTGAGGATATTTATGAACC
>CAYJHD010000084.1:0-8356 GCA_964370015.1 uncultured Desulfovibrionaceae bacterium | reverse complement strand
CTTTAGGGGTGGACATTATTTTTGTGAACAGCGCAAACGCTACTTCGGTGGAAGTTATGGCTTTGCCGCGTTCGGTACAACTTCAAGCTTTATAAAGGATAGACTATGTATGTTGCTGTAAAAGGTGGGCAAGAGGCCATTGCCAATGCCCATGCCCTTTTGGCTGAGGAACGCCGTGGCGATGCCGAAGTGCCGGAACTTGGCCTTGATCAAATATATGAACAGCTTTCCCTTGCCGTGGACCGTGTCATGCAAGAGGGGTCCCTATATCATCCCCAAAGCGCAGCCCTTGCCATAAAGCAAGCTCGCGGGGACATGGTGGAAGCCATATTCCTTGTGCGTGCCTTTCGTACCACCTTACCCCGTTTTGGTTCTACTTTGCCTTTAGAAACGGAAAATATGCGCATACGCCGTCGTATTTCCGCCACATATAAAGACATTCCCGGTGGACAATTGTTGGGGCCCACTTTTGACTATACTCATAGACTTTTGGATCCCTCTTTGGCCTTTTATGCCAAGGAAAGCAAGGGAGAGGAAAAAAAGCAAGCCGACAAACAGGCAAAAGTGCAAGAAAGCAAGAAAGGCTTGGCAGAATCTGTGAGCTACCCTTGCCCCAAGGTCTTGTCCTTTTTAGAAAAAGAAGGCCTTTTGCCCGAAGAAGTTGCCAATCCTCATGCCAACCCCGGCGATTTGACGCGTCATGCTTTACAATTACCTGCCGGACGTGACATTCGCTTGCAGAACCTTGCTCGCGGTGATGAAGGTCTTATTTTGGCTTTGGCCTATTCCAGCCAACGCGGTTTTGGTTCCACACACCCCTTTGCCGGTGAAATACGCATGGGAGATGTGGAGGTGAGCTTTGTGCCGGAGGAGTTGGGCTTCCCCATTGTGGTGGGCGAAATTCCCCTCACCGAATGCGAAATGGTCAATAAATTTCATGGCGGCGGTGATAAGCCGGCCTGCTTTACACGTGGCTATGGATTAGCCTTTGGCGAAGGCGAGCGCAAAGCCATGAGCATGGCCATGGTGGATCGTTCTTTACGTTCCAAGGAGCTTGGCGAAGCTTTGCTTGGGCCAGCGCAAGATGAAGAGTTTGTGATGTATCACAGTGATAATGTGGAAGCTTCCGGCTTTGTGCAACACTTAAAGCTTCCGCATTATGTGGACTTCCAAGCGGAGTTGGAATTATTACGTTCCTTACAGAAATCCCACGCCAAGCGTACAGCAGAACAAAATGAGCAAGCAAATGAGGAGAGTGTCCATGAGCGCTCATAAAGATATGTCTTCTAATGATATTTTTTCTTTGGAAAGTGTGCCCTTGGGCTATAATTATGCCTATTTGGATGAACAAAGCAAACGCATGTTGCGTCGTACCTTGCTCAAGGCTGTGGCTATTCCCGGTTATCAAGTGCCCTTTGGCGGACGTGAAATGCCCATGCCCTATGGTTGGGGTACTGGTGGTATTCAAGTGAGCGCCGCCATTTTGGGTAAGCAAGATGTGTTTAAGGTCATTGACCAAGGTTCAGACGACACCACCAATGCCGTGTCCATTCGTGCTTTTTTTGAAAAGGTGGCGGAAGTCAATGTGACCATGGACACCGCCGAGGCAAGTATCATTCAAACGCGTCACCGCATTCCCGAAGAGCCTTTGCAAGAAGGGCAGATCATGGTGTATCAAGTGCCCATTCCTGAACCTTTGCGTTGGATGGAGCCCAGCGAAGTGGAGACACGCACCATGCACGCGTTGGAAGAATACGGCGTCATGCATGTGAAACTGTATGAAGACATAGCCAAACATGGTGAAATTGCCACGTCGTATGATTATCCTGTCATGGTGCATGGGCGTTATGTCATGAGTCCTTCGCCTTTGCCTAAGTTTGATAATCCTAAAATGCACCAAAGCCCGGCTTTACAGCTCTTTGGTGCAGGGCGCGAAAAGCGTATTTATGCCATTCCGCCCTATACCGATGTGAAAAGCCTTGATTTTGAGGACCATCCCTTTGCTGTGCAAGCGTGGGATAAGCCCTGTGAAATTTGCGGCGCCACCGATAGCTATTTAGACGAAATCATTGCCGATGACCAAGGCACGCGTATCTATGTCTGCTCTGACTCTGACTATTGTGCCAAAAATAGTGCTCGCCAACAATCCGAGCAGTCCAAGGAGTCAAGTCATGACGCTTAATACAGTAAGTTTGGGACAAAATATGGCACAAGACACACGTATGCCGCAGTCTTCCATGGTACAAAGTGTGCTTCAAGTGCAAAATATGAGTAAATATTATGGCGAACGCGTAGGTTGTGAGGATATTTCCTTTGAACTGTGGCCCGGCGAAGTATTGGCCATTGTGGGCGAATCCGGTTCGGGAAAGAGCACCTTATTGAATCTTATTTCCGGCCGCATGGAGCCAAGCTCCGGTTCTGTTACTTATCGCTCTGTCAATGAGCAAGGGCAAGAATCGCTTTTGGATATTCATAACCTTACTGAAGCCGTGCGTCGCCGCTTGTTGCGTACAGAGTGGGGCTTTGTGCATCAACACCCTCGCGATGGTTTACGCATGCGTGTTTCTGCAGGGGGTAATATTGGCGAAAGGCTCATGGCTTGCGGGTCGCGTAATTATGGAAATATTCGGCAGACGGGTTTAGAATGGCTGGATCGTGTGGAAATTGCCGCCGATCGCATAGATGATATTCCTGCATCGTATTCTGGTGGTATGCAACAGCGTTTGCAAATTGCGCGTAACCTTGTGTCTTCACCGCGTTTGGTATTCATGGATGAGCCCACGGGTGGTTTGGATGTG
Organism: uncultured Desulfovibrionaceae bacterium; assembly: GCA_964370015.1. GTDB lineage: Bacteria > Desulfobacterota > Desulfovibrionia > Desulfovibrionales > Desulfovibrionaceae > CAYJAD01. Next base: position 5,558 of record CAYJHD010000084.1, on the reverse strand, counting down.
TCGGTGCAGGCGCGCTTGCTTGATCTTATCCGAACTCTTGTGCGTGAACTGGGACTTTCCATAGTGCTGGTGACCCATGACCTTGCGGTGGCAAGGCTCTTGGCCCATCGCATTGTGGTTATGCGCAAAGGGCATGTGGTGGAAGCAGGTCTCACAGACCAAGTGTTGGATGACCCGCATCACCCGTATACGCAACTTTTGGTTTCCTCTGTACTCCAAGGTTAACAGTTCGTTGAAAAAGTGCAATATGCGTCGTCAGCAAAAAAAGTCAAACTGCTTATGTATGTCTTATACACGGCGCATCTTGACTTTTTTTCTTCCTCGCACCTCACGCTTTTTGAACGAACTGCCTTCAATTGATTGTTTCTAACATATTGTTAGTAAAGGATTATATATGTCACTCATTCCACAAGTAAGTGTTCGCAATTTGAGTAAGAACTTTGTGTTGCACGCGCAACAAGGCGCCATAATCGAGGCCTTTGATAATTTAAATTTGGAGGCCTATGCAGGGCAGTGTTTGGCTTTGCATGGCCCCTCCGGCTCTGGTAAATCCACACTTTTGCGCTCTTTATATGCCAATTATAAACCTTCTTCCGGATCCATCTTGGTGCGCCATCAAGGGCAAGAAGTGGATATGGTCAGCGCGCTACCTCGTACCATTGTGGAGGTGCGCACCCACACTCTTGGTTATGTGAGTCAATTTTTACGCGTTATTCCACGTGTATCCTGCCTTGATATTGTGGCTGAAAGGCTCATGGAAAAGGGGAGCACGCAGGAAAGCGCCCGCAAGAAGGCCGGAGAGCTTTTGGAGCGTTTACGCATTCCGCAACGTTTGTGGAATTTGGCGCCGGCCACCTTTTCCGGTGGTGAACAGCAACGTGTCAATATAGCGCGCGGCTTCATTTGGGATTATCCCATACTCCTTTTGGATGAGCCCACCGCTTCCCTAGATGGACATAATAGACAAACTGTGGTGGAACTTATCAATGAGGCAAAAGCGCGCGGCGCCACTGTCATTGGCATTTTCCATGATGATGAAGTGCGTGAAGCCGTGGCTGAAAGCACCTATTCTTTCATGGAGCAGCGTATGCTTACATCTAGAGCGCAATAAAACCATCCCTCTGGGGGAATGCTTTTAAACAAGCTTCCCTCAGACATGTAATCTTTAACAAGGCGAATATTCACCATGATTACACAACACCATCAAGGGCATTTGCTCTATCTCATGGGCCCTTCCGGCAGTGGCAAAGATAGCTTGCTTTTTCATGCACGGGAGCTTGCGCAAGAAAATACTCATAAGCGACCTGTGCACATTGCCCAGCGTCATATTACGCGCAAAGTCAGTGAAAACACCCATGACGAGCAACATATTTCCTTAAGCCAAGAGGATTTTTTACAAGCTCTTGAGGCAGGGGATTTTGTTATGCATTGGCAAAGTCATGGACTGTATTATGGTATTCATAAAAATATAGATGCCTTACTTAACGAAGGTTCTGTGGTTATTGTCAATGGATCTCGTGCGTATTTGTCTGATGCGCAGCAAAAATATCCTGAACTTATTCCTGTTCTTATTACGGTGGAGAGCTCTGCGCTGCGTGCGCGCCTTGAAGCTCGCGGACGTGAAAGTGCCGAGGATATAGAAAAGCGCATTGAACGTGCTCATATGGATATTTCTGCTTTGCAAAATATGCCTCATTTGCGCTGTATAGATAATTCAGGAGAGCTTTCTGAGGCTTGTGCAGCTTTTGGTGAACTTTTATCCACAATGCAAAATGCTTAGTGAAAAAATGAAGGATATGTATGAAATTTTTAAATTTTTGTAAAAAAGCCCTTGTGCTAGTCGCTGCTGGAATGACCTTTTGGACAGTAAGTCCTGTGCTGGCACAAGAAACAATATTACATTTTGGAATTATCAGTACTGAATCCACACAGCATTCACGTACACATTGGGAACCTTTTTTAACTGCCTTGGAAAAAGAGACTGGGTATACCATAAAGCCTTTTTTTGCTTCTGATTATGCAGGTATCATTACAGGTATGCAATACGGTAAGGTTCAATTCGCTTGGTATGGCAATAAAGCCGCCAAGGAAGCGGTTGACCGTGCCCAAGGAGAAGTTTTTGCGCAAGTTATTAATAAAGATGGCAGTGATGGGTATTATTCTCATATTATAGCGCGTACAGATTCTACCATAAACTCTTTGGATGATATGTTTGCAAGGGCTCAAGATCTTAACTTTGGCAATGGGGATCCCAACTCTACTTCGGGATATTTAGTGCCTAACTATTATGCATTTGCAAAAAATGATAAAGACGCCAAAAAGATATTTAAACGAGTTCTCACCGCTGGGCATGAAACCAATGCTCTTGCCGTGGCCAATGGGCAAGTGCACGTGGCCACCTGTGGTAGTGGTGCTTTAGATCGCTTAGAGAAAAATAATCCCGAAAAGTATAAATTACTTAAAATCATTTGGACATCTCCGCTTATTCCTCGTGATCCCATCGTATGGCGCAAGGATTTACCTCAAGATGTAAAAAATGCATTGCGTACATTTTTTCTTGAATACGGTGTAAAGGGCGAGAATGCCGCCGCAGAAAAAAAAGTGCTGGGTGAACTTGGCTGGTCGCATTATAGAGCTTCTAGTAATGCGCAGCTTTTGCCCATTCGCCAGTTGGAGTTGTTTAAAGATAAAAACGCCATCATGCAAAATACGCAATTAAGTGAAGAAGAAAAGAAAGTGAAAATACATGAAATTGACGCTAAACTGGCTAAGCTTTCCACACAGCTTACCAGTCAAAAATAATTAGATACATCATTCTATTTTGGTTTTCATAGGTAGAGGGTTTTCGTAAGAAAAATTCTCTACCTTTTATTTTTTAACATAGTAATCTTATAGATTTTTTTTCATATGCCTTCTTGGGTGAAGCTCTACGTGGTGTTGTGACATATTTGACGCACAAGAAACACCTTTTGGCCTTTTTCTAGCCACATGACATTACTATAACAGACACATCAACAGCATGTGCTTGCACCTTGTGAGGTAAAAATTCAGAGCGCATGCCATTTACTACGTATATTAAGGAGATTTTTCATGCTGCATATTACAAATTTCACCCGCACCTTTGGTGCCACCAAGGCTTGTGACAATATCAACCTCACCGTGAAGCCCGGTGAAATGGTGGCTCTTATTGGTGCTTCTGGCTCTGGTAAGTCCACCCTTATGCGTCATATTTCCGGTCTTATGTGTGGTGATAAAGATGGTGGCAGTATCATATCCATGGGGCAAACCTTGCAAAGCAATGGACGTTTGCACAGTGATATTCGTGGTATGCGCACAAATATAGGCATGATTTTTCAGCAGTTTAACCTGGTTGATCGCTTAAATGTGCTCACCAATGTGATGCTGGGTGCCCTTGGCAGAACCCCCTTGTGGCGTACGGCTTTTGGGCTTTTTCGTAGTGAAGATAAAAGTCTTGCTTTAGAAGCTTTGCAACGTGTGGGTATTGGCAGTAAAGCCCATCAAAGAGCGTCCACCCTTTCTGGTGGTCAGCAACAACGCGCCGCCATTGCCAGAGCCTTGGTGCAAAAGGCTAAATTGCTCTTGGCAGATGAACCCATTGCTTCCCTTGATCCAGAGTCTTCCCGCAAAGTCATGCAAATTTTGGCAGATATTAATAAACAAGATAATATCACCGTCATGGTGACCTTACACCAAGTGGATTATGCCATTAAATATTGCCCGCGCACTGTGGCTTTGAAAGATGGTAAGATTGTCTATGATGGTCCTTCTTCTGCTTTGACGCCTGCCTTCTTGCAAGAGCTCTACGGTGCAGAAAGCGAAGAAATGTTTGCCCCCAGCATGCCAACACAGCAAGAAGAATCTAGAACCTTTGCCCCGCAGTTGTCCCCCATGTCCGGAGCTCATTCCATGGGTGAACCTAGCCCAGCATTTATGTAAAATATTTTATAATTGCATTGTATTACTAAAGGAAGTGTTTTCTTTAGGTCTTATGGTGCGCCCAAAATACAACCTCTAACCCTTATATTGAATTTTTTGGAGAGTAATATGGCTTTTTTTAGTTTTAAAAAAATGTTGGCAGTGGCTGCCCTTGGTACCATGGTTTTTGCAAATACTGCACAGGCCAAAGAAGTGGAAATCAACTTTGGTATCATCAGCACAGAATCTTCGCAAAATTTGCGTAAAAACTGGGAGCCTTTCTTGGCTGAAATGGAAAAAAAGACTGGCTATAAAATTAAGCCTTTTTTCTCTTCGGATTATGCTGGCATTGTAACAGGTATGCAATACGGCAAAGTGCAATTGGCATGGTTTGGGAATAAATCCGCCAAGGAAGCTGTGGACCGCGCCAATGCAGAAATTTTCTTAAAGACCATTGCTGATGATGGTACCGACGGCTATTATTCCTATATTTTAGCCCATGTGGATTCCCCCATCAATAACCTTGACGATATGTTTGCCAAAGCTAAAGAGTTAAATTTTGGAAATGGTGATCCCAACTCCACCTCCGGCTTTCTTGTGCCCAGCTACTATGTGTTTGCACAAAATGGTAAGGACGCAAAAAAAATCTTTAAGCGTGTGCTGACAGCTAGCCATGAAACCAATGCTCTTTCTGTGGCCAATAAGCAAGTGGACGTGGCCACCTGCGAAACGGGTACTTTGGGCCGCCTTGCCATTAATAATCCTAAAAAACACAAAGAATTGAAGATTATTTGGACTTCTCCCATCATTCCCAGTGATCCCATTGCTTGGCGTAAAGACTTGCCCGCCGACGTGAAAGAAACCTTACGTACATTTTTCTTGGATTACGGCGTGAAGGGCGACAATGTGGAAGCTGAAAAGAAAATCTTGGCTTCTTTAAGCTGGGGGCCTTTTAGAGAGTCTTCCAATGATCAACTTTTGACCATTCGTCAGTTGGAACTTTTCAAAAATAAAAATGCCATCCTTGCCAATGCCAATCTAAGCGAAGAAGAAAAGAAAGCTAAGATTACTGATATTGACGCACAATTGCAAAAGCTTGAAGCACGCATAAAGAGCCTTGGCTCCACCGTGTCTTCCAGCAAATAATCTTCCACCTACACCACAACCTTGCATCCCTTGGCATGGAAATGTCAGGGGATGCATAGTAGAGAAAAGTATGAGCAGCACTGTAATGACACAAGAAATTTCACGCCCAGAGCGTATTTCCTTTATCTCTTTATTTTCTTGGGCCCTTGGCTTAGCCATATTGGTTTGGGCTTGGGAGGGGGCAGAAATGCGCCCCTTGGCACTGTTTACCGATGCCGGTAATATGGTGGATTTTGGTAAGGAATTTTTTCCGCCAGACTTTAGTGATTGGCGCTTATATATGGAAGAAATCCTCATTACCATACAAATAGCCCTTTGGGGTTCGGTATTGGCAGTTATTTTTGCCATTCCCTTTGGTATTTTAAGTTCAGATAATATTGTCCCTTGGTGGGTATATCAACCTGTGCGCCGCCTCATGGATGCTTGCCGCGCCATCAATGAAATGGTTTTTGCCATGCTTTTTGTGGTGGCTGTGG
>CAYJHD010000083.1:0-8462 GCA_964370015.1 uncultured Desulfovibrionaceae bacterium | reverse complement strand
GAAAACCTTTTGTGAACAAAAGGTTCTTCCCCCAGACCCCCTTTCCAAAAAACTTCAATTGCGGCGGAATGTTATCTTTAGATTTGCTTTTTACTTCTTTTGATCTTTAAGCAGCATGCATTTGTCGTAAGCTTCTTTGAGCTTCACATGCTCCGGCGCGGCAATAACACCTTTGGATAAATATGGAAAAGCTCTTTTGGGGGCATCAGCTGCCATGAAGGCTTCACCAATAACCAAAAACACCGCATGCTCATCTTTGTAAAATGTCAAAGCTTCGGTAAAACAACGATCTGCGTCGCTAAATTCACCCTGTTTTATATACTTCATGCCATCGCTAAGGGTATGATCTAACTTCAACTTACGGGCCCGCACCTCTGCCATATCTTCACGATCTTGCGCTTCTTTGGCCACTTTATACACTTTAGCCAAGCACACCAAAAGATGTTTTTCCTGCCCTTGTTGATAGAGAAGCTGTGTACCCAGCACTTCAGTGACCACTTTATCTTTACCCACAAGTAAGAGCAGATCACGCACGGCACCGGCCACGTCCAAGGGCAAAGAAGCCCCGCCCATGCCTTTAAGCACCATTATGAGACCGCCAAGGCAGTCCACATCTCTTTTTTTGCCAAAGGCAACCTTAGCGCGTGCCAAAATGTCTATAGCTTTTCTTGCATCCATGATTTCTTCCAAGGTAAAAGTCCATGCGCTGATTTAAGGCGCGAAAAACATGCGAGTTTATCCCCTATTTCTTAGAGAAAACAAGCCTTTTCGTCAAGCATTGAAAATATACACGCCTTAGCCCTCATGACATAATTACCCATGGATTTATCATATTTTTCCATTCAGAACCCATCTAAAGAAGCTAAAAGTGCTTTCCTGTGAAAAAGCGGGGATATTTGACCTTGCATGAGCTTTTTGCTACAAGTGAAAAACCTTAAAATTTAGGAACATTTATGGCTCGAATTCTCTACGGCATACACGGAACAGGGCATGGACATGCCATGCGCGGCTTAACCATAGCCAGACAATTGGGACAGCACGAATTTCTTTTCGTGGCCAATGACGACGCATTGAAAATTTTACAGCCGGAATTTAAGGTTCATAAATTACCCAACCTTGGCACTGTCTTTAAAAACTATAAAGTAGATATGCCGGCCACCATCGCTCGCGCCATACCTACCCTTTTACAGCGAGAAAAATATATTCGCGAAACGCAACGCCTCATGGAAGAATTCAAACCTGACGTATGTATGACTGACCTTGAGTACTTTGTGCCGCGCGCAGCCGAGCGCATGGGGTTACCCTGTCTAACACTGGACCATCAACACGTCATTACTTGTTGCGACCATGAATTACCATGGGACATGCTCTTTGATTATTTTGTGCAAAATCTTACTCCCAAATACCTTTTTCGCCCCACTGAGCAAAACCTCATCGTATCATTTTATGCTCCCCCTGTGAGAAAGGAATATACGGCACGTGTGGTTCCGCCCATTTTACGTGACAGAGTACGTGAAGCAAAACCCCGTGATGATGGACATGTGGTGGTGTATCAAAGCAACTCCACCCACAGAGCCTTGGTGGACTTTTTGCGCACATCCACAGAGCGCACTTGTTATGTTTTTGGCTATCAAGACCACGAGGGACAAGAGGGTAATGTGATTTTTAAGAAAAAATCAGAAGACGTGTTTTTAGAACTTTTGGAAGGCGCTTCATACGTGATACAAGGAGGCGGGCACACGCTTATGACAGAATCTTTATATCTTGGTAAGCCCATCTTCACATTACCCATCATGGCCATGGTAGAACAACGATTTAACGCCCTATATATTGAAAAACTTGGCTATGGTATGCAAGCAAATATGCTCCATCTACACAAAAATAACTTGCAAAATTTTGAAGAAAAATTACCATATTACCAACGAAATATTCTAAAGCACAATTTCTGCGGCAACGATCTTGTTTTTTCCTTGGTAGATGATTTTATTACCACTGGCCGTCTGGAACTCGAATAAGCCACATCCCACTGAATTTTCAGCAACTTGGAGAAAATACATGAGTACCCAAAGAATCGATAATGACATCATTGTAGAAGCCTTTAAAGACGCCACTAAACATGTGCTAGGCTCCATGACACAAAGCACTCCTGAACCGGGCGATGCCTTTGAAAAAGCAAGTTTTGAAGCTTATGGAGACATCTCTGCCATGGTAACCGTCAGCGATGCCGAAAGACGCATCGCCAGTATTTCCTTTACCATGTCACAAGAAGCCGCCGTTGCCATGGCTAAAGACACCTTGGGAGAATTGGAAGACCCCGTTTTAGACGTGCAAGAAATGGTGGGCGAGATGATGAACATCCTGTCGGGGGACGCTCGTCGCCGCCTCTCTGACCAAGGCCTCACACTCTCTGGTAGCACCCCTTCCATGATTTTAGGCGCCAATCACGAAATAGTACACCCCTGTACTGGTAAAACCTTTGCCATTCCCTTCACACTTCCCATGGGATTTTGTGTGGTAGAATTTAATTTTGAAAACTTATTTAGTGATTAATTGCTTCTTTCATAACTTAAAAAAAGACAGGCCAAGGCCTGTCTTTTTTTTGGCGCTACACGGACAAAAGACATGTGACTCGATGTGTTGGCATCATTCTATAAAAAGGTAAAATACAAAAAAGAAGCTCTCCAAGATGCGTTGTATAGATGATACACGAGCAGTTTGGAGAGCTTTTCTGACGCAGCAGATTGCCCTTTTTTACGCCATTAGAAGGGCCAAATGATGGGGATGAGGACAACACAGAGAATAAAACTTAAAATCTGCAAAGGCCAACCGGCTTTGGCGTAATCCATAAAGGTATAGTTACCCGGCCCAAATACCAAGGTGTTGGGGGGGGTGGCTATGGGTGTTATGAAGCATGCCGAGGCTGATATGGCGATGCCCATGGCCACGGGCAAGGGCGATACGCCGCTTTGCATGGCGATGGGAATGGCCAAGGGAGCCATGAGGGCGGCGGTGGCAGTGTTGGACATGAAGTTGGTGATGACCATGGTTAAAGCGCAGGTAACAGCCAATATGGCGTAAGGGTCAGAGACCATGGTCACCACATTATTGGCTATGAGGGCGGCGGCGCCTGTGTCTTTCATGGCTTGGCTCATGGAAATCATACCGGCAAAAAGGAAGATGGTTGTCCAGTCAATGGAGTTAAAGGCTTCCTTCATGGTGATACATCGAGTCATGACCATGCCCATGGCACCCAGCATGGCGGCGGGTACCAAGGGAATCATCTTGGTGGCCATGGCGATGATAACAAAGACAAAGATACCCATGGCAACGGGCATTTTTTCCACACGCATGATACGAGGTTGTTTTAATTTTACCTCATCAAGATTCACATCTGTAGCGCGATCGGGTAATAATTTACTGCCAATGGTGGCATAAAAAAGCACACCCACGAGCAGTAAAGGTATACCAATCAGCGCAAATTCAAAGAAGCCAAAGGGTGCCACGTTGGCCTCGGCGCCCATTTTTTCCAATGTGGCATTGATGAGCAAGTTGGGGGGTGTACCCACAAGGGTGGTGGTGCCTCCCAGCGACGAAGCAAAGGCAATGGGCATGAGTAATTTACTGGGGTTGATGGATGCGGCGGCGCACATGGCTAAAATCATGGGTAAGGCCACGGCGGTGGTGCCGGTATTGCTCAAAAAGCCCGATAATGTACCGATGGTAATAACAGAATACACCAACATGCGCTTTTCACTGCCTCTGGAAAAGTGCACCGTGGCTTCGGCCACACGGGTGGCAAAACCTGTGGCAAAGGTACCTTCGCCCAAGATAAACATGGCCATGAACAACACCACGCTGGAATCTCCAAAATAAGAGAAAGCAGCCTTGGCCGATAAAATGCCTGAAATACTCAAGGCACAAGGCACAAGCATGGCCGTCACTGGCAAGGGAAGGGCTTCGGTGAAAAATAAAATGGCGGCAATACCTAAAATACCTAGGGTAATGTAGGCATTGGTCATGTCTTTGGCAGCTTCCGCAGCGGGCGCTGCCAAAGACATTTCAGGCAAAAAAAGCATACAGCTAAGGAATACGCATAACGCTAAGGCAAAAAAATGTTTACAGCTCTTATCCATACATTTCCTCCAACAAGCTAAAGTTACACCTGTAAATACTATTTATATTTAGATGCATATACCATAAATACGAACAGGATTCAATAGGAACCGCTCTTCTAGAGTGCACCATACTGTTAACTAAAAGTAACATACTGTCTTAATAGAGATTTTTTTCACAAAAAACAACTAAACAATGCTGAATATCAATTATACGTAAAGGCTCTGAGTCAAGAAAGAAAAAAGGCAGAAACTGGAAAGGGATGAAGATTTATGGGAAAGGGGGCCGCCCCAAAAGAGCGGCCCCAGTATCTTATAAGTAGCTCTTATACAAAGCATCGGCGCGAGCGCGGCATTTGCCCACACGCTCTACCAAGCTCTTACGGTATGCATCCATGTCCTTGATGGGACGGGTAGCAATGCCGGAATCCATGGCAGCTTGAGCCACGGCGAGGGTTTCCCACTCTAAGATGCGTGGATCAAGAGGCTTAGGAATAACGTAATCTATACCGTAGGTGAAGTTTTGACCGCCGTAAGCGTCGATAACTTCTTGGGGTACGGGTTCCTTGGCAAGAGCTGCCAAAGACTTGGCTGCCGCAATCTTCATGGCTTCGTTGATTTGGCTTGCGCCGGTATCAAGAGCACCACGGAAGAGGAAGGGGAAGCCGGATACGTTATTGATTTGGTTAGGATAATCAGAACGACCAGTGGCCATGATGCAATCAGGCACAGCGTCTTTGGCATCGGCATAGGTGATTTCTGGATCTGGGTTGGCGCAGGCAAAAAGGATGGGCTGTTTAGCCATGCTTTGTACCATTTCTTTGCTCAAAAGACCCTTCACAGAAAGACCTAAGAATACATCAGCGCCGGTGAGGGCTTCTTCTAAAGTGCAGTTTTCCTTTTGTGCATAGGCGGCCTTATACTTGTTAAGGTCGGTACGGCCGGCGTGGATAAGACCACGGGAGTCGAACATATACACGTTTTCGCGCTTTACGCCCATTTCCACGTAAAGGTTGGCAGAAGCAATGGCAGCAGCGCCGGCACCGGATACTACCACTTTGCAATCTTCCATTTTACGACCGGTGATTTCGCATGCATTGATGAGACCGGCGGCAGAAATAACTGCGGTGCCGTGCTGATCGTCATGGAACACAGGAATGTTCATTTCTTCGCGAAGTTTTTCTTCAATATAGAAGCACTCAGGGGCTTTGATGTCTTCAAGGTTAATGCCACCAAAGGTGGGCTCCATGGCTTTTACAATGTCGCAAAGCTTGTCTTGGTCATTTTCAGCAAGGTTGATATCGTACACGTCGATATCGGCAAACATCTTAAAGAGAATGCCCTTACCTTCCATAACAGGCTTAGCAGCTTTGGGACCAATGTTACCAAGACCAAGCACGGCTGTACCATTGGATACCACAGCCACAAGGTTTGCGCGACCAGTGTACACATCCACCATCTTTTCATCGGCATGGATGGCAAGACAAGCTTCTGCAACGCCAGGGGAGTATGCAAGGGTTAAGTCTTTTTGGCTAGCGCAAGCCTTGGTGGGCAGAACTTCTACCTTACCGGGGCGTGGTTTTGCATGATATTCCAGTGCTTCTTCTTTAGTGTATAATGCCATGATTCTAATTCCTTCTACCCTATTTTGGGTGACAATTGCCTTTGCAGGACATGAGTTTGCGCAATGGTTCTGGTACAATACCTTTCACCGATTCGGTCACAAGCATACGGCGCATGATGCCGAGCTGGTCTTGTAAGGGAAGCTTTTTGGGGCACACATCGTGACATGCCAAAAGTCCCATACAACCGAATACGCCTTGGTCATTACCGACGAGCTCATAAAAATCAGCTTCAGTGCGGTTATCGCGTGGGTCCACATAGAAGCGGGCCATACGGTTAATGCTGGTGGCGCCGTAAAAATCTTCGCGCATGCGAGCGGTACCACAAGCAGCCACGCAGCAGCCGCATTCGATACAACGATCAAGCTCAAAGATATGTGTGGCCAAAGCATTGGTCATGGGGTCTTCCACAGCGTTTTCGTCAAAAGGCTTTTGGCTGTGAATCCATGTTTCCAATTTGGCGCCCACATTACGGAACCAAGTGCCTGTATCCACAGAAAGGTCGCCAATAAGTTTAAATACTGGCAGCGGATGCAGAACAATATGATCTGGCAAATCACGAGTTTGCGTGGAGCAAGCAAGGCCAGGACGACCGTTGATTACCATACCGCAAGAGCCACAAATGCCTGCACGGCAGCAGAAGTCAAATTGCAAGCTTGGGTCTTGAGTTTCACGCAATTCCATGAGCGCCACAAAAAGCGTCATGCTAGGATGCTCTTCCAAATAGAAAGATTGTAAATGCGGCTTGCTCTCTGGATCCAGAGGGTTGTAGCGCATGATTTCAAAATGCAGTTTACGTCCCATTATATTTCTCCCGAATGTTATTCGTACTAAGAGTGCTGTTTATAACGGTGCTTACGCCTTAAGGCCTAAGCACCGCCAAGGGGGCGAATTTTATCGGCTGGAATTTCAGCATCGATAATCTTGCCGCCGCCGTAACCACGATCACCCGGAGGAATTTCATACCAAGGTGTGGCTTCTTCATAGGATAAGGTGGGCAAAGTGTCGCCTTCTTTCCAATGAGAAAGGGTACGGTTGAGCCATTCTTTGTCGTTACGTTCGGGGAAGTCTTCACGGGCGTGACCACCACGGCTTTCAGTACGCATAAGAGCGCCGTAAGCTGTGCAAAGGCCAAGTTTAATCATACCGCGAATGCGAAGAGCCATGGAAAGCTCTGGGTTAAAGCCGCAGTTCTTGCCTTGTAAGGCAATTTGCTCGGAACGAACAAGCAATTCTTGCATTTCATCACAAGCTTTTTGCAAGTCAGGACCGTTACGGAAAATACCCACGTTTTCCATCATGGTTTTGTGCAATTGAGCGCGCAACTTGTAGCAGTCTTCCTTGCCCTTGCGACCATGTACCATGTTGTCAATGCGTTCTGCCACAAGCTTAGCAGCGGCAGAGCCAGCGGCGGTACTAAAGCTGGTTTCATAACCTTGAAGGTATTCCACCACTTTTTTACCGATGATGCGACCGGCCACAACGGTTTCTGCCAAGGAGTTACCACCAAGGCGGTTAAAGCCGTGCATATCCCAACAAGCAGCTTCGCCGGCGGAGAACAGCCCCTTAAGGCCATACACTGCACCGTCTTTATTGGTGCGCACGCCACCCATGCTGTAGTGATGTGTGGGACGTACAGGAATAAGCTGTGTAATGGGGTTCACACCAAGGAACTTGGTGGAAATGTCATACACTTCGCGCAAGTTGGTGGTGATGTGCTTTTCGCCAAGGTGACGAATGTCTAACCACAAGTGCTCGCCATAAGGGCTTTGCACGCCAAAACCTTTGCGCATATGCTCAGCCATGCGACGGGAAACCACGTCACGGGAAGCAAGCTCGGCTTTTTCTGGCTCATAGTCAGGCATGAAGCGATATTCGTTCACGTCAAGCAAGGTACCGCCATCGCCGCGACAACCTTCGGTCACGAGAATGTCAGTAGGTACGGTGCCTGTGGGGTGGAATTGTACAGCTTCCATGTTACCCATGGGTACACAACCTGTATCTAATGCCGTAATTTGACCGCCGCCATCACAGATAATAGCATTGGTGGTGGCAGGATACACGCGACCATAACCCCCGGTGGCGATGAGGGTCACTTTGGCTCTGTACATGACAAGCTCACCAGTACGTAAACAGCGGCAAATACAACCGGTACAAGTGTCGCCATCATGAATGAGGGCTTCGGCCTGCATGCGGTCATGCACTGCTACGCCAAGTTGGAGCAAGCGGTTATCCAAGGTAAAGAGCACGGAGTGGCCTGTACCGTCGGAAGTGTAGCAAGTACGCCATTTGGCAGTACCACCAAAAGCACGAGAGTGGATAAGGCCACGCTTGGACTCAAGCTCTTCGGCTTCAAAAGGCTTACCGCCCTTATAATAGGTATGTACGCCCGGCTCAACACGGCTCCAAGGCACGCCCATCCAAGCCATTTCGCGCATGGCAATGGGGGCAGTGTTGGCAAAAAGACGAGCCACTTCTTGGTCACAGCCCCAGTCAGAACCCTTTACTGTGTCAGCAAAGTGTACGTCGGGGGAGTCGCCTTGGCTCATGGCAGAGTTGGCAAGAGCTGCCTGCATACCACCCATGGCTGCAGAAGAGTGCGAGCGTTTGGGAGGTACCACGGAAAGACAAATAACATCGAAGCCATTTTGTGCTGCTTCAACGGCAACACGTTCACCTGCAAGGCCAGCTCCCATGCACAATAAATCAGTTGTAAAAGTACGCATGT
>CAYJHD010000082.1:0-9079 GCA_964370015.1 uncultured Desulfovibrionaceae bacterium | reverse complement strand
TGGAAGGGGGGTCTGGGGGGAGAACCTTTTTTTCAAAAAAGGTTTCCCACCAGTAGACTGCGTCAGCATTCTGGCCCTACATAATTATACGTAGGGCTTTTTTTGTGCAAAATGCTTTTTATTGGTGAATTTTATACTTCACCATGTCGGGGCTCATTCTGTGTAGGTGCAATATGCGCCAGAGGAAACAGAAGCTGCAAAGGCTCAAAGCCACAATGAAGCCCACCCAGAAGCCCGCGGCGCCAATGGGTTGTATGATCCAATCCTTGTGGCACAAAATATACCCCAGCGGGAAGCCAATGACCCAGTATACCACAAAGGAAACAATGGAAATGATACGCGTATCGTTATAGCCGCGTAAAATGCCAATGCCTATCATTTGCAAGCTGTCCACAATTTGGAAGGATGCGGCGTATAAAAGTAAAGTAACGGCAAGGTTCACCACATCGGCTTCATCGTTATAGATGGCCACAATGGTGTCTCTAAAGAAATAGGTCATGGTGGCACCAATGCAGGCTATGAGTAAACCAAGGCTAAGGGCCGTCCAGGCTGTGTAGCGCGCGTGAATGTATTGCCCTGCGCCCAAGTAATGACTCACGCGAATGGTGGCCGTAATGCCAATGGATAGGGGCACCATGAAGAGCACCGCCGCCACACTAGATGCCACCTGATGGCCCGCCACAATGACAGTCCCAAGGGGAGCAATGGCCAAAGCCGAGGCGGCAAAGAGAGTGATTTCAAAGAGCATGGCCAAGGCACCGGGAAGACCTATGCGAAAAATACGGCGAATGACGGCGGCATCAAAGCGCGGTGCGTCGGCATGGGCTTCATGGTTCTTGCGCAAGAGAGGCGTGAACAGGCTTCCTAAATGTTTAAATCGCTTGGCTAGGCACACATAGGCCGTCATACTTACGCCCATGAAAATAAAGCAAAAAGCCGTTGCCACACCGCAACCCACAGCACCTAAAGCCGGAAAGCCCAAATGTCCGTAAATGAGTATGTAGTTGACGGGTATGTTGAGCAATAAGGCTATGATGCCTATGTACATGGCAGGCTTGGTGAGGGAAAAACCCTCCACAAAGCCACGCACGCAAACGAATATATAAAAGAAGGGGAGTCCCCAAAGCACAGCGCGAAGATAGCCGCCAGATAAATCCACCAAGGAAGGGCTTAAATCAAAAAGGCCCATGTGGTAGGAAATATACTGGAAGAGTAGCATGAGCGGTATGCTGAGCAATAAGGCGCAACAAATGCCTTGGCGCATGAGGTGCGGCGTTTTGTGCTCTTCTTTTTCGCCCACCAGTTGCGCGCTTAAGGGAGAAATGGCCAGAAGTACCCCCACACCAAAAAGGGATATGGGGTTCCACACCGATGTTGCCACGGCCACGGCGGCCATGTCGGTGGAGCTGGCTTGCCCTGTCATGATGGTATCCACAAGAGACATGCCCACGGCAGATAGCTGAGCTATGAAAATGGGTAGGCCAAGCTGCATGAGTCTTTTGGCTTCCAGGGACGAAAAAAATGTCGAAATAAAATAGCGCATAAATAAAATAGTGTAAGGGTAAAAAAGTTGTTTCTATTTTTCTAAAAATATAGAACTTGCGTAATGGGTAGAGGCATCAGTTTTTTGCAAGGCTTTGCCCACAAGGAGCTCAATGGCTCTTTGTCCAAGTTCTCCAAGGTCAAGACTGTAATCATTCACAAAAGTTGCAATATGTGCCTTGGTCACTTCTTCAGAAATTTCTTGAGCATGGGCGCGGATAAAACTCTTGCTAGCTTCTGGGTTTTTGCGTGCGTAGAGAATGCTTTTGGTGATGGCTTCTTCCAGCATGCGAGCTTGAGCTAAAGGCATGTCGCGGCGTGTGACAATGGCGCCCAAGGGTAAGGGAGCTTGAAAAGAACTTTCCCACCATTGCCCAAGGTCTAAGATTTTATGCAAGCCTTGATCGGCATAGGTAAAGCGTCCCTCATGGATAATAAGGCCCATGTCACTCTGCCCCTGCAACACGTGCGGCATGACTTTGTCAAAAAGCATGTCTTCTTTAGGGCCTTGAAAATGCCCGTGTAAATCCAAGAGTAGGGCGGCAGTGGTCATATGTCCTGGAATGGCAATGCTGGCTGTGCGCTGTGCATTCTCGTCAAGGGGCTTGCGTGCCACAAGTAAGGGGCCACAGCCAAAGCCCAAGGCTCCGCCGCTACGTAATACGGCGTAATGTTGTAAAACTTTAGGCAAAACACCCACAGAAAGCTTGGTGGCGTGCAACTCACCTTTGCAAGCTCTGGCGTTGAGCTCTTCCACATCTGCCATGATGTATTCAATGTTAAAAGGCACATCTATAAGGCCATGCAAAAGCGCGTGGAAAATATAGGTATCATTGGGGCAGGGTGAAATGCCCAAAGTGATGGTATTTTGCATAAGAATTTCTCGGTAAAAGGGTGGCTTTGGCATTGACAGTGCCAACGGTAGGGAACATAATCCCAAACCATGCTTAACGTCAATTATTATACACAGCTTGGCCTTGGGGCCATCTATACAAAGGTTATGGAAAATGAGCGTCTGTCTTATGAAGACGGCCTCAAGCTTTTTGACTGTGCCGATCTTACCGCCGTGGGGGCCTTGGCTCACCATGTGCGCACAAAACTACATGGAAATGCCACCCATTATGTGGTCAACAGGCATGTAAACTATACCAATGTGTGTGTCAATGACTGTGCTTTTTGTGCATTTTGCCGCGAAAATGAAGGGCAAGAGGGCGCTTTTGTACTCTCTAAAGAAGATATTTTGCAAAAAGTGCATTCAGCTCATGAGAATTTGCGCAACGCTGTGCATTTGGATGAATTACACATTGTGGGTGGTTGCCATCCCACCTTGCCCTTGGCTTGGTTTGAGGATGTCTTACGCTCGGTGACCAGTGCGTATCCAAAGCTTGTCATTAAAGCTTTCACCGCCGTGGAAATAGCGCACTTTGCCAAGCTAGAAGGCATAAGCACCTTGCAAGTGCTACAACGCTTGAAAGATGCTGGCTTGCGCATGATGCCGGGCGGCGGCGCAGAAATATTTGATGAAGGCATACGCCAAAAAATTTGCCCCGTGAAAGCCGATGCCAATGCATGGCTTCAGGTTTGTGCCGAGGCCCATGGCCTTGGTATCCGCACCAATTGCACCATGCTTTTTGGGCATGTGGAAAGCCCAGAGCATAGGGTGGATCATTTGTGTCGCCTGCGCGAACAACAAGATAAAAGCCAAGGCTTCACGTGCTTTATTCCCCTTCCTTTCCAAACGAAAAACAGTAAATTGCTTTTGCCAGCAGAACAAGTGGGCCCCCATAAAGGTCTTGAGCAATTGCGCACGGTGGCTGTGTCTCGCCTCATGCTGGATAATATTCCTCATATAAAAGGCTATTGGGTCATGATGGGAGAAAAACTGGCACAAACGGCCTTGTGGTATGGTGCCAACGATTTGGACGGTACCATTGTGGAAGAGCATATTGGGCACATGGCCGGAGCTCAGTCTGAGCAGGGCATGACCATTGCTTCCTTGGAGCAAATGATAGTGCAATCGGGCTTTACGCCTGTGCGACGTAATGCGCTTTTTGAAGAGGTGGAGGCTTAATATATGGAATTTTTACGAAGTCATAGCCCTTTTGCAGAAAGTGAAGCTGTACAAGAAGCGGCTCAAAGAGTTTTACAGGGTGAACGCTTAGAACGCGCCCATGCAGAGGCTTTGTATTTTGAAGCATCACTGCCCACCTTGGCATCCCTTGCCCATGGCATGCGTTTGCGTTTGCATCCAGAACCCATGGTTACCTATGTGGGCGATAGAAATATTAATTACTCCAATGTGTGCGTATGCGCGTGCCGCTTTTGTGCTTTTTATCGTGCTCCCGGTCATGAAGATGCTTATGTGATTAGCCGAGAAGTCTTAACGGAAAAAATCAATGAAACGTTGGCCCTTGGCGGAACACAAGTGCTCATGCAGGGGGGACATCATCCGGATTTACCTCTTTCATGGTATGAAGACTTGCTTGCTTGGATGCGCGAAACATGGCCCACTTTGCATATTCACGCTTTCTCCCCGCCAGAAATTGCTTATTGGTCAGAGCTGTATGGCCTGAGCACCAAAGAAATCTTACGTCGCCTCAAAGACAGCGGTTTGCATTCCTTGCCTGGCGGAGGCGCGGAAATTTTGGATAATGCTGTGCGAGAGCGTGTGTCCCCCAATAAGTGTTCTGCCACACGTTGGTTGGAAATTATGGAAGAAGCCCATGCCCTTGGTTTGCGCACCACCGCCACCATGATGTTTGGTCATGAGGAAGAGCCTTCTCATCGCTTGGATCATCTTTTTGCCGTGCGTGCCACGCAAGATAGAACCGGTGGTTTTACGGCCTTTATCCCATGGACTTTTCAGCCGGGGCACACCAACATTATCTGCGAAACCTTGCCGGCTCCTGCGTACCTGCGCATGTTGGCCGTGTCTCGCTTGGTGCTGGATAATATTGCCAATATACAATCTTCTTGGGTGACCATGGGGCCGCATATTGGACAGTTGGGTCTCTTTTATGGTGCCAATGATTTTGGCTCTCTCATGCTGGAAGAAAATGTGGTGGCAGCGGCAGGAACATCATATTCTCTCTCGCGCGCTGAAATTCATAAAATCATTGAAGCGGCGGGCTTCACCCCTGTGCAAAGAACCATGGATTACACCCCTGTTTCCCACGGCGTAAAATAAATTTGTATCCGCGAGAGAATGCAAAATATCTTTCACGGTGCATCAGATAAGAAGGAAGTGTGTCGTATGACGCAGACCGGAAAAAGCCCTTTACGTATGGGGCGCATTGGTTATCTTAATGTATTGCCCTTGTATTATCCTTTGGAATCTGGGCGCATTGGGCACGAATTTGAATTGGTGTCGGCGCCGCCGGCGGTGCTCAATACCATGATGTCTCGCGGAGAATTGCATATTTCTTCCACATCGTGTTTTGAATATGCTTGCCATCCGGAAAAGTACTACCTCATGCGAGATTTATCCATAGGCTCTCGTGGGCCCGTCATGAGTGTGCTTTTGCTTTCTTCTTGCCCTGTGGAAGAGCTGGACGGTGCTGAGATACTTATTACCGGTGAGTCGGCCACATCTTCGGCTTTATTGCAGCTGCTTTTGGAGCAAAGATACGGCATTAAGGCGCGTTATATTGTGGCCAATGTGAGTCAATGCTTGGCCAGCGGCAAAGCTCCCAAGGCTTTTTTGGCCATTGGGGATGAAGCTTTGCGTTTGCGCCATCATGCGGATTATACATACAGATTGGATCTTGCTGAACAGTGGCGCACCTGGACTGGTTTGCCTTTTATCTTTGGTTTGTGGGTGGTGTGCCGCAAGGCTGCCCATGCACGTCTTTTTAGTTCTGATCCCACGGTATTGTTTCATGAGGCGCGCCAATGGAGCTTTGATAATATGGACGTGATTTTGGATTTGACCCAGCATGGTTGTCCGCTCTCACGGGAGGATTTATTCACCTATTATCATGAGGGCTTATTGTATACTTTGCGTGGTGATGAACTGGATGGTCTTACGCTATTTTATGAGAAATTGGCTGAGGTGGGCCGCATTCCACGGGCTCCGGCCTTGGAATTTTATGACTTTGCAAAATAAGGTGTAGTGATTATGTATATTATTACCGGCGGTGCAGGTTTTTTGGGCAGTGCTTTGTTGTGGCAACTCAATAAGGTGGGCATGGAAGATGTGCTGGTGGTAGATAATCTAAACACCAGTGAAAAGTGGAAAAATCTTGTGGGCTTGCGCTATGTGGATTATGTGCACCGCGATGTTTTCATAGAGCAAGTGCGCCGTGAAGGACTTGGTTCGCAGGTGAAGGGCATTGTGCACTTGGGCGCTTGTTCTGATACCACCGAGCGTAATGCTGACTTTCTCATGGAAAATAATTTCCATTTTAGTCGAGATTTATGCCAAGCGGCCTTGGAAAATGATATACGTTTCATTCATGCCTCTTCTGCTTCCACGTATGGCGATGGAAGTCTTGGTTTCGATGATGCTGAAGCTTTGGTGCCGCAACTGCGTCCTTTAAATATGTATGGTTATACCAAGCAGCTCTTTGACATGTGGCTTTTGCGTGAGGGCTTAACCTCACGTGTGACGAGTTTGAAATTTTTCAACGTATACGGCCCCAATGAGTACCATAAAAATGCCATGCGCAGTGTGGTGTGCAAGGCCTATGGCGAAATTTTGGAAACAGGAAAGTTACGTTTGTTCCGCTCCACCACACCTGAATATGCTGATGGTGGGCAAATGCGTGATTTTGTATACGTAAAAGATTGTGTACGCATTATGCAGTGGCTTTTGCAAGAAAAGCACGTTAATGGTATTTTTAACGTGGGCACGGGAAAAGCACGCTCGTGGAATGAACTTGGCGCGGCTATTTTTGCAGCCATGGGCCGTGAAATATGCATAGAATATATGGATATGCCAGAAATTTTGCACGGCAAATATCAAAATTACACCCAAGCTTGTATGGATAAATTACAAGCCACAGGGTGCCCCCCTTGTATGTATTCTTTGGAGGAAGGCGTTAAAGAATATGTGCAGCTCTTTTTACAGCAGGGAAAATTCCTCGATGTGGAGGAATAGTCTCACAAGGTGCGCGTATGAATAAATATTATCTTCTTTTTTGTCTCTTGGCAGGAGCTGTTGCTTTGTTTTGTATCTCTGCCATAGTAGGTGTTTTCATGTAACAAGCTTTTTAGCTCGCTACGAAACTATAACGCATCTTTAAAGCTTTTCGCATGGATCTCTTAAATTTGCCGTAGGCTGTAGATAAGAGAGAAGTCCTTTTTATAAAACATGAGTTTTGTACAGGTATTCTTTTGGCAAAAATACAATATATATTATCTGATATTTTTTTCACAAAATAGCATGGCAGTGCGTAATTCTGGTGGCTTTTCAAGCTCGAAAACTCTCTTCTATGTATCTTTCCATATAAAAATCTATATGTACGTAGATGAATACGGACTCTCCAGCGAAGAGTAATTTTGCACGTAGTGTTAATTTTGATTTTGCAATTCATTGTTATTATTGTGCTTTTTCCCTTCAATGGGGTCGAATGCGCATTGCTTAGCTCATTTTGAAAAAAAGAGAAGTGCGTTTTTGTATCTATGTAGTCAAAACTGACATGTTAATTTTTTACTAATCAAAACCCAAGTAAAAATAATGAAGTATTCACCCTTAGGAAATTACTTTGTGTTGTTACGCAGTTAGTTGTTTTGTTTGTAAAGAAATATATGAAGAAGCCATTTTTTTTCTAGAACTACCCTTGCCAATGCCCATAGAAAAAACTATATAACTAGCAGTGTAAGAGGAATTTATTGCATTGTATTGAAGCGAGAATAACATGTAACAGTGCACCTTGGGAGAATTTTAACAAGCGAGGTTTGTAATGAGTACTTTTCAGGAAAAACCCTTTAGCGCAGATGGTGATGTGGAGTATGACAAACATCTACATGGTTTAAGTGGCCGACCGTGGCAGAGAGTGCAGCGGAAAAACGATTTTTATTACAATCCCATTTGGATTACCGATGTATCAAGAGAGTGGGAAAGCGTACTGCACTTGGGAAAATATGTAACATTTAAAGCAAAAGAATTTATTCCGCCCACCATTGATGGGGAGCCAGGCTTTTACTACTTAAAGTACGGTAAGGCCAAGGCGGTGCATGAAGGCCCCACCCCCACATTTTCGGGCGAAGAAACAAAGGTGACATTGTATCACGTGGGGGAGGGCACATTATTGTATGACCTTGCCGCCCACGAACAAACAAGCCATTATTCCATGTATGCCTTAACCCCCTGTGAAGCATATTTTTTTCCCTCCTCGCACTTCTTAAGTGAGACGTTTACCTCGCACTACCCTCACTTAACATTATCCTTGGTTCGCTCCCAAGCCCTAAAAAATATGTACTACATGCGACGCATTGTCAGCATTGCAGGTGGTAACGCTTTTGCTAACACTTGTAAGCTCATGTTAGAACTCTCTCGCTCTTACGGAAATGCATTGGATGTGCCCCTCGGGGTCACCCACGAAGAAATAGCCTCTCTTTTATGTGTGCGGCGCAGCTGGCTCGGAAAGATTTTACGTCGTTTAAAGGACGAAGAAGTCATAACCCGTTGTACCAAGGCAAGATTAGTTATTACCGATTTGGATAAACTTGCCCAGTATGCGTCTGCCATGTAGAGCATCATTCCCTTGCAATGCGGGGCACACTTTAAGGGTGTGCCCCTTTTTTCGCCTTTACCATTGAGGAAAAGTTTTTTATAAGGGGGGCAGATTTATTTAAATCACCAAGGAGAGCCCCATGTCTGCCAATATTGCACGTAACAATGCTACTCAGGCCATTACAAATTATCGTTCAACCAATGCCCCTTTAAACTTTGTAGAAACAAAGCCTCAAGATTTTTTTGGCTGCAATGTTTTCAATGATAAAGTTATGCGGGAACGCCTGCCTCGTGCTGTATATAAATCTTTGCGTAAAACCATAGATTTGGGCGAACGTATGGATCCAAGCATTGCAGACAATGTGGCTGCTGCCATGAAAGACTGGGCCATTGAAAAAGGCGCCACACACTTTACGCATATTTTCTACCCCTTAACAGGCACCACCGCAGAAAAGCATGATACCTTCTTGCAACCTGATGGTTTTGGTGGTGTTATGGCTACTTTTTCCGGTTCCATGCTCATTAAGGGCGAACCAGATGCCTCCAGCTTTCCTTCCGGCGGTGTACGCTCCACCTTTGAAGCCCGTGGCTATACAGCATGGGATGTGACCAGCCCTGCCTATATTATGGAAAATCCCAATGGGACTTTTTTATGCATACCCACGGTATTCCTATCTTGGACAGGCATTGCCTTAGATAAAAAAACACCACTTTTACGCTCCAATCAAAGCCTTAATAAAGAAGCAAAGCGTCTTTTAGCTATTTTTGGCGTGGAAACTGAAATGCCCATCGTGCCCTTTGCCGGTCTTGAGCAAGAATATTTCCTCATCGATGGTAATTTCAACTTTGCCCGCCCTGATA
>CAYJHD010000081.1:0-9240 GCA_964370015.1 uncultured Desulfovibrionaceae bacterium | reverse complement strand
TGGCCCTCATAGCCACTGCGCCCTCGGTTATTTATAAGGTTGTCACCGCCGACGGACAGCATTTAGACATTGATAACCCCTCCAAGCTGCCCGACGCCAGTAAGATTGAAAGCTTGCTGGAGCCGCTGGTAAAAATGGATATTCACGTGCCCAATGATTATGTGGGTAATGTCTTTAAGCTATGCGAAGAAAAACGCGGTGTGCAAAAGAATTTACACTATTTAGCCGCCAACCGCGTGGTCATCACCTATGAATTGCCCTTTGCAGAAATTGTGTTCGACTTCTTTGACCGTTTGAAGTCCACCACCAAGGGCTATGCCTCCATGGACTATGAATTTTTAGATTATCGCCCTGCCAACTTGGTGCGCCTTGATATTATGCTCAATGGCGAACCTGTGGACGCGCTGGCGGTCATCGTACACAAAGATAAAGCCTACCATTACGGGCGTGCGCTGGCCTTAAAGCTGAAGCGCACCATCCCCCGTCAGCTTTTCGAAGTGGCCATTCAAGCGGCCATTGGGCAAAAGGTTATTGCTCGCGAAACTGTTTCGGCTTTCCGTAAAAACGTTACTGCCAAGTGTTATGGCGGTGACATTTCTCGTAAGCGTAAACTACTTGAAAAGCAAAAAGAGGGCAAAAAGCGCATGAAGCGCATGGGTAACGTGGAGTTACCGCAAGAGGCCTTCCTTGCCGCCCTCAAGGTTGGCGACGACTAACAAAGCGTGAAAAATAGCAATCTGCATCGTCAGTGATAAAAGTCAAAAAGCTTATGTATGTCCCTATACACGGCGCTCCTTGACTTTTATCACTTCCTTGCATCTCACTATTTTTGACGCTTTGTATGTAGTATAACAACCTTGTGGCTCACGCTTGCAAAAACCCTGCATGCCTGACGCTTTATGTGCGTTGCAAAAGTTGGCATAGCACTTAACATCACATGAAATCATGCATAAAAACCTCTAACAAGCATATCATAACTAAAGCTTTTACAACATACCCCGATTTCTTTTTCTAAGGAGTATTCTCATGTCTACAAAAATACATAAACTTCTTCTCTGCCTTATGGTTCCTTGCTTTTTTCTCTTGGGTGCATGCTCTCCCGAGCAAAAAACCCAAGCCATAGGCACAGCAGAGCCAAGCCCCGAAGCCAGTGCCGAAGCCAAGCTTGAACCTGCACCAAAGCCCGAGCCCAAGCGCGCGCGTCTTGTTTTCGTGGGTGACATCATGGCCCACGACACACAGCTTGCC
Source organism: uncultured Desulfovibrionaceae bacterium (assembly GCA_964370015.1). Lineage (GTDB taxonomy): Bacteria > Desulfobacterota > Desulfovibrionia > Desulfovibrionales > Desulfovibrionaceae > CAYJAD01. The sequence continues at coordinate 7,992 of CAYJHD010000081.1, read as the reverse complement.
ATTGCCAAAAAACACGGCACCCCAGAAGAGCCCTACAACTTCCGCCCACAATTTGCTTATGTGAAGCATCTCTTAAAAGGAGATTTGGTGGCAGGGAACTTCGAAACAGTTCTTTCCGGCGACAAGCCATATGTGGGCTATCCCAATTTCAACACACCAGACTCCTTGGCTGCGGCACTCAAAGATGCCGGCTTTGGCATGCTCTTTTTGGCCAACAATCATATTCTTGATCGCGGTATCAAAGCCGGACATCGCACCAGAGATTATTTAGAATCCCAAGGCTTCACCACGGCCGGCATTGGCGTAAACAAAGCACTTTTACCCATAGTTGACGTCAATGGCATAAAAATTGGCTTTGTCAATCGCACCTATGGCACCAACGTGCCCGTGAAGGAAAGCCAAAAAAATCTTGTGCATGTGCCGCGCACCAATCCACCTGCGGCTCCTGCTATCCCCACCGACACCGTGGCCGAAGATGTGAAAGCCCTTCGTGAAGCCGGTGCCCATTACATCATTGCATCCTACCACTGGGGCCCAGAGTACGTGCCTGCCCCCAGCAAGGATCAAATCGCCGCCGCCAATGCCGCCCTTGAGGCCGGCGTTGACGCCATCATTGGACACCATCCGCACATTCTTCAGCCCATGGAAATCATCCAAAAGGGCGACAAAGAGCAATTCATCGCATGGTCTTTGGGGAATTTTGTATCAGGTCAGCGCACCACGCCCCGTGAGCGCACCGTTATCCTTGCTTTAGATCTTGCCACCGATGCCGACGGCAAATTGGGCCTTGAGCGCGTATCCGTGGCACCTGTGTGGGTGGACATGGTACGCGGTGAACGCATTCGCTTACTTCCCACGCGCTTTGGGCAATTGCACCGCTTACGCATGGCCTACCCACGCGGCATAGACCCTGCCATATTTAAAGAAGTGCAAGAATCAGAATATTTAACTAATAAGCTCAACGCCATAGATAAGGCCGTGGTGGACTTCCTCAAGCTCCCCGCCCCCGATGCCATGGGCTTCCATACGGTTTGGGAAAAATAGTAAGAGAGTGAAAGGTTATTGGAAAACCAACTGGTGGAAAACCTTTTGTGAACAAAAGGTTCTTCCCCCAGACCCCCTTTCCAAAAAACTTTAATTGCGGCTAAAGCTTACTTTTAAAATAAAAAGCTACCGCATGTAAAAATAGAAAGCATATAGTTTTAAACCCTATGGTTGCCATTAACCTGAAAGCCCACGAAACCGTAAGGTTCCGTGGGCTTTTTAAATTAATAAGCTAAAAGGCATTACCAAAACGTTATATCAACGATATATGGAAACAATAAAAAGTTTTGGGAAAAGGAAGGGCCTACCCGAAGGGCGCAAAGCGTTCCCGTTAGTGAGTCTTCGAACTTTACAGGAATAGAGAACAAAGTGGTCTGGGGGAAACCTTTTCTTCAGAAAAGGTTTCCCCCAGAAAGAGTTTTTCCCTCCCCCACAAAATCAATTCCCAACTAAATCTTTTTCAAATCTGCATACCATGCGCCGGCTTGCTCCATGAGCTTATTGGTGCGGCTGGCCAAAGCGTGCGGATCTTTGAGATAGCCATCAAGAAGCAAGCTGGTGTCAAAAAGAGCCTCCACCATTTCGGTGAGTAAGGGGTCTTGGCTATCATTTTTATGAATGCGTAAAAGGTTGCGCAAAATAGGATGATCGCGGTTCACTTCCAGCACCTTTTGCGGAATGGTATCATCTTTTTGCATGACGCGCATGAGCTTTTCCATGGATGAAGTGAGCCCACCATCGGGCGCCACAAGACATGCAGGACTATCGGCAAGACGATGAGACACGCGCACTTCCTTCACCTTATCACCCAACACTTCTTGCATGCGAGTTAATAGGGTGTCAAAGCAGGTCACGTCTTCTTCTGCCAGCGGACTGGCCTTGGCAGAGCTTTCTTCGGTGTCGGCAAAGTCTTTTAGGCTATCATCGCCAATTTGCTCCACGGCCTTAAGATCCCACTCTTTGTACTTGCCAAGACCTTCCATGACAAATTCGTCGATGGGCTCTGTGAGGTACAATACTTCAAGACCTTTTTTGCGGAACACTTCCAAATGCGGATTCAAACGCGCGGCTTCACGGCTGGAACCGGAAACATACCAAATGGTCTTTTGTCCGCTCTTGGCGCGGCCCATGTAATCATCTAAAGAGGTCAACCCTTCGCCGTCATCGTGGATGGAGGCATTGAAACGCAATAAGGCGGCAATGCGATCTCTATTCACGAAATCGTGATAACCAAGCTTAAAGATGCGACCATGCTTATGCCAGAATTTGGCATAATTTTCTGCGTCACCTTCAGCCATTCTTTCCATGTGGGTGAGGGATTGCTTCACAATGGTTTGCTGAATCTTGCGCAGGATGACATTTTCTTGCAAGTTTTCGCGTGAGATGTTCAGCGGTAAATCTTCCGTGTCCACCACACCCTTGAAGAAGCTTAAGTACTCGGGCAAGAGTTCTTTGTTTTCACGCATGATGAGCACGCGACGGGCGTATAAATCAAGGCCCCAACGCTCACGACCGGAACCAAACAAATCTAAAGGTTCGGTGGGAATAAAGAGCAAGGCATTGAATTGCACCGGCGCATCCACGGAGAAATGCAAGGTATCCAAAGGCGCTTCGGCGTCATAGGTGAGGAATTTATAAAAATCTGCATACTGCTCCTTGGTGATGGAGAACTTGGGCTCGCGCCAAAGGGCAGGCGTGGTATTAATATGCTCGCCATCCACCAAGACATTGAAAGGAATGAAGGCAGAATGCTTGCGAATGGTGGACTCTAAACGATATTTTTCTAAGAATTCAGCGGCATCTTCCTTAAGATAGGCGGTGATAACCGTACCTCGCTCGGGGGCATTTTCTGCTTTAGCCACGGTGAAAGCACCGCAACCATCGCTGGTCCAAGTGTGCGCTTCGGCTTCGCCAAAGGCCGGAGTAGAAGTTACTTCCACCTTATCAGCCACCATGAAAATGGCGTAAAAGCCCACACCGAAACGCCCGATAATATTGGAAGCATCGGCGCCATCGGCAGAATTTTCCCCGCCGTTTTGTTCTTTAAGATCTGCCAAAAATTGCTCAGAACCGGACTTGGCAATGGTGCCCAAGTTGGCAATGAGCTCTTCTTGAGTCATGCCTATGCCGGTGTCTTTAATGGTTAAGGTTTTTGCATCCTTATCGGTGGTGATGGTGATTTCAAAGGGCAAATCCGCAGCTCTTGGGTTTTGGCCTTTGTTTTGCTGAAAGCGCAATTTGTCTAAAGCGTCCGAAGCATTAGATATGAGTTCGCGTAAGAAAATCTCACGGTTGGTGTATAAAGAGTGGGTAATAATGTTAAGAACTTTACGCACTTCTGCGCGAAATTCATGTTGTGTTGCTTGTTCTGACATAAAAAACATTCTCCTCAAGTAATAATGATATGGGCTAAAAATAAAATGCATTGCCCCATAGTCAAGGGGCAATACAAAAAAATATACTGTACACTAATTTTCTTTGGCATGGCTTTTGCTGTAATACAAGCAGAGCCCTTTGAGGGAAAAAATTACTCTAAACCCGTCAGGAGTATGCTATGAACACTATATCCAACATTACCGGCAACATAAACACCATGCAATGGGAACCTATTTTGCCAGCACAAACTGAGCCTCGTCAAACTCAGTCTGCGCACAGTCAAGATTTGCCCACCGACAGCGTGCACGTAAATGCCATGACCTATGTGGAACCTGCACTTATTGCCGATGAAGATCTAGACGCTGTCATGCAAGAAACCACGTCCATGATTATGGCAGACCCTTACGCTGCCCTTCATGTACACAGCGGCCTTGATGCCTCCCGCGTGGCAGCCTTACTGGCATAAATGAGCCATTACCTAAAGCAAAATTCCGCAAAGTCATTCGTCAGTCTTTGCGGAATTTTGCTTTTCGTTGACATTCAAAGGCAAACACCTGTTCTTACAAAGAAAACTCTCCCAATCCAAAAAACCTACGGGCATTTTCTCCGCAAATTTGCCATACCTGCGCCGCCGGCATCTCAAGCACTTGTGCCACCGTGTCCACAGTAAATACTGTATATGCGGGCTCGTTACGCTTGCCACGCCATTGCTGCGGCGAAAGATACGGACAATCTGTTTCCAGCATAAGTTTATCCAAGGGCACGTGCTTCACGGCTTCGCGTAATTCTTCATTTTTAGGATAGGACACAGGCCCAGGAATGGATACATGCCAACCATTATACACAATGTGTTTGGCGTGGGCCGCAGTGCCGCCAAAGCAATGCCAAAGCAGAGGATAATCCTTAAAGCCTTCCTTTTCCAACAGGGCAATGGTGGCCTCGGTGGCATCGCGACTATGAATAATAACAGGCTTTTGTAGTTCTTTTGCCAAATGTAATTGCTGCACAAATACATGCATTTGCACATCCTTGGGGCAAGCATCCCAATAAAAATCAAGACCAATTTCCCCCACGGCTTTCAAACGTGGCTCACGTAAAAAGTGCTCACGCATGACTTCAAGGGCCGCATCGTCGCACTCTTCGCCATCACAAGGGTGCACACCAAGGGCAAAAAAGACCTCAGGATGCGCATCAAAATACGCCGCGCGCTGGGTAAATTCATGGGGCTTAAGAAAAATATTCCCCATATGGGCTATACCGCATTCTTTGGCGCGGGCAAGCACCTCTTCACGGTCACGGTCAAATTGAGAAGAATCAAGATGCGCGTGACTATCCACGCCGCACAGGGGTAAAGCCAAGGTCTGCGCCATCACTTGCGGCGCCATGGGAGTTTTTTTGGACATACTTTATTTCGTAAAAAAGGCTTCTAGCCTTTGTATTTGTTCAAATTGTTTATCAAGACCATAGGATTTAGCCGTAAAAGCCATATTCTCACGCACGCGGGCAAGCTCTGAGCCGCCTGCATGCCACAAGAGCACAGCATGCTCAAGGGCCAATGTGGCCGCCAGCACATGCGCATCTTCCACAAAAAACCCATTTCCCCCTTCCATATCCTGCACCGGCGTATGCGGTAAAGCAAAAAAAGGCTTACTCAAAAAGGGCAACTCTGCCCCTTGGCGCATATAATCCCACCCGCCAAGACCAGTGAAGCCCACAGGCATGCAATCGCAAGCCATGGCTTCCAGAGGAGGCAAAGGGCATCCTTCTGGGAAGCCGGAACTTAAAAATATGTGGCAAGAGCGCAATACATCCCCCACTTGCTCATGGGGAATTTTAATGATTTCTACCCATTCTACGTGCACTTGAGGATGTAGCACAGCCATGCGCTGGCCGAGAGCGTCCATGATTTGCGTGGCTAATCCTTTATTTTTACGCGGCATCCATGCCACACGCACAGGACCTTGCACGGGTGCTGCCATATGATGCGCGGCTAGCGCACTGGCACCAGTCCCCTCATGGGCATAAAACAGCTTCGTATCTATGCCGGGGCGTAAAATGGGGCCATCTTTTCCGGTGATTTGCTGTACGGCGTACCGTACCGGCTCAGACACGTATAAAAAATCCACAGGCAATTGATGCCAATATACATTTTTAGGTAAAGTTTTTAGGGCAAAAACCCAACTTTGCATATACACCACACAACGAGCCCCAACACGCAAACCCAAAATAAGAGCATTGGGCCATCCTTCGGGCACAAGCCACACATCTTGCTCACAAATATGAGCCTTAGCCCAAGCCACCAAAGGCAAAGACGTTTTTCCGCGCACCGTGGCATATATGGGTAAGGAAGAATTTTCCTCGTGAATAACAAAACGCACTTCAAACCCGAGGCGCGAAAGCTGCTCGCCCAATTGCAAAAGCACCAACACACCGCCGCTTAAAGACGGTAAAGGTGGCACATATATGGCTATGGATTTTGGCATATATGCAGTATAAAGTGGCTTTATATATTAAGCAAGGAAGAAAAAAACCGTCATGTATTCTTTTCTTCAGCACAATGCATCTTAAATACTAACTTTTACACAAACACAACTTCACCCACGGCACCCATATTTTCTATTGCCTTAACTAGCTTTTTTAGATAGAATTTATTGTTATTTTTGGGAGGATTTATGCATTTACGAAAAAGAGTTTTAGTCACAGGTGGCGCTGGCTTTGTGGGTTCACATTTATGCGAACGCTTACTTAGTGATGGTCATGAAGTGGTTTGTGTGGATAATTTTTTCACCAGTGCCAGACAAAATGTAGAGCATTTACTCGACCACAAATGTTTTGAGCTCATGCGCCATGACATCACATTCCCACTCTATCTAGAAGTGGATGAAATATACAATCTTGCATGTCCGGCATCTCCCATTCACTACCAGCACGACCCCGTGCAAACCATAAAAACCTGTGTGCATGGCGCCATCAACACCCTTGGTCTTGCCAAGCGTTTACGCGCACGTATATTCCAAGCTTCCACATCTGAAGTTTACGGCGATCCCAATGTGCACCCGCAAACCGAAGACTATTGGGGCCATGTGAACCCCATTGGCACGCGCGCTTGCTATGATGAAGGCAAACGCTGTGCTGAAACACTCTTTTTCTCTTACTACCGCCAGCACGGCCTGCCCATTAAAGTGGGCCGCTTATTTAATACCTATGGGCCGCGCATGCATCCCAACGACGGCCGTGTGGTATCCAACTTCATCATGCAAGCCCTGCAGGGGCAAGACATCACCATATATGGAGATGGCTCTCAAACGCGCTCTTTCTGCTATGTGGACGATCTCATTGAACTCATGGTTCGTTTCATGGGCTCTGCCGATGATTTCACCGGCCCCATGAACATGGGCAATCCCGGTGAGTTCACCATCAAAGAACTGGCTGAAACCGTGGTGGAAATGACAGGCTCTACCTCAAAAATCATCTATCAGCCCCTTCCGCAAGACGACCCCAAACAACGTCGCCCTGACATCAGCATGGCAAAAGAACATTTACAATGGGAACCCACCATCACCTTGCGTGAAGGCTTGGTGAAAACCATTGCATACTTTGAAAATTTCATCCGTTAATATTTTCTAAGCCCACACAAAGAGAAAAGACCTTCGCAGCAGATGCAAAGGTCTTTTTTTATGCATTATGACACATTAAAATTATTCATCTTTTGGCGGGCGTAAATGCACTAGCCTATACGCGCCACGCACCATTCTATACACAAACCACATGGAAACACACATAAGCACTCCAAAAAGACCTATGATGGCATAGTAGAGGTTTTGCAAGGTAGGAATACTTTGCATGGCTTCAAAAGATTGAAAACCAAATCCGTGGGGCAGTGAAACATCAAACAATAATATGGAAACAAAAACTAGAAAAGGAATGGCAATCCAAAAGGCATAGACAACACACACACTATGCATGATCCATGCACAATGATTCTGGGCAAAGTCATTTTTTTCCTCTTGCGCCAAAGCACACGAAAAAAGAGCACCCATATAAGCAAGAAGACCCGTGAATCCCATCAATAACGAAAGCATTCCAAGCCCATAATAAAAAAGTATCACCGCATCACTGGTCAGTGGTGACGGTCCATTTAGCCTATGAGGCATACTTGCTCAACTCCTATTTGCGATACGCTATCTTAACTGTTCGATAAATACACAAAAAAGTCAAGACGCTTTGCTCAAACCTAGTTTTACCCTAGGAATAACCATTTCATGAAAAAAGTACAGCTAAAGAAGAAAGAGAACCCTCGCCCTCAATGACAAGTGACTGCAAAAATAGTTTTTTTACAAAAGGAGATGAAAGACACAAAAAAAGCCCATACCAAAAAGGTACGGGCTTTACATCTTTTTGTGAAAAAGGCTTAGCTACCGTTTAATTCCATACGGAACTTACGGGAAAGACGAAATACTACCACTTTGCGAGGTGCAAGGGTAATGGTTTCATCAGTTTGTGGGTTACGCCCTTTACGAGCGTTTTTATCATAGGCTTCAAATTTACCAAAGCCGCTAATGAGCAATGCGT
>CAYJHD010000080.1:0-9253 GCA_964370015.1 uncultured Desulfovibrionaceae bacterium | reverse complement strand
GTGGAAAGGTCTTTCTTGGCCTTTTCGGCAGATTCTTTAAGGCGTTGTAAAGCCATACGGTCTTGAGCTAAGTCAATGCCATTGTCTTTTTTGAACTCTTGTACCAAGAAGTTGATGATGGCTTGGTCAAAGTCTTCACCGCCAAGGAAGGTATCACCATTGGTGGCGCGTACTTCCACAACATTGTCACCCACTTCCAAGATGGATATATCGAAAGTACCACCGCCAAGGTCGAATACAGCGATTTTTTCGTTGGCTTTGCGGTCAAAACCGTAAGCTAAAGAAGCGGCTGTGGGTTCGTTGATGATACGTTTTACTTCAAGACCTGCAATGCGGCCTGCGTCCTTGGTGGCTTGACGTTGAGCGTCGTTAAAATATGCTGGTACGGTAATAACAGCTTCAGTTACGGTTTCACCAAGGTAGGTTTCTGCGTCGGCTTTAAGCTTAGCTAAAAGCATGGCGGAAACTTCTGGGGCGCTATAGGTGCGACCATCCACTTCCACAGCGGCGTCGCCATTGCTGGCACCCACGATGCTGTAAGGGCTATGCTCTTTCCAGCGAGTCACTTCGGGGGTGTCGAAACGACGGCCCATGAGGCGCTTTACGGCAAAGATGGTGCGTTCAGGGTTAGTAACGGCTTGACGCTTGGCAATTTCGCCCACAAGGCGTTCTTTATCGGTGAAAGCAACCACGGATGGGGTGGTGCGTCCGCCCTCAGGGTTTGTGATACACTTAGGATCTTTTCCTTCCATAACGTATACACAAGAGTTGGTAGTACCAAGGTCAATACCTATAATCTTAGACATAAAAAATTCCTCCTCGGAAATCATCACATATATAAAATACCCTTGCGGGTTTTTTGGTTCTTTGTGCTCACGGCAAGTCGGCATCCTTCATGCAGGGGCTTGCTTTAAGCTTTAACAGTGCGACTTGCGCCGCTCACAGGAAGAAAAATAATTCGCCTTGGCATTTCGTCTAGGGGCACCAAGAAAAAAATTTTCACTTTTCTCGAAAAATTTTTCTTCCCTGTTGAAAAAGGGCATTTTTTAGGCATCTTGGCGCAAAACGCGCAATTGGCCATTTTCCATGATGGCTTCGCAATTTATGCAACTAAGGCTGTCTTCTTCGTAATGGGACACCAATAAAAGCCCTACGTGGGTGCTCATATGTTCGAGCATGCGGCGCATGTGACCATAGGAAAGCATATCCAAACCGGAAAAAGGCTCGTCCAGTAAAAGCATTTGCGGCTGCCCCATGAAGGCTCGGGCTAACAATAAACGGCGCAATTGTCCGGTGGAAAGATGGCGTATACGCGCTGTGGCAAGCTTTGACAAGTCCACCTCTTGCAAAAGAGCCAAGGCTTTGGCTTCTTCTTGTTGGTTGTAGTGGCGATATTGGCCTTGCACCAAATCAAGACCGGATAAAATCAACTGTAGGCCGCTCACATCATAACCATAAGTCATTTGCTCTTTGTCACTGATGAGACGAACCCTTTGTGCAATGCTGGCTCTATCTTGCAACAGCTCTGGAGTACTGGGGTTTTTTAGGCAATAGCGATGCATGGTTCCGCCCCATGCGGCGTATTCATCGCTGGCTAAAAGGCGTAAAAATGTGGATTTTCCACTGCCATTGACGCCGTGCAAAAACCAATGTTGCCCTAGGTGCCATGTCCATGTGATGTCATGTAAAAGGGGCTTTCTATCAATGAAAACAGTGGCATTTTCCACATGCATGTGTATGGCTTTGCTTGGCTGTGTGGGTACGAGGGCTTCATGCGCAAGTTTGGGCGCAGGTTCATGTGCAGGTTCGGGCGCGCGTTCTTGTGGTACTTGGGCGGTGAGGGTGCCATCATGTAAAAGATAGTGTTCCTTTATGAAAGAAGGCAACATATGTGGTCTGTGCCCTGTGAAAATAAGAGTGGCGTCACATTTTTCCAAGGCCTTACTTATGAGCTCGCGTGAAGTGCGGTCTAGGCCCTCTAAATATTCATCCAAAAGCAAAATTTGCGGCGAGCGTAAAAGGGCACGTCCCAGCATGAGCATGCGTAATTGCCCTTGGGAGAGGGTGCAGGCTTCTTGTTGTAAGAGATGGCTACAGTTTAATTGCTGAGCCATGGCGCGCACGGCGTCCTTTTGTTTTTGTTCTGGAATGAAGAAAAGCAATTCGCCATCGCTAAAGGCCGTGAGCAAGATATCTTCGCCGCTGAGACGCCATTCATGGCGCATATAGCGCTCCTGTCCTGCGGCAGATACCAAGGCTGTGATGCTTTTTCCCATGATGGGAGAGGTTTCGGCCGCACCTTGTACATACCATGTGATGGGGCTGGCGTGCACATTTTCTGCGGCGCCATCGGCCCAAATTTCCCCGCGTAAAAGCTTGAGCAGGGTGGATTTTCCGGCTCCATTGGCCCCCATGATGGCACAGTGCCGTCCTTTATAGAGGGTGAAATTCACATCCTGCAATACGGTACGCTGTGCTTGCCCGTGACCGTAAGATACATGGGCATGACACAAGGAAAGAAGTTTTTCAGACATGGAGCGTACTATTAAAAAGCCATACGATGCATGACATTATTGCAAAAATACACCGAGTGATCATAGCCATAGGAACGGGCGTAGGCTGCAAGCTTATCAAAATCCGCCGCCACGTCATTGACATTATGCGCATCGGAAGCAAAGGTAATGGGCACATGCAATTCCTTGGCAAGGGACATGATTAGTGGCCCGGGGTAGATTTCTTGGCACATTTTGCGCAATCCCGCCGAAGAGATTTCCAAGGCCACGCCGTTGAGCATCATGGCTTGCAGGGCTTCTGCCACCAAGATGAGGGAATCACGCTGGGCAATCCATTCACGAAATTGATCAATGGAGAAAATTTTAATGAGGTCTAGATGCGCGGCAATATTAAAGAGCCCGCTTTCTGCCATACGGCGTAGGGTCTGGAAGTAGTGCTCATAATGTTCATTGCAATGATTTTTTTTCAGGCTCATCCAATCGGAAGAAAGGTCGTCATAGCCCCATGTGTCCAAAAAGTGCACCGAACCGATGACATAATCAAAGGGATAGGCACTTAATGCTTTTTTAATGAAGGCTTCTTCTTTTTCCATCCAATCCATTTCTATGCCCAGCAATACTTGACCGGGGAACTTGGCTTTCAGCTCTTGCACTTCGGCCACATATTGCGGAAACATTCTGGAGAGCTTATCGCGATATTCATTGCTATAGGTATAATTGGTGGGGCGCGGTGAGTGCTCAGTGAAACCCAAAAGCGTAATGCCCTTTTGCTGGGCAGAGGCCCACATGGCGGCAGGTGTGTCTTGCCCATGTGAGTATAGGGTGTGGGTGTGTAGGTCGGCTGTAATCATAATGTCCCCCTAGAGTTTTGCTAGGGCAGTGTATACGAGGGGGCTAGTGAGGGCAACTATCTTTTTAGGCTTTGCGCAAGGGCTGGAGGGGCATATGTTAGAGTGCTATCGTAGTTCACTGGGGGGAAACCTTTTCTGAAGAAAAGTTTTCCCCCCAGACCCCCCTTCCAAAAAACTTTAGTTGCGGCAACATATATCCCATTAAAAAGAAACTGCCGCAATGTAGGTTTAACTAGTAAGGATAAGAAAATGTTTTCTGGCAGTGCAATGTATTTTTTTATTGTTAATTTATATCCTTTTTACCTGAAAACAAACGCCCACGCACAATGGCTTCATGGCCAAATTTATGACGCAAGGCATCTAATGCCGAATCCAATTTGTCCTGCTTTTGGGAATTATTGGCGTTGCTGGCTTGATAGAGCAGGCCTTGTTCCGGCCCATCGTGAAAATTAGACACCCCAAGGCCTATGAGGCGCACCTTTTGGGGCAGTTCGAGCACCTCGAGCAACTCACAGGCCGTGGCAAAAATGCATTGTGTGCCCTGCGTGCTTTGGGGCAGGGTGCGTGAGCGTGTCACTTGCGTAAAGTCAGAAAACTTTACCTTAAGGGTAATGGTGCGTCCGCTGAGCCCTTGTTTGCGCAAAGAAGCCCCCACGCGCTCGGCCTGCGCCAAGAGGTTTTTTTGTAAAAAGTTCCTATCCAAGCTGTCTTGATGAAAGGTCACTTCACTGCTTTCGCTTTTGGGTTCCGTGAAGGGCACAACCTTGGCGCCATCTTCCCCATGGGCGCGACGCCAGAGCATTTCCCCTGCCTTGCCAAAACGCCTATGCCAAAACTCTTGCGGAAAGCGTTGCACATCGCCCCCCTGGCGCACACCGAGTTTTTGCAATTCGGTGAGAAATTTCTTTCCCACGCCGGGGATTTTTTGCAAGGGCAGTGTTTGCAAAAAATGCGGCACTTGGTGCGGATGCAACACATAAATGCCGTGGGGCTTATGTATATCCGAGGCGATTTTTGCCAAAAATTTCTTGGGCGCGGCTCCCACGGAACAGGTAAGGCCTCCGGTGACGGTGTAGATGCTTTCTTGGATTTGCCGACAAAGCTCTTCAATGGGCCCAAAAAGACGCTCCAAGCCTTCGGCGTCCACATAGGCCTCGTCAATGGAAGCAGGCTCCACCACGGGGGAAAAATCCTCCAAGGTGCGCATGATGCTTTGAGATATTTCTTTATAACGGCCCATGCGCCCCGGTATAAAAATAAGCTGCGGGCACAGCTTTTTTGCCATACCCGAGGGCATGGCCGAGCGTACGCCAAACTTTCGCGCTTCGTAGGATGCGGCACTGAGCACGCCGCGGGTGCAATCGGTACCCACAGCCACGGGCTTACCGCGCAAATCCGGATTATCCATTTGCTCCACGGAGGCATAAAAAGCGTCCATATCTATATGGAGAATCCACGCCGTGCCCTTAGCATCCTTGGCGGCAGGATTGTTGCGTGGCGGTGTGGCTTGGGGGAGCTCAGACATGTGGGACTTAAGCTCCTAGAAATTGCGCCCAGATTTTGCGAGATCTTGGCCCATCGCCTTCGCACAGATAAATATGCTGCCATGTGCCCAATTGCACTCGACCATCTTCCACAATGAGCATGAGAGAAGGGCCAAACAGGCTGGTTTTAATGTGGGCATCGCTATTGCCCTCGGCATGGCGGAAATTATGATGCTCCGGCACCATTTCAGAGAAGAAGCTGTTCATGTCACGAGCCACGTCGGGATCTGCTCCTTCATTGATGGTGAGGCCACAGGTGGTGTGAGGCGAATACAAAAGCAAGGCTCCCTTTTGCCAATCCTTTTGGCTGTGCATGAGGTTTTGCACCTGGCTGGTAATGTCTACAAGTTCACAACGTGCGCGCGTGCTAACGTGAATCACTTCCATAAAAAGCTCCCTGTTTTGGCGTGGGCAAAAAATTTTCTGGGTTCATTGACTTATGTGGCTTTCCTTGCCACATTGCCCTTGTATATACCGACCTTCATGGCAAGACAAGGCTCGTTACTGTGGTTAAATGCGCTTTTGGGCTCATTTGCATAAGGCATTGCTTGCATTGTCGTGAGTGCGGTTTAAAGGAGTAGTTATTATGCCATTGGTTCTTGGCTCTGCAGGACATATTGACCACGGAAAAACTTCCTTGGTGCGCGCCCTCACCGGCATTGATTGTGACCGCCTTGAAGAAGAAAAAAGACGCGGTATCACCATAGAATTGGGCTTTGCCCACTTTGAACTTCCTGGCGGGGAACGTCTGGGCATTGTGGATGTGCCAGGCCATGAACGCTTTGTGAAAAACATGGTGGCCGGCGCGGCGGGCATTGATTTTGTTATGCTTATCATTGCCGCCGATGAAGGCGTCATGCCGCAAACCCGCGAGCATGTGGAAATTTGCTCCTTGCTTGGCATTAAGCATGGTTTTGTGGCTCTCACCAAAATAGATATGGTGGACGAAGAGTGGCTTGGCATGGTGCAAGAAGATGTGAAAGGCTTTTTGCAAGGCACTTTTTTGGAAGATGCTCCCATTTTTCCCGTGTCTTCCTTGACCAAACAAGGCCTTGATGCCCTGCGTGAGCATGTGGTGCAGTGCAGTAAAACCATGAAACCCTCCCGCGAAAGTACTTTGTTCCGTTTGCCCGTGGACAGGGTTTTTTCCATGAAAGGCCATGGCACCGTGGTGACGGGGACTTTGCTTGCCGGCGAAGTGAGCCTTGGCGATGAAGCTGTGTTCATGCCCGACGGCGTGGAGACGAAAATTCGCAGTATTCAATGGCATGGACATGCGGCAGAAGATGCCGGAGCCGGTCAGCGTTGCGCGCTCAACGTGCTCAATGTGGAAGTGGGCGAAGTCATGCGCGGTTCTGTGTTGACCCATCCCAATACGCTTTTTCCTTCCACGCGCTGGATGGTGAATTTGCATTGTCTTTCTTCTGCGCCAAGGGCTTTACGAGCCAGAACGGAAGTGCACTTTCACCACGGTGCGCGCGAAGTGGCGGCGCGTTTGTATTTCTTTGATAGAGATCGTCTGGAACCCGGCCAAAGTGCCCTCACGGAGATACGCTTTCAAGAGCCCATGGTGGGGCTTTTTGGCGATCGTTGCGTGGTGCGCGCGTATTCACCTTTGCGTACCGTGGCCGGTGGCGTGTTGGTGCATCCCTTGCCGCAACCCTTACGCCGCAAAGAGGCGGATTTTGAGCAGCGTTTGGCCTTATTACAGGGCTTGGATGCATTGGAGGGCGCGGAAAATTTTGAACAGCGCGTGCTTAATCAATTGGCCTTGGCAGGCATAGAAGGGCTTTCCTTTGCAGAACTCATGGTGCTCACCAATGGGCACGCCAAAAAGCTGGAAAAGCTTTTGCAAAGTCTAGGGGCTAAAGTTACTTGCTTCGATAAGGAAGAAAGGCGTTATATTTTTGGTGAGGCGCTAGCGCAATTGATGCTGGCTTGCCAAGAGCAAGCGGCGGCCTTCCATAAGCGCGAGCCCATGAAAAACGGCATGTCGCGGGGGGTGCTTTGCCCCAAACAAAGACCCAAATTGGCGCACCTTGTCATTGAGCGTTGCCTTCGTAGTGGCGTATTGGTGGCGGAGGGCGATGTGTTGCGCCTAGCTTCGCACTCGGTGGAGCTCAGCGATGATGTGGAAGCCTTGAAAGAAAAGATTTTGCAAGCCCACACGGCGGCAGGGCTCACCCCGCCCAATCTTAAGGACGTGCTGGAAGAGCTCAAGGTGGATGCCAAAAAGGCCGCACCGGTGCTGAAAATGCTCAGCGATGAAAAGCAGCTGGTTCGCGTGAAGGATGGGCTTTACTATGCGGCTCCGGTCATTGCGGACATTGCGGCTAGGGTGCGCACATGGTTTGAAAGCCATGATGATTTGGATCCCGCAGGCTTAAAAGAAATTTTAGACGGTCTTTCGCGCAAATACCTCATTGCGCTGTTGGAATATATGGACAGAGAGCGCATCACCATTCGTGTGGGCGATAAACGTCAATTGCGTCAAAGTTTGGATAAGGGATAGAAAAACATGGGAAATTTGCATAAAAAAGCTGGAGAAAGTAGCTATGAGTAAAAAGGTTCTTGTCATTGGCGGTGTGGCCTTGGGGCCCAAGGCGGCTTGTCGTTGTAAGCGTTTAGATCCCACCGCTGAGGTGACGCTCATCGATGAAAATGTATTCATTTCCTATGGCGGTTGCGGCATTCCCTTTTATATTTCTGGAGAAATCAATAATATAGATGATTTGCGCTCCACCACCTATCGCACTGTACGCGACACCGCTTTTTTTAAAGACCTTAAAGGCGTCAATGTGCGCACCCAAACTCGCGCCCTTTCCATAGATAAAGAAGCCAAAACCGTGCTTGTGCAAGATGTGGTCAGCGGCAAAGAAGAAAGCCTTGCCTATGATACCTTGGTCATGGCCACGGGAGCCTCTGCGCGTACCTTGCCCGTGCCCGGGGCGGATCTTGGCAATGTTTTTGCCGTCACTCGCTTGGAAGCGGCCGAAGCCATCCGCAAAGGATGCGAAAAAGGCGAAATCAGTCAAGCTGTGGTCATTGGTGGCGGTTTCATTGGTTTGGAATGTGCCGTAGCCCTCACGGAAATGTGGGGCGTGGAAACAAGCATGGTGGAAATGGCACCCACCCTCTTACCCCAAGCTCTTTCGCCCACCTTGGCCCTCATGGCAGAAAAAGATTGCCGCGATAATCAAGTGGATGTGTACACCGGCGAGCAAGTTATCCGCCTTGAAGGTGAAAATGGCAAGGTTTGCCGAGTCGTTACAGATAAGCGCACCCTTGAGGCGCAAGTGGTTATTGTGGCGGCAGGTTTTGTGCCCAATGGACAATTGGCCAAGGATGCCGGTCTTGCGATGACTTCCTTCGGTGCCGTGGAAGTGAATGAAAAAATGCAAACTTCCGACCCCCATATCTATGCCGGTGGCGATTGCGTTTCTGTGCGTAATCTCATCACGGATAAAATGGGTTATATTCCTTTGGGCTCCATGGCCAATAGGCAGGGACGTGTCATTGGCACCAATGCCGCCGGCGGCGACGCTGTTTTTAAAGGCTATGTGGGCTCTTGGGGTGTGAAGCTTTTTGGTTTAAGCTTTTGCGGTGCAGGTCTTACGGTGGAGCAAGCCCAAAAAGAAGGCTTTGATGCCATAAGCGTTTCGGTGGAGCAATTGGATAGAGCCCATTTCTACCCCGAAAAGCACATGATGAGTCTTGAGTTGGTGGTGGATAAAGCCACACGTCGCGTGCTGGGTGTGCAGGGGGCTTGTTCTGCGGCCGATGCGCTCAAAGCTCGTGTGGATGCTGTGGCTGTGGCCTTGCAAATGGCTAAACCCACGGTGGATGATATCTCTAACCTGGAAATCCTCTACACGCCGCCCATGGCCTCTGCCATGGATGTGGTCAATGTGGTGGCCAATGTGGCCGATAATATCTTGGCAGATCGCGTAGCTCCTTTGACGCCGCAAGACTTTGTACAGCTTTGGGAAAATCGCGCCGAAAATAATATCTTCTTCATGGATGCCAGACCCAAGGCCGTCAGCGGAGCCATACAAGAAAAGCATGAAGATTGGCACGCCATGCCCTTGGAAGAAGTGCAATCGCGCTTGCAAGAAGTCCCCAAGGATCGCCCCGTGGTGCTCATTTGTAATACGGGCTTACGCGCCTATGATGTGGCACTCATATTGAAAAAGAACGGGTACGGCACCGTGCGTAACAGCATGGGCGGCATGCAGGCACAAAACAAGCAAGGCTTTTCGCCTGTATAAAGTAAGAAGTTATAGCATGAAAAAGGCCACATATATGTGGCCTTTTTCATGGAAATTTTATTTTGAAAACGCAAACT
>CAYJHD010000079.1:0-9549 GCA_964370015.1 uncultured Desulfovibrionaceae bacterium | reverse complement strand
GAAAACATCTCCTAACCGACATGGCATTGCGGTTAGGAGATGTAGGTAAAGCAGAGGGGAAACGCTCTTTTTTTTTATTGGAGGTAGAGAGTTTTCCGTTGCTTATTTTATTTATTTACTTTTTCTAAGCCATCCCAAACCATTTCTGCTTCTGGAAGCACAGGAAGAAGCTTGGTCCAAGGATGTTGCTGTAAGAAGTCTGCATCTTGCTGTAATTTGCGACTGAGCTCCTTAATGGGGGGAACTATGGTCTTAATATCGCCAGCAAGGGCTTCATTTATACCAAAGTTAGTGGCTTCACCGGCAAGGTCTATGGCCTTTTGGCTATATTCCATGGACGACATGAGCGTTGCCAATGCCTTGGCAGGGTTGTGGAAACCAACGCTGTTTTCAGCAGAAACATAATCCCAGAACAATTGTCCCTTACGAATCATATCACGCGCTTCTGTCATGAGCTGATCGTAGTTGGCACTTCTTTCACCAATATAGTCTGCTGCCAGACGTACAGCTTCGTGGGCTTTTACAGAAACTTCTTGAGCCTTAAGAAGTTGATCGTAGGTTCTTTTTTGCGTATAAAGTACACGCTCTTTCAAGAATTCTGGACTCTTATCCGCGTGACACTGACGACAAGCTGTCATGTTGGGATCTTTCAATGGGGAAGTCAGCCAATGGCTGGACATCTTCTTGCCATCTCTACGCTCATAACTCATATGACAATCGGCACAAGAAACACCGGCGGCGCCATGGGGGCCGTCAATCCATGTTTCGTACTCTGGGTGTTGCATCTTAATCATGGGTGCCTTGGAGGCAGCATGGGTCCAATCCACGAAAGGACCATTTTTTGCGCCATGATTCTTGTAGTATTGATACATATCTTCAGGGCCAAAGCCATTATCCCATGGGAAGACGGGCTTGGCGGCGGGGCCGTTGTCTTTGTGTGTGAAATAGTATTCCACGTGACACTGGGCGCAAACGAGGGTACGCATTTCATTGCGTGAAATTTTATCAATGTCTTTACCGCTACGCTTGAGCCAATCTTTGAGCGGCTCAGAGTAGAGACGTAACTCCATGCTTTGCGGGTCGTGGCAGGTTGCACAACCAATGGAGTCTTCATGGGGGTTTAATTCTTGGCGTAGAGAGTTGGCATCCTTGCTCCAAAAAGCATCGCCGTCTCTCTCAATCCAATGCATCATCTTAGGTGTTTTACAATTCCAACATGTGGCAGGCAGTCCGCCTTTGTCGGAGTAGCGGTTGATGCGGTCAATATAAGCTACGTCTTCGATGGCAAAAGTATGTCCGCGGGCTTCATTGTATTCATAACTGAAAGGATAACCTAACCAAAGGTTCTTCAAATAGGGCTGGGCGTGTTTAAAGCCTTTGGGTAGGGGAGAAAAGTCATCATTTTTTCTGTAATGAACGGAGCCTTTGTATTCTGTCATGACGCTATGCTCATTGTTTTTTTGATAGGAAGCATAGTGGTCAGGAAAAACTTCTTTAAAGGCTGAGCTTTTTATTTCATCCTTTTTAAGACCGGTATCATACTTTGGGGTTTTTAGCTCCGTTTCCACGTCACTACAACCACCAAGCAGGAGAAGACCGGCCATGAGTATGAGAGACAAACCTAAGTACAGAAATCTTTTATTCATCGGCAACCATCCTTTTGCTGATGGGCTTTTGGTGCATATGCACCACACTACGGTGACAATCGACACAATAAGGCTTGGCTTCCATGCTTGCTACAGTGCTGTTGGTTACGGCATGGCATGATTTACAGTTTTCATTGACAACATCTTTAGTGGCAAGACCAACGCTAACAGGCACATCATTACCCTGCAGGTTGGAAACAAAGTCCTTAAAGCCTGCGGCGGCTTTGAAAGGAATTTTTTCCACTAAATTGGTGGGAGCGTGGCAACTATTGCATGAAATATTCGCGTGGGTCGACATTTTGTGTGTCACTGCTGCTGTGTTCATGACGTGACAACTGGCACAAAATGGTCTTTGGTCGGTATACTGCATGGCAATGGCCGCCGCTGCCAATAGGCCTACACCTATGACAATGCCTACCAATACACATTTAAGCCACGGATTGTGGCACGTTGCACCCATAGATCCTCCTTTTCCAAATGTTGCAAAGAGCAAGAGTCTTCACAAAGACATATCAAGAAATATGCCAGTGTGATGCAAAGATACTATGCGTAAATATCGTATTTTTTATGCTAAAATGACATGCTTTGGTGGGGCGAAAGTGAGGAATGATGTTTTTGTCATAAAAATATGACGACAGTCTGGTTTTTATGACACTAGGGGAAAACGTACTTTTTTACTAAGTTTTTTAGATTCTTACCTTATATATCTTCAAAAGGAAAAATGACAATATGTCGTATATTCTCTTTTGGTGTTATCTTTCGACGACGCAAAAAAATGAATGCTACATATACCTTACTGTGTTGCAAGTAGATGGCAAATATTTATGATTTCTAAGCCTTGGGAAGTTGCATAATTAACGGTATATTGCGTGCCGCCTGGGCTTTTGTCGTGATAACAAATGAGGGTAGAGCTGGTATCCACAAGATATCTATTACGCCTATGATATGATTTTGTAGTGGCTTTTTCTGCCACGGCTATAATGCTATCTGCTTGCTTCATGATGTGCTCTTCATATGGTGTGAATTCGCGCCAATTATGACAAGGTATCACTGCCACAAAGGTAATGTTAGGATAGAGCTCTTTCAACTTCACCACTTCTTCAGCTGCCATTATGTCAAAACCGTCTGCCATGCCCACGGAAAATGTGTGAAATCCTTTTTGTACGCAGTCCTGCATGACGCAGGCAAGCTTGGCCTGTATGGCAGGAAGTTGATTAAGGTCTGGAAATTTATGCAATCTATAGCCGCTAAAGCAGACATTGTGTCTTTTGTCCATCAAAGACTACCTCGTGAAATAATGTGTTGTTGTTTGTGTAATAAGTTTATTTTATTGAAATACATTTTTTGTGAATCTTTATTTCACGGTCAAATTCCATGCTGAAGCTCGTTTGTTTACAAAAGCATGACGCAAAACACTTTGAAAAGAAATCGTAACCTAAGAAAATAAGACTTATAATTCAAAAGCTTCAACGAAAGTAGAATAAGTCATACTGTAACATTTTGTCACATTAAAAAATATCATTAAAAGTACAGCTAGTTATGAAGGTGAGTGTCACTCATAAAAGACATGATTGTGACACTTTTTTGTAACGAAAGCTTTCTATTTTTCACATCGGTACTGCACATCAGTACACACAACATTGTGTAAATCTAGAATGTAGAGTATATTTTGAGGAGTTTTTATGCGTACTGTGACAAAATGTTTTTTAATGACGACCCTTGTTTCTTCCATGTTTCTCATGGGCTGTGAAGAAAAAAAACAAGTGAGCACTGTGGATTTAAATACTTTATCCCTTGAGCAAATCACGGAAAAAGCCAAAACAGAAGGCCAAGTGCACTCTGTGGGCATGCCGGATACATGGGCCAACTGGGTGGGCACATGGTCAGATTTGTATACGCTGTATCATTTAAAGCACACCGACGTGGATATGTCTTCTGCCGAAGAGATTGCCATTTTTGCCGCGGAAAAAGACAATGCCACCAAAGATATTGGCGATGTGGGGCAATCTTTTGGGCCTGTGGCAGAGCAAAAGGGTGTGACACAAAAGTATAAAACCAGCCATTGGGATGACATTCCTGCATGGGCCAAAGATGATGATGGTGACTGGATCATCGGTTATTATGGCACCGTTGCCGTTATTACCAATCGTAAGCTAGTGCCTGTGCCGCCCACCTCCTTTGCGGATCTTTTGCAGGGTGATTATATGATCACTGTTGGCGACGTGACTAAAGCCACACAAGCTCAAAGTGCTGTGCTTGCCGCAGCCATTGCCCATGGTGGTAGCGAAAGCGATATAAAGCCCGGTTTGGACTTTTTTAAGAAAATTGCCGAGCAAGGCCGCATTGATAAAGGTGAAGCCAGCATCGCTCGCCTTGAAAAGGGTGAAATTGCCTGTATGTTCTTGTGGGACTACAATGGCATGAACTATCGCGACCAAATTGAAAAAAGTAACCCTGGTGCTAAATTTGACATCATGATTCCTCAAGAGGCTTCCGTGCAAAGCGGCTATGCCACCATTATCAATAAATATGCCCCCAATCCTCATGCTGCTGCTTTGGCCAGAGAGTATATCTTAAGCGATGCCGGTCAAATTAATCTTGCCAAGGGTTATGCAACACCCATTAGAAGTAGTGTAAAATTACCTGCTGATATCTTGGCCAAGAGAATACCGCAGCAACAATATGCCAATGCACGCCCCATTGCAGATGCTAAAGCTTGGGAAAAAAGCGCTGCCGGCATAGGTATGCAATGGCAAGAAGACGTCATGTCTTACGCGCAATAAGTCCAGCGTAGTACGAAAAAAAGAGGAAAACTTGTTCTTTGTGGCAAGTTTTCCTTTTTATTGCACAAGTAATAGGAATAGTAATGAAACGTAACAAGTTGTACCTTTTAGCTTTGGTGCCTTTTCTCTTTGTGGTGCTTTTGTTTGAAATACTGCCTGTGGCCATGGTCATATTTCGATCCTTCATGCCTGCCGATGGTTTTGGTTTTACCTTAGAGCATTATATAAATATCTTTTCCAAAAGATTATACCAACAAGCCATCTTAAATAGCGTCATCATTTCGATATGCTCTTCGCTCATAGGTTTAGTGGTGGCTTTTTTTGGGGCCAAGGCGTACCAAGCTACGCACGGCACCAAGAAGAATCTTTTCATCAATGTGCTTAATATGACCTCCAATTTTGCCGGTATCCCCTTGGCTTTTGCCTATATCATTTTGCTGGGCAATGTGGGCATCATTGTGAATTTTGGTAAAGCCTTTGGTGTGGATGCACTGGCGCAATTTAATTTATATAGTGTGAGCGGCTTATTACTAACCTATATTTACTTTCAAATTCCTTTGGCCACTTTGCTTATGATTCCTTCTTTCAAAGCATTGAAAAAAGAATGGCCCGAAGCCGTGGCTCTTTTGGGCGGAAGCTCCATGGACTATTGGTTTAAAGTGGGCTTACCTGCTTTGATACCCAGCCTTTTGAGCACATTCAGCATATTATTTGCCAATGCCATAGCAGCCTATGCCACGGCATATGCGCTCATGACCAACAATCTTTCTTTATTGCCCATCCGCATTTCGGAACAATTTGTGGGAGATGTGGTGCAGCGACCTGAATTTGGTTCGGCTTTATCCGTCATACTTATGGCTCTTATGGTTCTGTCCATTCTCATTAAAGATAAAGTTCTTGAAAAAGGAAAGAGAGCCTAGTCATGCAAAAAACCAAAAAATCCAATGTGGCCATCATGTGGCTTGTGTCTTTATATTTGTTTATTCCACTTTTGGTGACCTTTATTTACTCCATCTTCACCGAGTGGATGCAACTTTTACCCACGGGATTCACATTAAAGTATTACGCACAGCTTTTTGCCGACAGTACCTTTATTCAAGCTCTTTTGAGAACGCTTGTTATTTCTGTGATACCCATTTTCATAACCATGGGTATATTGCTCCTCGTCATGTATGTGGTCATTGTCTATCATCCCAAGTGGGATAGATATTTGAGTATTGTGTGTACCATTCCTTATGCCATTCAGGGTATTATTTTGCCGGTGAGTATTATCTCCTTGTATGTGGGGGCACCTGGCATGTTGTCCAATAGAGTGCTGCTGCTTATTTTTACCTATTGCATTATTATTTTACCCTATATGTATCAAGGGCTTAAAAATAGCTTAGCCACCATTGATATTGTACGCATTCTAGAAGCCGCCCAATTGCTTGGAGCCAGTAATTTTTACACATTCTTTAAAATTATTGTTCCCAGTATTTCGCAGGCTTTGCTCATTTCCTCCTTGCTTTCGCTGGCCATTATTTTTGGTGACTTTGTCATCGTAAATACCATTGCCGGAAATCACTACACCACCACACAAGTGTATCTTTTTAGACATATGTTCTCTTCTGGGCAATTTGTCAGTGCCATTGTGGTGGTTTTGTTCTTTGTTACCTTCTTAATTTCATTCATTGCTTTTAGAAAAAGTCAAAAACTCGAAAGAAGCATGAGAAAGGATTAATACCGTGAGTTATATTGAATTTAGAAATATTGTGAAAAAATTTGGCGAAAATACTGTATTAAGTAACATTTCTCTTCAGGTGGAAGAAGGGCAGTTGGTCACCTTATTGGGGCCTTCTGGATGCGGTAAGAGTACTTTATTACGTTGTTTATCCGGTCTTGAGAGTGTTACAGAGGGCAGTATTATTCTTAATGGTGAAGATATTACCCATACCGCTCCTAAGGATAGAAATATAGGCATGGTATTTCAGCAATATAGCCTTTTTCCCAATATGAATGTGTATAATAACGTGGCTTTTGGTTTGCGTTTAAAAAAGCTTGATGCGGAAACCATTCATGCCAAGGTGAAGTCTGCTCTGATTATGGTGGACTTATTGGGTAAAGAAGATCGTTATCCCCATGAACTTTCCGGTGGTCAACAACAACGTGTGGCCTTGGCGCGCTCCATTGTCAATGAGCCCAAGGTGCTTTTGCTGGATGAACCTCTTTCTGCCATTGATGCCAAATTGCGTCGTTCTTTACAGCAAGAAATACGCGCCATTCAGCAAGAAATGGGCATTACCACACTTTTTGTGACTCACGATCAAGACGAAGCCATGATTATGTCTGACGTGGTGCATCTTTTCCATGCGGGCAATGTGGAGCAATCCGGCGTACCCATGGAGATTTACACCAAACCCAAAACGCCCTTTGCTGCCAGTTTCATTGGTAATTACAATATCTTAAGTAAGGACGACTTTGTGGTGTTAAGCCAAAGTGAAGCGCACCTTGTGCAAGAGATAAAAGAAGTGGCCATTCGCCCAGAAACAGTGGATTTACAGTCTCATTTGGAAAAGGATGACGAAGCCTATCAATTTAAAGGAACCATTGTGTCGCATTCCAATAGAGGTAATGTCATTCGCTATACGGTGAAATTCGGCGATGTGCTGCTCAAATCAGATAATCTGTTTAGATCCAATGTACTGTACAATGCCGGAGATAAGGTTTTTGTAAGCATAAAAAAACATAATTGCATAACTTTTTCCTAGAATATGAAGGGTGAAATCATGAAATTTACAGGTATTTCCAAAGATAGCAAAAGATTTAAAGGCAATATTCACAGTCATACCATAAACTCTGATGGGCATTTGACCCCCGAGCAAGCCAAGGTCTATTATAAGTCGCAAGGCTACGCTTTCTTGGCTTTGACGGATCATGAAACATATTCTGACTATAGAGATGAGCTCAACGATGAAAACTTTATTATCATTCCCGGCATAGAGGCCTCAGCCAATTTGGTTCATGGGCAAGGGCCTTTTGCCGGAAAGCTTAAAAAAACGCATCATGTTTTGGGCTTACTTGGCCCCAGCCATATGCAGGCAAAGGCCACCAAAACGCCTTTTACTCATTTGGAAAAATACACTCCCAGCTCTGAATGCGATGAGTGGAATGGCCTTGCCAGTGCACAAGCCCTTGTGAATGCCTTGCATGAAAGGGGCTTAGTTGTTACCTATAACCATCCTTCTTGGTCGCGTGTGTCTTTGGAAGAGTTTGCCAATTTGGAAAATATCTTCGCCTTAGAAATGTATAATTATGGCACTGCCATAGAATGTGCTTTGGGGCATGGCACTGTGCATTGGGATGCTTTGTTGGCCGCCGGTAAAAACGTGTGGGGTTTTGCCAGCGATGATAATCACAATCAGCCCAAATTGCCCGATTCTTTTGGCGGAGCCATGGTGGTGTGCGCTGAAAATTTAAGCCACGATGCCATCATGCAAAGCATGCTGGACGGGAATTTTTATTCCACCTCAGGTGTGGATATAGTGCAGTGGGGCATAGAAGGGAACACGGTGACGGTGCAGTGTAGCCCTGTGCGTCAAATAGATTTTATTGTGGGGGGTAACGTGGGTGATGGCGAAACCATATATTGTCAAGATATACAAGATAGCCTCACCACTGCCAGTTATACCCTTAAAGGTTCTGAGAGATATGTGCGCATTGAATGTACAGATAAATATGGCAGAAAAGCTTGGACTAATCCTTATATCATACAAAAATAATGGAGCGCAGGCGCATGAAAATTTATGATCAGCATGTACACTCAAGTCTTTCTTTTGACAGTGAGGAAACGTTTGAAAACTATCTTTTGCGTGCGCAGGAACTTGGTTTGACACACTTTGTCACCACTGAGCATGTGGATTTGTCTTGTGCTTTTTTTGGAAAAGATATGCTGGTGGATTTTGATTTGCAAGAACGCCTCATATCCCATGCACAAAAAGGCTGTGATATACAAATACTCAAGGGTGTGGAGCTTGGGTATAAGTTTGCTCGTATTAAGGATATGGAAAGCCTTGTAACTGCCAATAATTTTGACGTGGTACTCATGTCTGTGCATGAAGATGCCCATGCCGATTGCACCACCCAAGGCTTTTTGGCAAATCGCACTGCGGCAGAGGCGTATGATGCCTATTTAGATTTGTATATTGAGATGCTACAGCATTGCACTTGCTACGATATAGTGGGGCATATTGATTATCTTTTACGCTATATAGGTAAGGTTTCACCCAAGGATCATGAAGAAAAACTCACAACACTGCTTAAGCTTGTCATAGCGCAAGAAAAGAGTCTGGAGTGCAATACGCGCTTTCTTTATGATCAAAAAGAGGGAAGCTATTTACACTTTATCTTCCAATTGTATTACGCACTGGGGGGAAGAAAAGTGTCTTTGGGGAGCGATGCCCATACTGCGCAAGCTTTTTATGGCGGCTTTGATGAAGCTCTTTTTATGTTAAAAAACATTGGTTTTACGCATGTATACGCATATCAACAACGTCAAGAACATGCTCTTGCCTTTTAATGAAACTCATGGGGCACGCATGGTAATTGCTGTGGGTTGCATATACAAATAAGATTAGCTCATGTTTCTATGTCTTGCTTTCACGAAATGGTTCAACTCTTGTGGCTGAACCATTTTTTGTGGAAAAGGAAACATTTCGCCAAGCGGGAAGTTTTAAAAAACTTACAGCAGTTTTATATTTTGCCACTGAGGAATAATTTGTCTTGACAAAATGAGTAGTCACGTTTACTTTGCCTCTACGCTTTTTAAGCGTGTGGACCTTAGTTTAGGTTCCCCCCTTTATTTATAAGCTACCAAAAGCTTTTCTTTTTAAGCTTCTTTAGGTGGTTTATGGGTTAAAGAGTGTTCACTCTGCAACCTGAGGATTTCTTCCTCGTCGCTTCGGACAGATAGCTTTTGAAGCGCCTATTTTCCTTTTTTATTTACCGACAGTTTGTGTCAATTTGTGTGCGCTAGTTTTGCGTACTTTTTTATGCGTACTTAGCGTACTTAGCGCATTTAGCTACTTTCATAAAAGGAATTTTTCATGGCCGACATTTTATTGCAAAAACCCACCGCTGGACAA
>CAYJHD010000078.1:0-9588 GCA_964370015.1 uncultured Desulfovibrionaceae bacterium | reverse complement strand
CAAAGGCATCTTCATAATCTTGCGCATCCATATGGCGCTGTGCTTTGGCAAATTCCGCTGAGAGATTCTCTGTTTTAGCAGCAGCGCCGTGTACAGACGTCTGCGCCGATGTGGCACTTTGCGTCGCATCCTCTGAGCCAGAAAAAGCCCAAAGCAATATGCCCACAATAAGAAGAGCTGCGCAACCCACGAGCCCATATTTTAACAATACATTTTTATCAAATATTTTAGCAGCCTTTTGTTGCATCAAAGGCCTTTGTGCTGTTTTAGGAGGAGTTGCTGCATCCAGTGAATGTTCTTCTTTAAACAAATGCTGATAGTCTTTTAAGCTATATTGGACACGCTGAATGGCAGATTCTATTTCTAAATCATACACATCAAGCCAGTGTTTATTGCTTAAATGATATTCCATTTGCTCATTGAGGGGTGTTCTATCCAGATTAACCGGTACCACAAGTTTTTTATGGTTAGAGGCTATGGTTAACTCCTTGGCAACCTCTTGTGACACGTTAGAATCTTTAGAAAAAACCAAGAGCATAAGCCTAGATTGTTTTATGGCTGGGGGAATAGCAGCAGGCCATTCCATGCCTGTAGGAATATCACGCGGGGCATACCAGCAACGTATTTGCGAAGCTTCCAAACTGTGCACCAAGGCATCCACAAAAGCTTTATCTTGGTGCGCATAGCTGACAAAAATATCGTAATCCATATCTAAACTATCCTTTATTAAGCACTATTACGGAAGAGGCACTATAAAAGCTTGGAAAAGCTTTTTCTCATCCTTGGAATACCATGAACCAAGGCGCTGAATCTGCGTCACAACACCAGACACACCTTCACGCGATAGCGTGCTCACATGTTTACTGACCTCTGTTTTATCCAAATTTGTACGTTGTATTTCTTCGTCTGTGGTAACGCTATGACTGGAAAGCCCCACTAAGAAGCGAGTAATCTGACTACGTGCCTTGGTATCAATAAGAGTAGGTAATTGCATGCGGTCAAAGGCGGGATTATTTTGTAAGGTGCCACTTTCCACGGCCAAAGCATATAATGCGCCTTCATGGGTACACAGACTCACGCCCCCTTCCATAATCCATGGACGCGAAGCAATAATCTCTTGCCACTCTGGTGTAATATCAGATTTATGCAATACCATTGCGGTACCCTCTTGCGCGGCAAAGCCTAAATCCAGCGCAGGACGCGCCACCACCAAGGCCACAGCCACATGCCCATCGGAGGTAGTCCACTGCCCTGCCCATTGAGCGCCGTTCAGTGCGCCTTCCACTTCTTCGCGCGTGCTACTGCGTATCCATTGCTTAAAAGTTTCACTGTCTTGACCTGCGCTATAGTGTTCTTTTTGCTCATCTTGCGTGGAGACCTGTATGCCGTGAATAAAGGCAGTAAGCTCCTTGGCGGCGGCCACGCGGGCCACAGTGGCAGCCTCACGTATGTGTGTCTCTTTCAATAAGTGGGGCGCTTCTTCTGGTAAGGCCGCATAGCCTACACCTAGGGCCACCCAACCTGTGCTCATGGTAAAAACATTGGCGCCGCCTTCAGCCAATAAGGGCATCTTGGTAAGCAGCTCATCCACCAAGGGTGCCACATTCACCTCTTGAAAATCCTCCAAGGGGCTGAGAGGCACCAGTGTTACCTCTTGCGGCAAAGCTTGCAAGGCCACAAAAAAAAGATTGCCCTGCACGCTCTCATGAATAACGGCTCCCCCTTGCATCTGCACAGAATATTTTCCCGCACTTTGCATACTATCGTTGTGCACATGCTTTGCTAGCTGATAACGCGCCTTACGCAAGGCTTGCTCTCTGGCAAGACGCTGAGCGCGTGCGCTTTCAAGAGCTGTGGTGATACGCCCTGAAGCCACAGAAACAAGTGCGCCATTTTCTGCTGGATAAATGCCCACCGTGGTGAAAGGCTCAGACGCCAAAGCCATGGATGTGCACGCGCATAGGCACAGTAAAGGGAGAAAAATCTTCCACACAAGGGGCATACGCATTATTCTTTCCTGTCTGTATTGACCACAGTGCACTTTATCGAAGTAATGCTTTTTAACTCTTCGTCACTAAGGTCAAAGGTCATGGAGAAGTTAAACTCACCGGGATTCAGCATTTGAACACCATTGTGGTTATTAAGATCAAATATAGGCGTTGGAAGTACCATAGCTGCAGCTTTGAGTTTAGTACTTCCTCCACCACCCAAAGCAGAAATAATACTTTCTGTATAGCTTGGTATAAGGACGGAGGGAACGCCGATGCTTTTGGCTTCTTTTCTGCGTATAGCTCGCGAATTACGCCATTCTTGAGCCACCACCACAGCGCCGGATGCATCTATGAGCTCCACATGCACAGCAAAGGACTCATTTTTTTGAAAGGCCATGGCCACATCTGTGGGGACAAAGTAACTAGCAACACGTATGTTGGTTCTACTGGCAAACTCTGCTACGCCTAAGAGATTATATTTGCTCCGTTCCCGTATATCAATAATACCTGTATGAGCATGAAGAAGTTCTTGAAGTCCAAACACTGATGCCTTGGTGTCTGATACTGCACGCAACTTCACCGACACATTTTTCTCTTTAAAGCCAAGCTTCTTAAGCGTGCCCTTCAAATCAGTCACAAAGCTCTTATATTTTTCCGCATCCACAGAAAGCTTTAGAGGAATGGTGAGTTGTACACTACCGCCGCCCATATCTTTTTGCGTGCTACCCTGCACATTGGCCTCTGCCACAAGCAGGTTGGCAGGCAAGTCTTTAACTTTTTCTTTAATAATGGCCGCGGCGTCTTGCTTGGCTTCTGCTTGTGTACTTTTTTGCGCAAAAAGGCTTTGTCCATCTATGGCTGCCATGGTGATATTTTCAGCCTTAAGCTTGGCTTTAAGCTGCTCACTCTTTACGGTAATGCGCATGGTCACTTCCAAAAGGCCATCGCCCAACTGACGTGTGGCGCCCACTTGGGTGGCCTTTACCACATAGCCATCGCTGTGCGAAAGGATTTTATCGCGCATGAGCGTATCGTTTTCCACAATGGTTTCAGAAAGCACCATGGCCCCAATAACACTTTGAATGGCACTGCGATAGGCTTGCTGTTTGGCCTTATCTTCCGTAGTGCCGATGCCTGTGACTACAACTTCTTTTTCATCGGAAGCTGCGTGAGCACCGGGCACTATGGCTAAACAAAAAAAACTAAAACAAAGGGAAAATAATATTTTTCTCATGCTCATTTCCTCTTATTTGGGGGGAGGAATATTTTCTATGGTGCATTTTATGGAGGTGATACTGGCAAGTTCGTCTTCGGTAATATCGAAGGTAATATCTGCAGCTAAGATATCACTTTCTGGCATAAAATCTAAATTTCCGTAACCAGATTTATGCGCCACTTCAGGTGCAAAAGCCGCTACATAGTTATCACTGTATTTATCCTTAACCATGCCACACACCGAAAAGAAATGCTGTATAGCATTACCTTTTTTATATTTACCATCTGCGCCTTTTATCTTCCAAAAGCTTCCAATTTTGGGTTTTGTATAACTTGAAGTACTCTGCACAATAACCGTACCGTCTTTATCAAGGAGCTCCACCTGCATCTGAAAAGTTTTGCGTGCATCGAGCAGTGCTTTCAAGATTTCCGGTGAAATTTCAAAAATTTTCCATCGCGCTGTGGCAGAGTCTCGAAACACAGCGTCACTCATGGCAAGTAAATTTGTTTCAGGTCTTTTATTGCCCAGAGCTCGGGAAAATTCTCTAAAATCAAACTCTATGGCGCCATTGGATCGTCTTCCTTGAAGAGTCTCATTTTTCCCCTCAAAGCCAAGCTTCTCCACTGTTTTCACAAAGTCATTATGAAAAATTTTATATTTCTTCTTATCCACCGTTACTTCCACAGGCACAGTGAGACGCACCATGGCCCCCTTGGCTTCTTGTTTAGCCTTGTCGGGAAAAGCCGTGGCCACCAGCAGGCCGGAAGGTACATTTTTTAGTTTTTCCGTCAAAATGGCGGCGGCATTGTCCTTGGCTTCTTCCTTAGTCTTTTTTTGTGCAAAAAGGCTTTGTCCGTCCATGTCGGCCATGGTGATATTTTCAGATTTAAGCTTGGCTTTAAGCTGATCACTCTTCACAGTGACGCGCATGGTCACCTCCACAAGGCCGCCCTCCACAGCACGAGTGGCGCCCACGGGGGTGGCTTTCACCACATAGCCATCACTGTGCGAAAGAATTTTATCCTGCACAAGGGTATCGTTTTCCACAATGGTTTCGGAGAGCACCATGGAACCTATGGCGCTTTGAATGGCATTGCGATAGGCTTGACGCTTGGCCGCTTCTTCATTGGCCCCAACACCCATGGCTACGACTTCTTTTTCGTCTACAGCCGCGAAAACAGGAACACAATGCAAACAAATGAGAGCTAAACATATTGTCAAAACTATTTTTTTCATACTCATCACCTTATGGTTATAAATTACTCACAGTGCATCTTAAAGAGGTCACGCTTTGTAATTCTTCCAAGCTCAATTCAAATGTTATGGGAAGAGTGGGATTGCCTGCATAAAAATCTGTATACGATGATAATTTAGCGATGAAGGGAGAAGGAAGCACATAGGCCATGGCTCCATAATTTCCGCTACTTGCTTTCATCGTAGGGTCGGTGGTGCGTATAATGCTGCCATCAGCATAGCCCTTTAAAGAAAGGCTGGATATTTTATTAAACTCCAACCAATCACCCCTATTTTCTTCGCCATTTGTCCACGATTGCTCTAGAACAACATTTCCATTGGCATCCAGCAACTCCACAGTCAAGGTGAAGGACGCTTCGCCATGAAAGGCAATGGCCGCTTCCTTGGGTACAATATAACCGGTGGCGCTTAATAAGTTATTTGTAGACTGGTAACCATCACCCACAAGAATCACGCCCTTATTGGGGAGTTCGTCATCGGCAATTTTTTTGTTATAGGCTTTATTAAATGCATAGACTCTCACATAAGAACTATGCGCGCTAAAAGTATTACCCATACCAAGAGGAAGTTGCATGGATTTTCCCTGATAGCCCAGTTGTTGCAAAGTTT
The DNA here is from genome assembly GCA_964370015.1 of uncultured Desulfovibrionaceae bacterium. Taxonomy (GTDB): domain Bacteria; phylum Desulfobacterota; class Desulfovibrionia; order Desulfovibrionales; family Desulfovibrionaceae; genus CAYJAD01. The sequence continues at coordinate 4,518 of CAYJHD010000078.1, read as the reverse complement.
TTTTAAGTTCACCTATAAACTTTCTATAGGCAGTTCTGTCCACAGAAAGCTTTACAGGCACAGTGAGAGCCACAAGCCCCCCCTCAAGATTTTTTTGTGTGCTCGCTTGAACATTGGCCTGCGCTGTAAGTACCGAAGCAGGAATACCTTTGATTTTTTCTTTAATAATGCTGGAGGCATCCTTAGTTTGTGCTTCTTGCGTAACGTTTTGGGCAAAGAGACTTTGACCGCTAAGGGCGGCAACGGTGATATTTTCCGTTTGCAATTTAGCTTTTAGTTGCTCACTTTTCACAGTAACACGCATGGTTACCTCGAGCAAATTACCTGAAATCGTGCGCGTGGGCCCTATTTGTGCGGACTTCACCACATAGCCGTCACTGTGGGAAAGAATTTTATCTTGCACAAGGCTTTCGTTTTCCACTATGGTCTCAGAAAGCACCATAGATCCAATAACGCTTTGAATGGCACTTCTATACGCTTGCTTTTTGGCATCACTTTCTGTGGCACCTATGCCAAGCACCACCACCTCTTTTTCATCAGCTGCACTTTGAGCACTACCAGCACAAAACAAAGAAGGCACCAAGGCCAAGCAACACAACACTATCCCAGCACAAAATCTCTTCATAATCTCCCCACATAAAATGAGTAAAGGGCAACTCCTGCGCCCTTTACTTTATGACATATTTTGTTTTGCTTAAAAATCCATGTCGCCCATTTTAGTCACTCTACCGCGAGCTTCTTCGGCAGGAGCAGCAGGAGCGGCAGGAGCGGCAGGAGCGGCGGGCTTGGCCGCAGGAGCATCTTCGGCAGGAATAGGCTTCATGGCACTTTGTGCAGTTTCAGAGGCCTTTACCAATTTTTGTGACCAGCCTAGAACGGCAATGCATTGACGCTCTACGCCCTCGCCATCACACTCTTGAAAAATGGGAATAAGACCGCGCTGAAAGGATTGCGAGGCCACGTTAATAGAAGAAGCAGAAGCTTCCGTATATTGCGCACTTTCCACCTTATCTTTTTCGGTAATTTGCACGCCTTCATTGCCGGACTCTACAAAAACCACATTACTATTAAGGAAGGTAGAAAAAGCGGCACGAGCTTTGCGCATGGCATTTTCACGAGCCATACGATCCGCACGGGCACCGCGCAAACTTGTGGAAACCTCCATGGTGGCTTTGAGTTTCAAACGAGACAATACACCATCTTTATACTCCACAGCAAAAACGCCATCTGGTGCATCTAGCAGAGCTTGTCTTTGTCCTTCCAATTGCGCTTTCATGGCAGCGACTTCCGCCTGGGCCACGTCGGTGGAGCTTTGCGTAGCTACAGGTGCTGCAGCGGGTGTGGATGCGGCGGGTGTTGTGGCGGCATGAACGCCGGGAACCCATAATAATGCACCTAAAATAGCGCATACAAAAATTTTAGCCATGGTGGAAGCCTCCAAATTAGTTAATATAAAATTAAATCAGCACGCAAAAATAGCATACTAAATTTAGCATTCTGCATAAATCACCTACCGTATAATGTCAAATATGGTAGCAAAACACTTGTAATAAATTTTTAGCGTTCCACCACTGCATAGGTACGTGTCCCATCTGCATGAAAGAAAATGATACGAAACTTTGTCTGCGCGTCTTTAAGAGCACCACTATCTTGCACGCACAGATCTAACTTTGTGGGCTGAGCCACATTTAAAGAAAAGGCAGCATCGCTAGCATTGACTAAACTTTCTCCTTGATACAAAGCCAATACACCTTGCGCCGAAGTTTTTACATCCTTGGTTTTCCATGAGGCTAATTTGCCCCCCATACTTTCTAGGCGAACCGCCACCAAAGGACTATCTTGTAATGCAATGGCGCGAAGACAAGTATCTCTTTGCCCGTCAGCAGTAAAAGAGGTAAGGGCCATTGCATCCTTGGTACTAGAAATAAAGACAGCTTTACCCGGCTTTTTAAGCGCAGGAGCAAGGGGAATGACAAAACTTGTGACAGTACTCCCCCCCGTAACTTTACTGGCAGAAGGTTTCTCCGCTTCCGGCTTTATATCTCCCTCTTTCATGAAAAGAGGCTTCACTGTAGCGGGTGATGCTTCTGACGCATCTGTCTTCGACTTTGCCTCCTCTTGGTTCACAAAAAGCGGTTTCGACGCTACGTCTGGAGCCTCTGCCTTCGGCTTTATATCCCCTTCTTTCACAAAGAGCGGTTTTGCTGTAACGTCTGATGCCTCTGGCTTCGGCTTTGCAGCCTCTTGATTCACAAAAAGTGGTTTCACCACAGGAGAAACTTTTTCTACGCTCTCTTGTGCTGGTGCTACATCTTGTTGTGGCGTAGCCTCAGGCACTTTTCCTCCAAGAGAAAAAGGCGTTACCGTGGTCGATGCCCATGCCTGCATGCTTCCAAAAAGCATGGTAAAAAGCATATACATCACACTGAAAAGACATATTGCATTGGAAAAAGAAAAGTATTTCATAATATCAGTCCCTCATTATAGTAACGCATGCGCAACGCGGATACCCCGCACAGCTTGCGCTTACAAAAGCATAAGCCAAAAACACTTTAGTAAACGTGTATTATACTATATAAAACAATTTCAAAGCAAGATAGATTTTTATTAAAAATTCATCAAGCCAATATTTTGTTGTTTGATTATATGAGACAAGTAGGCACGTCCCAACAAATTCATTTTTAAGCAAAAACGGACTCCCCTATTTCGTGGAACGCGAAATGGAAAAGTAGAACAGCCACAAAATATAGATAAAATACTACTATACAACATAATTAACTTCAAACCAGCTGACTTACACAAATTACCTACTCAGTGGCAGCATTACTGCAACTGGGGATGCCTTCATAATGCACACAAAGGTAACACTGCCATGGAAAAATACTGAGAGTAATACTTTCCAACGCGCAACATGAAAATAACTCCCAACTTTATTTCTTGACACAGTCAGAAAGGAACACTATCTTGCCAGCACATTACATATGCGTGACAGCGACTTTTTGTCGTCTAAGGTGATTCCGCGAACAAGATTTCTTGTTCGCGTTTTTTTTTGCTAAAAACAGAACGAAGGCCCCATGAACAATCCCATTTCTCAAGCGTTTACTCCGCTCACCCTCTTAAAATTCACACTTCCAAGTATGGTAATGATGCTTTTCATTTCCATTTACTCCATGATTGGCAGCATTTATGCCGGTAATTACATACACCAAGACGCCATGGCAGCCATGACCTTGGTTTCGCCGCTCTTTTCCTGCGTTGTGGCCGTGGCGGTTATGTTTGCCACGGGCGCCAATGCCATTATCAGCAAAAACTTAGGTCAAGGCAAAGCACAAGAAGCCAAGGAAAAGTTCACCTATTTATTCATCACAGGCCTTGTCACAGGTATTGTTTTGGCGGTGCTTTCTCTTACTTTTGCCGATGATCTTTTACATCTTTTAGGGACAACACCTAAACTTCATGCTTACGCCAAGGATTACCTACAAGCACTGGCCCTTACTTTTCCCTTTGTTTTCTTACAAATTTTTGGACAATACTTCACTGTGACCTTGGGTATGCCTTCCCTTGGTTTGATATTTGCCCTCATATCCACGGTGGCGAATTTACTTATTACACATGTGAGCATACTCTACTTCTCCTTGGGAGTCACAGGGGCGGCCATGGGGCTTGGCTCAAGTTTTATCTTTCCAGCCATAATATTCATGACCCTACTCTGCACCAAAAAAGGCTGGGTGCTGCATTTGGTAAAGCCCAAAAAACACGCAAAGTTCATGCGCGAAGTGTGTTTTAACGGCTCTTCGGAAATGGTTACCAATTTGGCCATTTCTGCCGTCACCATCATTTTAAATTTGCTCATGGGAAAATTGCACGGAGAAAACGGCATTGCCACGGTTACCGTCATCGTTTCCTTGCAATTTTTCTTAAATTCCATGTACATAGGATTTGGAGCAGGCGTTGCCCCCATATTTGCCTTCGCTCAAGGTTCCAACGACAGACAGCAAACCAAGTCTGTCTTTAAAATATCCACCCTCTTTGTGGGCATAAGCTCTGTTGCGCTGGTTGTTTTTTGCTTTGTGGCCAAGCAAAGCATTGTGGGCATTTTTATTGATCCAAGCAGTGCGGCCTATGCCTTAACCATGGACGCTTTTTCTGTCTTTTCCCTCGGATACTTATTTGCCGGCATGAATATTTTTGCCTCTGTGTTCTTTACTTCCGTATCCAACGGAAAAATCTCCGCACTCATTTCTTTTTTGCGCACTTTCCTCTTTATCATAGGCATGCTTGCTTTCTTACCGCATATTTTGGGGGCAAAAGGTGTTTGGCTATCCATCCCAGTGGCTGAAGCTTTAGGCATTATGGTTTCCATTTTCCTTCTAAGAAAATATAGACTTACCTACCATTATTAGTTCATTAACATGGATTATATTTTTAGAACCTCCCACCTAGCGGGAGGTTTTCTTTTCCGCAAAAGTAAGAATCCACCAGCCTAGCTGGTGGTTTTTCTTATGCGCCTGTAAGGCT
>CAYJHD010000077.1:0-9815 GCA_964370015.1 uncultured Desulfovibrionaceae bacterium | reverse complement strand
TAACACCGCGAGAACAAGAAAAACTCATGCTGCACTTGGCCGGAAGCTTGGCCAAGCAGCGTTTACATAAAGGCCTTCAATTAAATTACACCGAAGCTGTGGCCTATATTTCCGCTGAGCTTTTAGAAAAAGCCCGTGAAAATATGCGCGTGGCTGAGCTTATGCAATACGGCAGAACATTACTTAAAAGTGAAAATGTTTTGCCAGGCGTGGCGGAAATGCTACATGAAATTCAGATAGAAGCTACCTTTATGGACGGCACCAAGCTTGTGACGGTGCACAATCCCATTGAAACCACCTTGCATTGCATACCGGGGGAAATTCTCACCGATGAGGGCTGCATAGAGCTTAATGCAGGGCGTGAAAAACGTGTGCTCACCATTAAAAACACAGCGGATAGACCCGTGCAAGTGGGGTCTCATTATCATTTTTTTGAAGTGAATAAAATGCTGGATTTTGACAGAAAAGCAGCCTTTGGTATGCGCCTTGACATTGCCTCAGGCACAGCCACACGCTTTGAGCCCGGTGAAGCCAAAGAAGTCACCTTGGTAGCCATTGGCGGTACGCGTGAGGGGTATGGCCTCAACGGTCTCGTTAACGGAGCTTTTGATAATGACGCTGTGCGCGCGGCGGCCTTTGCCAAAGCGCAAGAACTGGGCTTTAAAGGAATGGAGGCATAGCATGGCAACACTTACGAAAAAAATGTACGCCACCATGTACGGCCCCACCGTGGGCGATAGGGTGCGCCTTGCTGATACATCCTTACTTATTGAAGTGGAAAAGGACTATACCACCTATGGCGAAGAGGCCAAATTCGGCGGCGGAAAGTCTTTGCGTGACGGCATGGGGCAGTCTTGTATACATGGCGACCAAGCATGCCTTGATCTTGTCATTACCAATGTGCTTGTGCTGGATTATACAGGTATTTTTAAAGCTGATATTGGCATTAAAGACGGTAAAATTCATGGCATAGGCAAGGCCGGTAATCCGCATATGATGGATAATGTGGACGCGCATATGATCATTGGCGCTTCCACCGAGGCCATTGCCGGCGAAGGGCTTATTCTCACTGCCGGCGGCGTGGATACGCATATTCACTTTATTTCGCCCACGCAAATAGACACGGCTCTTTATAGCGGCGTCACCACCATGCTGGGCGGCGGCACAGGGCCTGCCGACGGTACCAATGCCACCACCTGCACCCCCGGCGCCTTTAATATACACAAAATGCTAGAAGCCTCTGCAGGCATGCCCATGAATGTGGGCTTTTTGGGCAAGGGCAATTCCTCCAGTCCCGACACTTTGGCAGAACAGGTACAGGCCGGTGCCATTGGCCTTAAACTTCATGAGGACTGGGGTACAACGCCCAAGGCCATTGACGTATGTCTTGCTGTGGCAGATACCTATGATGTGCAAGTTTCTATACATACCGACACCTTAAACGAAGCCGGATTTGTGGAAGATACCTTAAATGCCATAGGCGGGCGCGTTATACATACCTATCATACCGAAGGTGCCGGCGGCGGGCATGCGCCGGATATCATCAAGGTGGCGGCGCTGAAAAATATCTTGCCATCTTCCACCAATCCCACCATGCCCTATACAGTAAATACCATTGATGAGCATTTGGATATGCTCATGGTATGTCACCATTTAGATAAGAAAAACCCTGAAGATGTGGCCTTTGCCGATTCGCGCATCCGACCCGAAACCATTGCCGCTGAAGATATTTTACATGATATGGGCATTTTTTCCATGATGAGCTCTGACTCGCAAGCCATGGGGCGCGTGGGGGAGGTTATTATACGCACCTGGCAAACAGCCCATAAGATGAAAATACAACGCGGCGCCTTGCCACAAGACACAGCGCGTAATGATAATTATCGTGCCAAGCGCTATGTGGCAAAATACACCATCAATCCCGCCATCACGCATGGCATTAACCAATATGTGGGATCTGTGGAAGTGGGTAAATTGGCTGACCTTGTCCTGTGGAAGCCAGCCTTTTTTGGCGCTAAGCCCGAGCTGATTATAAAGTCCGGTTTCATTGTGGGCGCGCGCATGGGCGATGCCAATGCCTCCATACCCACACCGCAACCTGTGGTGTATACACCCATGTTCGGTGCCAAAGGAAAAGCCGTGAATAGCACCTGTATCACTTTTGTATCTCAATACGCTCATGAGAATAAGCTCATGGAAAAACTGGGTATTGAGCGCGTCTCCTTGCCGGTGAAAAATTGCCGCGCCATTAGCAAAAGTGATATGCACTTTAACGATACCATGGCGCATATTGAAGTGGATCCCGAAACCTATACCGTGAAGGTTGATGGACAAAAGGTAAGCTGCGAGCCTTTTGATGAACTGCCTTTGGCAAGGCTATATTTTATGTTTTAAGTGTTTTTTATGGGGAGGGACCTTTTTGAAAAAAGGTCTCCTCCCCGCCCATTGCATGGGCTCCCCACCCCCAAAAACTTTTCATGGCGGCGAAGTTTGCTCTTCGTATATACAGGGTGCCGCAACGAAATTAACAAAGAGTGCATCATGATTGTAGAACGTATTTTAGGTAATATTCATACGGAGCATAGGGAAGGGGCTGTTATTTGCGTACCCTTTGCCTGGTTTGAGGTAGGTAAAAAGCGCATTAAGAAAGTGGCGCAAGATGGCACAGAGTTTGGTGTCATGGTGGAAGCTGTGCTTAAAGACGGGGATATTTTGGCAGTGCAAGACGAAGGTATATACGTGTGTGAAATAGTGCCTTCAGAGCTTACCAAAATTCAGGTACGCACCATGCAGGAAATGGGGCGCTTGTGTTTTGAGCTTGGCAATAGGCATTTATCGCTGAAAATCGAAGAGCATTTTGTGCTTGTACCTTATGATAAACCCACTTTTTTGTATTTGGAAAAATTGGGATTTCAGGTGGAGCATGTGCAGGAAAAGTTTTCTGATTTTACTGAATGTAAGGCGCATGGCTCTTCAGAAAAAAATCATGGTCACAGCCACGCCGACAGCGCCGACAACAGCAACCATGCCCATGGGCATACGCACAGACATTAAGGATGTAAGATGAATAGCGCTCTTCTCCATATGCTGCAAGTAAGTGATAGTGTTTTCCCCATTGGATCTTTTACCTTGTCCAATGGATTAGAAACCTTTGTGCAAGAAGAAAAGCTTGTAACATGCGCCCATTTGGAAGAATACGTGCGCAATAGCGTTTCCTTTATGCCCTATAATGATCTGGGCTTTTTTGCGCAGGTGTATCATAAACTATTTGACGTTTCCGGAAATGTAAAACAAATGGAACTTATGGCTTTAGATGCCTTGTATGCGGCGTATAAAAGCCCTTTTGAGGTGCGTCGTGGCAGTGAAAAATTATGCCAGCGCTTTTTGAAAGTATGGGAAAAGATAGAAAGTTTACCTAGTTTAGCTTTGTATCAACGGCTTATAAAGGAAAAAGCCTGTGCCGGGCATCATGTGATAGCTTTAGCTCTTTTTGTGAAAGATAAAGGTATAAGTTATGAGGAGGGCGCCAGTATTTATGCCTATGGTACCTTGTCTGCCATGGTGACCAATGCGGTGAAAAGCGTGCCTTTAAGCCAGCTTGACGGGCAAGTGGTGCTAAATAAAGCCATACCTTTTTTGGAAAAAGCTGTGGTGTTGGCTAAAAGGGTATCGCGTGATGAGTTAGGTATTGGCGGTAGTGGTTTTGATATATGCGCCATGCGGCACGAGACTCTTTATAGCCGTTTGTACATGAGCTAGCATTTTTTGGGAATGCGTTTGATGTGGCTACAATGTATGGTTAAGAAACAAAATGGCGCCACCATGGGTTTTTTTGAAGGGGAGGGTCTGGGAGGGGAAACTTTTTTTTCCTAAAAAAAGTTTCCCCTCCCAGAAGAATAAAACTTAACACTAGAGGATATATATGTTTCAAGTAAATCCCCACTATGGCAAGTTACCTGGCTCTTATCTCTTTGCTGAAATTGGCCGTCGAGTTCGAGCTTTTCAAGCCTCCAATGCAGAAACCACCCTCATTTCCTTGGGCATTGGTGATGTTTCCGTACCTTTGAGCCCAGCTGTTATCAAGGCTCTACACGAAGCCACCGACGAGATGGCCACCAAGGCTGATTTCAAGGGATATGGCCCCGAGCAAGGCTATGCTTTTTTGCGTGAGGCCATCATGGAAACCGATTATAAAGCTCGAGGCATGGACATTGCCGCCGACGAAATTTTCGTCAGCGATGGCGCCAAATGCGATGTGGGCAATTTTCAAGAACTTTTTGCCGAAGATGTGCGCATTGCCGTCACTGATCCTGTATACCCTGTTTATGTGGACTCTAATGCCATGAGCGGTCGCACAGGCTCTTATATCAATGACAATTGGGATAAACTTATCTATTTGCCCTGCACAGCCGAAAATAATTTCGTACCCGATTTTCCCAAAGAAACTCCGGATGTGATTTATTTATGCTACCCCAATAACCCTACGGGCACGGTTCTTACCCGTGAAGCATTACAAACTTGGGTAAAGTATGCACGGGACAATGGCGCCATCATTTTATATGATTCTGCCTACAAAGCTTTTATTAGCGGAGATGACATCCCGCATAGTATTTACGAAATAGACGGCGCCCGTGAGGTGGCAGTGGAGTTCCGTTCTTATTCTAAAACAGCCGGATTTACAGGCTTGCGTTGCGCCTACACGGTTGTGCCCAAAGACATACAAGTTAAAGGCCAAAAAGTGGACTTAAATGCCATGTGGAACCGTCGCCAATGCACCAAGTACAATGGTTGCCCTTATATTGTACAAAGAGCCGCCGCCGCCGTGCATAGTTCGCAAGGCCTTAGCGAAAGTGCATCCATAATAAAAGGCTATATGGACAATGCTGGTAAAGTTCGCCAAACGCTTAAGGATATGGGAATGGAAGTCTACGGCGGCGAGCACGCCCCCTATGTGTGGGTACGTACGCCAAAGCAAGGTAATGGCTACACGCCCTCTTGGGACTTTTTCCAGCACGTGCTAGATACCGCTCATGTGGTGTGTACCCCAGGTGCCGGTTTTGGTCCCAGCGGAGAAAGCTATGTGCGCTTTACTGCCTTTGCCACACCGGAAAACACCCTAGAAGCCTTGGCACGTCTTAAGGCTTCATTATAAAAACTAGAACTACTTTTGTGTGTGGAGGAATATCCTCACAGGAAACTCTCCACACACTGCCCTTTGACTCTCAAAAGGCATTCTCAACATGCCCTCACAGAGTAATTACCGCGCAAACTGTGCGTATAAATGCTTGCCAAAAGTGCATTAGTCGGCTATTGGAGAGCAACACAAAGTTACGCACTTAGCAAAACGAAAGATGGTAAAAATCTATATTTTTTTCCTCTCGCGTAACCAATGATTATAAGGTACTATTTTATCAATATTCTTTACTTAGCACCTTTATTTAATTTTTCATTGCCTACATTGGCCCTTGACAAAAGAGCAAAAGTAAGGCAAATACCACTTTCTCTTTTGGAGGTTTTTAATATGTATGCAATCGTAGAAGCCTGCGGAAAACAATTCCGCGTAGAAGAAGGCTGCAAAATTGTAGTAGATCACCTTAACGTCGAAGTAGGCAGCGAGCTTACTTTAGATAAGGTTCTCATGCTTGGTGGCGAAAACTTCAAAGTGGGCGCTCCTTATGTGGAAAACGCCACTGTTAAATGTGAAGTTATGGGCCAAAGCCGCGGTGAAAAGATTATGGTTTTCAAGCGCTGGCGTCGTAATGACTCTCGCAAATTGCGTGGTCATCGCCAAGATTTGACAACCCTTAAGGTAGTGGGCATTTCTGCCTAAGACATTTTACAAGATGGGCGCAGCAAAATGTGCGCTGCTTGCAGTGAAAAATTTTCATTTTGCGCCCTATCTTCTAAATTCACTTTCACTAACAGGCACACAAGCTGCTTGAGGAGAATTTGTAATGGCACATAAAAAAGCTGGCGGGTCATCCCGCAACGGTCGCGATAGCGAAGGGCAACGACGCGGCGTCAAGCGTTTTGGTGGTCAAAAAGTTTTGGCTGGCAACATTCTTGTTCGTCAACTTGGCACCAAAGTGCATCCCGGTAACAACGTAGGCATGGGTCGTGACTTCACACTCTTTGCCAAGGTTGACGGCGTTGTGAAGTTTGAAAAATACGTGCGTAAACGTCGCGTATTGACCAGAGTTCACATCGAACAAGCCTAGTTACTCTGGGCGTTACGCCCACGAGGACTACACAAAATTTGCTTTGCCGCATGAGAATGGCCCCGCTTTTTTGAGCGGAAGTCTTTTCCCATGCGGCATTGTGCATTTTATCTTGCCTTTTCTCCTTGCCTTTTTGCGGGGCATTTCGTAAGAGAAACAAAACGCTGCATTATTTTCTATCCTTATAAGCGTATACAAGAATTTTCACCGCCCCAAGGGCAAATGAGTAGAATATGAGATTTGTAGATGAAGCTGTCATCACAGTAAAAGCTGGCAAAGGCGGCCATGGATGTATTTCCTTTCGTCGCGAGAAATTTGTTCCCAGAGGCGGCCCAGACGGCGGCGACGGCGGCAATGGAGGCAATGTTTTTGTGCGTGCCGACACACGTCTTCTCAGTCTGTACGACTTTCGCTTAAAACGCCATTATGAAGCCCAAAACGGCCAACCCGGCCTTGGTAGTCAATGCCACGGTCGCAAAGGCGAAGACCTATACTTGCACCTGCCCGAAGGCACGCTCATCTATGAGCAAGGGCCCGAAGGCGAAACCCTTGTGGCCGACTTAACCGACCCCGAAGCCGAATTCATTTTGGCCAGCGGCGGACGCGGCGGTAAGGGCAACGAGCACTTTAAGTCCTCCACCATGCGCGCCCCACGCTTTTCCCAACCAGGAGAAATGGGCGAAGAGCGTACCTTACGCCTTGAGCTTAAAATCCTAGCCGACGCAGGCCTTGTGGGTCTACCCAATGCCGGTAAGTCCACATTTATATCACAAGTATCTGCCGCGCGTCCCAAAATTGCCGCCTATCCCTTCACCACCTTGGTGCCCAACCTTGGCGTGATGATAGACGAATTTGACCCAGGCCGCCGCATGGTCATAGCCGACATTCCAGGCCTCATTGAAGGTGCACACCTTGGTCAAGGGCTGGGCACGCGCTTCCTCAAGCACGTGGAGCGTACGCGTTTCATCGTGCACATTCTCAGCATCGAAGACATAGACGAAAACGACCCATGGGCCGGTTTTGAGCTCATCAACAGTGAATTACGTCAATTTGATGCCGGTCTTGGTGATCGCGTGCAGGTGGAAGTGGTCAATAAAATTGACACCGCCGATGAGGAAAGAGTGGCCGCCCTCAGAGCCCGTGCCGAAGCCGATAAACGCCCCATCTTCTTTATTTCTGCCATGTATGGTGAAGGCATTGAAGAGCTTGTGGCCCACATTTGGAAAATGCGCGACGCGCTGGACCAAAATGCGCCCTTCTTGCACTTCAAGACCTTTGAAAAAGAAGAGGAAGAAGAATTCCCTGACATTGAAGTGGAATACGTCAAAGAATAATATTTTGTCATTTTATTTTTATTGGGGAGGGGAAAGGAAAACTTTTGCTAACGCCAAAAAGCTTTTCCTCTCCCCTCCCCAAACCCCACCCTCTCCTTTCAAAACACGTTTTATTTTTATACCGCTTATTTTCTGCCGTGTTTTTTTACTTAAACAATAGCCAGTCTGGCCATTAAAGGCTTTTGGAAGAGGAAAGGGGGCCTGGGGAAGAGGGGAAACCTTTTTCCGCTTGGAAACCGACCCAACGGGCACCGAAGGTGTAGCCGTTGCCGAGCAAGCTCGGCTTACGAATATCGTGCGCCTAGGCGTTTTTCCCCTTCCCCCCACAGAATTAAAAAAGGAACCCAACTATGCTTCGTAAAAAACGTTTTTGGATTGTGGCCATTGTTATGCTTCTGGCAGCCTATCTTTATGAAAATCTCACCCATCCACGCTTTGGCGCCGATCCCAGCGGTGAGCGTTTGGCTCGCATAGAAAAAATGCCCAACTATAAAGACGGTGCATTTCATAACACCATGCCAGACCCTACCAATGTGGAAAAACCCAGCTTTCTCTCGCTCATGTATCAAATCCACTTTGACAAAGAAGAAGGAACTCGCGTACCGTCGCAGTCCATCCCTTCCATAAAAACAGACCTTAAATCTTTAGATCTTCAGGAAAACATCCTAATCCCCTTGGGACATTCGTCTTTTTATTTGCAATTGCATGGCCTTCGCATACTCATAGACCCTGTGTTTGCCCCCTACGCAGCACCTTTTTCCTTCTTAAATGAATCCTTCGAAGGCTCCAATGTATACACTGTGGCCGACATGCCGATGCTGGATTATATTCTCATTTCCCACGATCACTACGATCATTTGGATTATGATGCCATGAAGGCTTTACAGCCTTTGCTTAAAAAAAGCATCATTTGCCCCATGGGTGTGGGTGCGCATTTGGAATTGTGGGGATATACCCCAGAGCAATTACTGGAAGGTTATTGGTACGAGAGCTTTTCCTTGGGAAATGCTGTGAAAGTGCAGATTTTACCGGCGCGCCATTATTCCAGTCGACTCTTCAGTAAAAATAAAACCCTTTGGGCTGCCTTTGCCATATCCAGCCCCAGCGAAAAAATCTTCTTTAGTGGAGACACGGGCTATGGCGATCATATCCTCGAAATTGCTTCCAAAGAAGGCCCCTTTGACACAGCCATCATAGATTGTGGTCAATTTAACGACAAAGGCTGGCCGCATATTCATATGTTACCAGAAGACGTGGCAAAATCCGCCGCTGAACTTGGTGCAAAGCGTCTCATCCCCATGCATAATGGTAAATTTTCCATCGCCTTGCACGATTGGAAAGCTCCCTTGGACATGATTACCGAGGCATCCAAGGACAAAGATTATACCTTGCTCACGCCCATCATTGGCGATAAAGTCAACCTTGACATGGAAGGGCAAACCTTTGCCCCTTGGTGGAAAAAAATTCAATAACGAGGTCATATAATGTTACAGCCCCCAAATATTCTCACCATTGCCGGCTCAGACAGTGGCGGCGGTGCCGGTATTCAAGCTGATATAAAAACCATCATGGCCCTTGGCGGCTATGGCATGAGCGTCATAACGGCCCTCACGGCGCAAAATGGCGAAGGCGTACACGGCATTCACGCGCCCGAGCCAGCCTTTGCCGTGGCGCAATTACACGCTGTTTTGCAGGGTTTCAAAGTGGCCAGTGCCAAAACAGGCATGCTCTTTTCCGCGCCCATCATGGAGGCATTAGCGCCAGAGCTGGAAAAAGTGGATTTCCCCTTGGTCATTGATCCCGTATGCGTTAGCCAGAGTGGACATACCCTTTTGCAAGAAGATGCCGTAAGCACCCTCAAAGAACGTATCATCCCCCTGGCCACCCTGCTCACGCCCAACAGGCCTGAAGCTGAATTTCTCACCGGTATAAAGATTGATAGCGACGCCGCCATTGCCCAAGCCGGACAAAAGCTTCTCAGCATAGGTGCCAAGGCTGTACTCATTAAGGGTGGCCATTTCGATGCTTCCATAGTCCTCACCGATTGGTTATGTTTACCCGACGCTGACCCGCAAGGTTTGCCTCAAGCCCATGTGAACACCGCCAACAATCACGGTACAGGTTGCACTCTATCGGCGGCCATTGCCACCTACCTCGGGCAGCAGTTGCCCCTACGCGTGGCCATCACCAAAGCGCAGGAATATGTGAATTTGGGCTTACGCAAAAGTTATGCGCCCGGCAAAGGGCATGGTCCGCTTAATCA
>CAYJHD010000076.1:0-9833 GCA_964370015.1 uncultured Desulfovibrionaceae bacterium | reverse complement strand
AGTTTTGTGCACGTAATTGCAAAGCCATGCGTAAGGCTGTGGTGGTTTTTCCCACACCAAAGGGGCCTGCAAAGCAATGTATGCGCTGGGGCCAGGTTTCGGTATTCCACGAAAGCACAGGCACAAATTCACTTAAATATTGCAATACAGAATCATTGGGCGCCATGAGTAGCCTGCGATATAAGCGCAAGATGATGGCATCATTAACGCCTTCCCTTTGTAAATACTCCAAAGCCACCCTTTGGCGCGGAGTGAGTTTTTCCATTTGAATGGAAGGCTTCATGAGGGCAAAGAGATGGTCTTTAATTTGTTGCCACTCTTTATGCCATTCGCCCCAACCAGCAGGGTGAGCTCCCATGGCTTCGGTGAATCCTTCAAGTCCACCGCCATGCATGCTACGCGATGTGCCAGCAGTGTGAGCAGGGTGGCGTCTGTCTTGGTTTCTTTGCGTGGTTTCGCTGGGGAAGTGACCTTCCTCCATCCATTGTGAAGCCATTTGCTTAACTTTTTCACTGGGGCTCACAAGCTTTTGTGTAGGTCTTTCCTGAAACATGTCTGAAGTTACTTCTTGCGGCGCAGCTGTATGGGCATAGGCTGCCTTGGCTGTGGCTCGAGAAGCACCGGCAGAAGGCGCCATGGCGGCAGAAGCTGTGCGGTCAACGCCGGCGGTGACTTCATATATGCGCTGACCATCCACGCGCAAAGTTCTGTTACTTAAAATAACAGCATCGGGCCCTAGCTCATCTTTAATTTGTGCCAAAAGGGCTTGTGTGTTTTTTCCTGTATAGGTTTTTACTTGCATTATTCAATCCCCACTATGCCCACAGATTGGAGTTGAATATCAGCGGGTATTTCTGCCTGAGAAATGACCGGAACCGCAGGTAAAAAGCGTGTTATGAGCTGAGCTAAATGTGGGCGCAAAAGAGGTGATGCCAAAAGCACGGGTTGTCCTTCAGCCATGACGGCATTTTCCACGGCATTATTCACATTTTGGATAAGTCTTTGAGCCAAAGCAGGGTTGAGCGAGAGGAAGGTTCCGCCGTCGGTTTGACGTAGACCCTCTTGCACCACACGCTCTGCAGAGGAGTCTAAGGTGAGTACAGAAAGGGAACCTGTGCTATCCACATAGGGGCGCACAATGGAGCGCGATAAACGCTCGCGCACATATTCTGTGAGCATGTCGGCTTGCTTAATATTACCGCCAAAGTCACCCAAGGTTTCCACAATGGTGAGCATATCGCGAATGGTCACATGCTCACGCACAAGGGATTGTAATACTTTTTGCACAGCACCAAGGGGCAAAGTTCCGGGAACCAATTCTTCCACAGCTTTGGGAGAATTTTTGGCCAAGGTGTCAAGCAATGCTTGCACAGCTTGACGATCAAGGAAGTCGCTCAAGTGCTTGCGGAATATTTCCGTAAGGTGTGTGGCAATAACGGTGGCAGGGTCCACCACGGTATAGCCGGCCAGCATGGCTTCTTCTCTTTGCGATTCAGGAACCCATAAGGCTGGCAAGTTAAAGGCAGGTTCGCGTGTTTCTATGCCCTTGATGTGTGTGGTGGCATTGCCGGGGTCCATGGCAAGGAAATGGTCCACAAGGATTTCCGCCGAGGCCACCTGGTTGCCCTTAATGAGTAAAGCGTATTGTCCTGGCTTTAACTGTAAATTATCGCGCAGGTGCAAAGCAGGTATAATGACGCCCATATCCAAAGCAAATTGCCGGCGGATGGAGCGTATGCGCGAGAGCAAGTTACCGCTTTGCTCTTCATCCACCAAGGGGATAAGGCCATAGCCCACTTCCAATTCCAAGGCATCGAGGGGAAGTAGAGCTTGCACTTCTTCGGGGGTGTCAGCCGTGCCGCTGGGCTGGGCTTTTTTGCCTTTTTTCTTGCCATCTGGACCTGCGCCGTCTTGGTCTTCTTCTTCATTTCTAGCTGTTACGCGTGCGGCAATAAAGCACGCTCCGGATAAAAGCAAGAAGGGCAATGTGGGGAGGCCAGGCACCATGGCAAAGATAAAAAGTACCACAGAAACCATTTGCAAAGCACGAGTATTAAAGGTGAGCTGAGCCATGAACTCTTCACCCATCTTGGCTTCTGCGGCGGCGCGCGATACGAGCAAGCCTGTGCCCGTGGATACCAAGATGGAAGGAATGGTGGAAACAAGGCCGTCACCAATGGTCAAGAGAGAATATGTGGTTAAGGCTGTGCCCCATGCCATGTCTTTTTGCACTACACCAATGATAATACCCCCTATGAGGTTAATCATGGTGATGAGCATGCCGGCGTTCACGTCACCTGTAACGAATTTACATGCACCGTCCATGGCGCCGTAAAAGTCTGCTTCTTTGCGCAGGGAGTGACGTCTGTCTGTGGCTTCTTGTTCGTCAATGAGGCCAGCGTTAAGGTCGGCCTCAATGGCCATTTGTTTCCCCGGCATGGCGTCCAAGGTGAAGCGCGCGGCCACTTCTGCAATACGGGATGTACCGGCAGTGATAACGGTTTTATTTAAAATAAAGAGAATCATGAAGATAACGCCACCCACCACATAACTACCGCCCACCACAAATTCACCAAAGGCGCGAATAACGGAACCGGCAGCGTCTACGCCCTTTTCGCCATTGAGTAAAATAAGGCGTGTGGAAGAAACGTTAAGGGCAAGGCGCAAGAGGGTTGTGACCAAAAGCAAAGAAGGAAATATGGAAAATTCTAGGGGAGATGTCATAAACATGGTGGTGATAAGCACCAACAAAGATATGGAAATACTCACAGCTAGCATAATGTCCAGCATGAAGGTGGGCATGGGAATAAGTAGCATAAAAAGAATGAGCACTACACCGCCGGCCAGCACAAAGTCCCCTTGTTTGGCAAAGCGTTTGTAATCGAGTTGTGGTAAGCTACCAGCCATTTTTATGACATCCTTTTTTATATGCTAAACGCTGCAAAAAAAGTGCAAGCGAGAGAGAAATTGTATTATCTTTTCACCGTCTTACCTTGCATCCGCCATATGCTGGCAAGTATGGAGGCAGTGGCTTTGTAGAGTTCTTCTGGGATCATGTCCCCTATTTCTACACTCTTATACAAAGCCCGTGCCAAAGGCACATTTTCACGAATGGGGACGCGGTGCTCTCTGGCCACCTCTTTAATTTTTTCAGCAATGTGGTCTGCCCCTTTTGCCAATACAATGGGGGCTGGGGCTTGTTGGGTATTGTAGCAAATGGCCACGGCTATGTGTGTTGGGTTTGTGATGACAACGTCGGCTTTTGGTATGTCTTGCATCATGCGGTTTTGCATCATGGCCATCATTTTTTGCTTTTGCTGAGCTTTTACAAGGGGGTCACCCTCGGATTGCTTGTGTTCATCTTTCACTTCGCTCTTGGTCATTTTTAGATTTTCAAAGTATTGAAAACGGCTTTGCCATATATCAAAACCGGCAATGGCGCACATGGGGATAAGTGTATAAAAAACTATGTCAAAGCCTGTATCCAACATGTATCGCATAACGCCGGCGGCATCTTCGTGGAACATGGGGAGAAAATTTTTAAACTCTTGCATGATGATGATGGTGGGAATTAATGCAATGACGAGGGCAAAGAGCATACTTTTTAGCAAACGAAAAACAGTTTGCGGGGAAAGGAGCATATTTTTCAGTGATTTTATCACATTGAAGCGTTCCCACTTGGGTTCAAATACTTTTAATGTCCAAAGGGAGCCCACTTGCAAGCGAATGCAAAGCCAAGATAAAAAGCCTAAAAAGATCAGTATGGGGAGCATTATCTTGGCTAAGTGAAAAGAAACCCAAATGACTAAATCTTGTACCGTTTGCTGGGTGGGGGTGAACTCCATAAAATGAACAAGAAAATAGCGATAAAGATCCATAACCTCTTTGCCCATGGTCTCTATCCAAAAATACAAAGCAATAAGGCCAGCAATAAGGCTCATGAGCTTGCTGGACTCTTGTGACTTAGGAACATTACCCTTTTCGCGACTTTTATCAATTTGCTTTTGGGTAGCTTCTTCGGTTTTACTGGGATCTTCCTGCTTTCCGAACATAGGGCCTCTGCTTTGTGAGTACTAGTAATTTGTATATATAAGAATTGGATTTTTTAACAAGGTAAGAGAGTTATTTGCCCATGGGGCTAGCTATTTGTAAAATATTGGCCAACATATCATCCATTCGCGTGATGTATTGTGCCATAAATTCTGCCATGATAACGAGCATCATGCCTAAGAAAAAGAAGCCGGCTCCAATTTTAACGGGAAAGCCTATATCCATGATGTTGATTTGCGGGGATGCACGGCTCACCAATGCCAACGTTAGCTCAATGAGGAAAAGCGAAACCATGATGGGCGAAGCAATTTTTATGGCTATGATAAAAAGCTCGGCCGATAAGGCCAGCACTTGCGTGAGCAGCATTTCGCTAAGCACAAGGCCCCCGGCAGGTATGACTTTAAAACTCATGGCAAAGGCCCGAAACATATACAAATGCCCATCCAGCGAAAGAAAAGTGAGCGCGGCCACCATCCATAAAAAAAAGGCAGTAATCCCCGTTTGGTTGCCGGTTAAGGGGTCGGCAAAGTTAATCATGGTAAAGCCCATTTGAAAACCAAAGAGCTCGCCGCCGGCTTGAATTCCCATGAAAACAAAGTTAATACACATACTCAGCAAAAGGCCGAGTACAAGTTCATTGATAAAGAGTAAAACTATATCCACAGGAGAGCTTGGCATGGCTATGCCAGGCAGGGAAAGATGAGGCCAAATACCTAGGGTTATAACTATGGTGGCAGCAGCTTTAACTTGCATGGGCGCGCGCTCTGAAGAGAAAATGGGCAACATAAACATCACTATACTCACACGCATAATGGTGAGAATAAAGCTTAAAATGGCGTCCACAGGCAAGTTAAAAATATTCATACGACTGTATATGCAAGAAATGGGCAAAAAAAAGCAAGTGTTTTTGTGGCAAAAAGACAAAAAATTGGCGCATCACTCTAGGCTTTGGCAAAATTGCGAAAGCAGAAAAAACAATATGTAGTTATGAATGCAGATTTTTTTATGAAAGAAACGGAAAATAGAGTACGGACGTAACAAGGAGATTATATGCTCACGGTGAAAGATGATTTAGCACAAGAGCTCAAGCGTTTAGGTGATATGCTTTTGGAAAAAGAATGGCTTTGCGCCACGGCAGAGTCGTGCACTGGCGGCTTATTGGGGGCTGCCATGACCAGCGTTCCAGGGGCTTCGGCGTGGTTTTCCGGAGGGGTCATGGCCTATGCCAATGCGGTGAAGGTGGCACAGTTGGCAGTGCCGGCCATGGTGCTGATGCAGGAGGGCGCTGTCAGTGAGGCTTGTGTCAAGGCAATGGCGCAGGGGCTGTGTGAAAAGTTTTGTGTGGATGTGGGCATAAGTATTTCCGGTGTGGCTGGCCCCGCTGGTGGCAGTGTGGAAAAGCCCGTGGGTACGGTGTGGCTAGGGTTTTGCGTAAATGGTGTGGTATCAGCCAAGCTTTTACAGTTGCAAGGGGATAGAGAAGCCATACGCGCGCAAGCGGTGGAGCAAGCAGTGCAAAGGCTTTTAGAGCTGTTGGAAGCTTGCTAGAAGCTATATGGGCGACACCTTTGAGTAGCCGACATATGAAATACTTTTTTCAGCTGTCGGCTACACAAGACGTGCCTCTGGCATGGCTTGCCGCCACGTAAAATAAGCCGTCACTTGCTTACGGCGTCCCCGAAAGGGGTATTTGGAGTGAGCGTGCCTTTCTTAAAAATGAGTGGAAACACGTTTTTAAGCATCGACTTAGTAGATGTCGCCCGTGGAGTATGTGTGTTTTATTTTTTGCGTAGAAGTTCTTTGAGGCGCAGCACATTATCTTCAATTTGCTTAATGATGCTCGTAAAGGTGGCATCATCTTGATCGGAAGGGTCATCAAGTCCCCAATTTTCTGAATAGGGCGCGCTTAAGTAAGGGCACTGCACATTGCATCCCATGAAAATCACCACGTCGGGTGCAGGAATGTCGTCGATGACCTTATTGTATTGTGTGGCTTCCATGTCCACGTCATATATTTTTTTCATGAGGCGCACGGCATCGGGGTTGATATGATCTTTTATTTCTGTACCGGCAGAATGGCTTTCAAAAACATCGGATGCCAACAAAATACCCAAGGCTTCTGCCATTTGGCTACGGCAAGAATTGTGATTGCAAACAAAAGCCACTTTGGGCTTGCCTTGGCTGGAAAGTACAGGTGTTTGTGTCATGTAAGTACCTATTTTTTAGAGAAGTTGAAAAGCTAAATGAAACATGTAAAAGCCAATGGCTAAAATACCCATGGCCAATAGTTTACTGAGTATGGAACTGAGTTGTGCGTATTGTGCGTTTTGAGACAGTTTTTGCACTAAACCCACAGATGTTCCGGCCACCACGGCTAAAATGCCATGTCCCAATGAATAGAGTAAAAAGAGCAAAATGCCAAAGGCCATACTGCCTTTGCCTGCCACCACGGCAATGAGGGCAATGAGCACAGGCGTGGAGCAGGGCGAAGAAAAAATACCGCCCAAAACGCCAGCCATGAAGGCGCCCAACATACCTTTTTTCTTATTTTTACTGAGCAAATGGTTGGATGGGATAAATTCATATACGCCAAACATTTGCAGCACCATGAGCATCATAAGTGTGCCGAGAATCAAATACCACCAACTGGCCGAAGTGCCTATGAGCTCACCCGCAAGAGAAGCCATGACACCAAAAATGGTGAAGGTTACAGCACTGCCCAAGGCAAAAACTACGGAAAGCATGAAGGCTCTTTTACTATCTGCTTCTTGAGAAGTATCCCCACCTTGCACGCCACCCACATAGCCCACAATGAGGGGCACACTGGATAAAGAGCAAGGGGTGAAGGATGTGAGCACGCCGGCTAAAAATGCCACCAAAGGCGCAAGCCATGTGGATTGGAGAAGCAGCTCTGAGAGTTGAGCTAACAAAGCATCCATTATTTTGTTCCCATATCTTCTAAGATACGACGCATTTGTTCTTCGTTGAGGCCACCTTGATGTGCGGTAAATACATGCTCACCAGTATCTTTAGTTTTATACATGGTAAAATCTATATTTTGTACATTTTTGGGGACATAAGGCGTGCCATCGGCGTTAAATATGATTTGTGTGGGAATAACCTGCACAGGAAATCCTTCTGCACCTTGAGGATTTTTCCAAACATCCACAAATTTTATGATGGCTTTATTTTGCATTTCAGCATTGAGCTTTACCAACACAGGAGCCATTTCTTTGCAAGGAATACAAGAATCCGCACCGAAGTCTATGATGAGGGGCAATTTATGCTCTTGCAAGGCAGGCAAATCAACTTGGTTAGCCACCAAGGCAAAAGCACTCTTATGCCCTGCGGCCAGTTGAACGTCTTGTTGTGTCTCTTGTCCCTTATGCATATACCACAGGGCAAAAATACCTAAGAGCATGAGGGCGGGAATACCAATTTTAGAAATTTTCTTGGACATGTTTTTCTCCGTTAAATTTTTCATATCAAAAAAAATTGATGTGAAAAGGCGTGTAAAAACCACCGCATGGGTGGGTAAAAATTATGCTGAGCAGGCCTTGTGAGGCTTACTACATCGCTCGCTCTTGGCGTTGGTATCTATCTGGGTGATTTGTTGTAGCAGTGTCATGGCGTATTCGCAGCCAGCGGCATTGATTTCATAATGTGTCCACTTGCCCACATACCATGAGCGCACCAATTGTGATTCACATAAAATTTTCATGTGATAAGAAAGGGCAGACTGCGCAATGCCAAGGTCTTCCGATAACACGCAAGCGCATTTTTCGCCCGAGCGTAAAAGCTCCACAATGGCTATGCGCTTGGGGTCACAAAGGGCTTTAAAAACCTTAGCTTTTTTTTCATGGCAGGCGTGCATGTTTCTCTCTTAAAAAAAATCTGCTTCTCTTGTATGTGTCAAATCAAAAAAAATCAATATGAAAATAGAGGTAATTTTACAGAAGTAAAAATGTATCCCATGTGCCTTTTATGCATTTGATGCCCCTTTCACAAGGCGAAAGAGCAAAGCGTCTGCCATATTGAGTAGTTCTTTGTGGGCGCCGCCACTGTGCATGACAGTGCCAAAAAGCATTTCTTGTTGTTTTTTGAGTAAATCCCTCTTGATGGCATGGGGCATGGGCACTGCAAGGGTGGTGGCAAGGCGTTCAGCCAAGAGATACCCTTCTGCTCCAAGTAAAAAGGATGGTAAAATTTGCGAAAAATGCCCTTTGATTTCATGCCAATAGAGCATGGCTTCTGGGGTGGGGGGCAGGCTTAATATGGTACACAGGGCTGTATATAAGTTGTTAAGTGCGCCGCCGGGTATGCCGGTACGCCAGCCACACAGCCAAGGACTGCGCTGAAATAAGAGATGATGCTCCTTACCCAAGGTGAGGAGTTTTTTTATGCCGTCGCGAGCGGCGAAGAGCAAGGCCGTTTCTGCTGTGAGTTCCCAATGTTGTGGAAGCTTTTCTAGATGCCACTCGGGGGAAACGGTATGCTTGGGCTGCACTTGACCAAGGTCTTGAATAAGTTTTGCCAGCCAGCCATTGGCTTCGGGAGAATTGGGCGTTTCCAAATGCGAATACGAAAGTACATAGCGTCCCTTTCCGTAATTACCTGTGATGACACAAGCTTGCCCGTAAAGGAAGTCCGCACGCATATTGACGCCATACATATCTTGCCACTGGTCAAAGGTGGCAGGAGGTAAGGAGCTTAAGTCAATGTCAGCAAAGGAGAAATCATGCCCAGATTTTTCATAGCTGGCTAAAATGGTCACAGGGGTATTTTCTTCTGGGGCAAAGCGTCCCGGCCACCAAATGGGCAGGGAAAGGGTGGGGGAGGCGGGGCTGAGCTCATGGGCGGTGATGCGCGAAAGCACATGTCCGGAAACAAGATGTTGCATCCTATCGCTATAGGTGGCGCGCTTCCACGGGCATAAATGCAGGCCATGATCGTGAGATAAACCAAAGCCTGCGCCGCCGCAAAAGCCAAGGTAGTTCCCACCGTCTGCCACAAAGCTGCGGATGGCCTCGCAGCCCTTTTCTCCAAGGGCTTGATATTTAAGGCTTGCTGTGCCGCCGGGTACAAGTAATAAAGCTGGCTTGCCAGAAAGCGCGCCGTGGGTTATTTCATTGCAGGAAACGACCTCATGGGGTATCCCCATTCCTTTGAGGGTGTGAAGGACCATAAGTCCCCAAATGTAGGACGTGTCCCAAAGAACAAAAATCGAGCGGTGCATGGCAAAGCCTCCTGTGAGGCCTAGTATGTCACCTTTTGCGGAGAAATCAAGATGTCAGAAAATGCCTTACCTAAGGGCTATGAGCCACATAATGTCGAAAATCGCTGGTGTGAACATTGGGAACAAAATTCCACCTTTACCCCAGATATGGATAGCGAGGGTGAGCCTTATTGCATAGTTATTCCGCCGCCCAACGTGACAGGTATGTTGCATATTGGCCATGCGCTGAATTTAACGCTCATTGACGTATTATGCCGCCACGCACGCCAAAAAGGCAAAAAAGTGCTTTGGATTCCCGGCACAGACCATGCCGGTATTGCCACACAAAACGTGGTGGAAAGAGCCCTTGCCACCGAAGGAAAAAAACGCCAAGACCTTGGTCGCGAAGCTTTTGTGGAAAAAGTTTGGGAATGGCGCGAAGAATACGGCAATACCATTTTAAACCAAGTGCGCAAAATGGGCGCTTCGGTGGACTGGAGCCGTTTACGCTTCACCATGGATGAAGGTTTGTCCGATTCTGTGCGCAAAGTTTTTGTGGATTTATACA
>CAYJHD010000075.1:0-9999 GCA_964370015.1 uncultured Desulfovibrionaceae bacterium | reverse complement strand
TGTCCACCGCCAGAAGCACGTCTCTGACGGTTTTTTATTTTCTAAAATGCACAAAAAAAGGAGGTAAGTTGCCCTACCTCCTTGTGTGCTTTCTTTAAGCTCTCTTACTTGGCGGAAAAATGCAAAATCTCTGCATATTCGCCTTGTAGTGTTTGCAAAGTTTTTTGCCAATCTGCCGGCTCACGTATGATTTCCACAGAATTCGCATCTCGCCCAAGGGCGTCATGCGCGCGTGCAAAAAAGCTTTGCGCTTCTTCTTTTTCTAAACTGAACACATAATCCACAAAATCTGACATGGCACCGGCGGTCACCAAGGAATCCACCTTACCGTAATGACTCAAACTTTGAGGTATATGGTAATACAACTTCACGGTGGCATTATGCTGCGTTTTGAGCGCAAGCAAGGTTTGGATATCTGCCTCTTGTAAAGGTGTGTCTTTATATCCCGAACAAATTAGGCAATGACCTTGGCCAGTAGCACTAAACACATGCCGCAAAGAATAACTATCACATCCTGACGTCTGCTTTTGGACATTTTGCTCCACATGATACTCTCCTAAAATCCTTTATATTATTGCAAGAAGTAAATAACAACCCAAAGAGCCAGCACAGCTTTAAGACCAGCCACCACAAAGCCCATGGCGGCGCCAGATAAGCCGGCGGCTTTAATATCGGAAAGACGTGTGGTCAAACCAATGCTGGAGAAGCCCAGCAAGAAACACCAATCCATGAAGGTGGTGGCCATTTTTACTTCAGGTTTTTCAAGCATACCCAGGGTATTCAAGGTAACAATGGCCAAAAAGCCCACCACGAATACGGGGAATTTATCGATAATAAGTTTTAATTTGTTGGTATCTTTCATTTGTGTTTGCACTTCAGCATCTTGGCTGGCCACCATGATGGCAAGAGCAAGAACAATGAAGGGCAAGAAGATAACACGGCCAATGTTATACACACCGGCCACTACGCCGGCATCTTGGCTATAGGCAAAACCTGCGGCAAGCACTTGAGCGGAGTTAATAACACCAACACCCACAAAGGCACCAAATTGGTTGGCAGAAAGCTCAAACCATTGGCCCACAAAGGGGAATACCAAGAGAGCCAAAAGGCCAAACATGAGCACCACGGCTATGGTATAAGCCATATCTTCATTTTTAGCGCGCACAGCTGGGGCAATGGCCACACAGGCAGACACACCACACACAGAAAGACCTGCGGCTAAACAGGCACTTAACGCAGGGGACATTTTGAGTTTACGTCCCACCCACATGAGGAGGAAAGCAGATGCAAAAAGGAAAACGGCAATAATAATAATAGCTTCAGTACCTGTCTTCAAAAGTCCTGCAAAGGAGTATTTACAGCCCATGACCACAATACCCGTCTTGGTCAAAATGGTGGAAAACTGTAAACCGGGCTTACACACTTCTGGCACACCAAAGATGTTCAAGATGGCCATACCCAAGATAATGGCAATGATAAAATTGCTCAAATTCATGTTCTTTATCATGGGATGTAAAGAAGTAATAATGGGCGTAATATACCACGCCACCAAGGCCACGCTCACAAAAAGAGCAATGCCGGGCATCACTTTTCCTATTTGAGAAAAGAATCCCTGTTTTTCTTCCATAGCTGCTGCCATCAGACCCTCCTAAAGCAAAATTTCACATTTTTTCCTTACATCATTTTTCCTATAGGTCAAATTTTCTTACATAGCTTGAGAAAAATCACCCATTTTTCAAAAAAATAATAACTCCTTTTTAACTATACTTAATACAAGTTTTTGTAAACGAAAAATGCCATTTTTTTCTTTGAATACCTTATTAAAGCACTTTTTTTCACAAAAATCATTCACTTCTTGTGAAAGAAAGAATTTTATTTGCAATCACGTTGTGAAAAAATGCTGAAACTAACATAAAAAAAAGCCCTCGTTGAAAAACAAGGGCTTTCGTAATTAAAACACTATTTTTGCGTCAGTCCCAAGGCTATGGGCAAGACCTCATCTATATGAGCCACAGGGTGCACATGAATCTTACTAAGTAAATCCTTGGGCACATCTTCAAGATCTTTCATGTTTTTCTTGGGTATAATCACATGTTTTAAATCTCGTGCCACAGCAGCAAGGATTTTTTCCTTAATGCCACCCACAGGGAGCACTCTACCGCGTAAAGTTATTTCACCTGTCATACACAAGTTGGCATCCACGCTCTTTTCTGTAAGCGCAGATATGAGTGCTGTGCATAAGGTAATACCTGCCGATGGCCCGTCCTTGGGAGTGGCACCTGCCGGCACGTGCACGTGAATATCCTGTTTACGCGTAAAATCCACATCAATACCAAGATCCACTGCCTTATTACGGATGTATGACAAAGCAGCTTGAGCACTTTCTTTCATGACGTCGCCCAATTGCCCTGTGAGCAATAAAGCACCCTTACCCTTCATGAGGGATACTTCCACGTGCAACACATCACCGCCAAAGGGCGTCCAAGCAAGGCCAAGGGCAGAGCCAGGAGAGAGTTGCTTTTCGGTATCATCTTCCACAAAGCGCGGAATACCCAAAAGCTTGGGAACTTGTGCTTCGTCCACTTCAAAAGCACCTTCTTCGCCTTCGGCCCTTTTGCGTGCCAATTTACGACAAATGGCACCAAGCTCGCGCTCAAGGTTACGCAAGCCGGCCTCACGTGTATATTCTTTAATGACGCGCTCCACGGCATCATCGGCAATGCGCACATCGTCAGACACAAGGCCGTGCTCTTTAATCATCTTTGGCAAAAGATGTATGTCGGCAATGGACTTCTTTTCATGCACGGTATAGCCCGGCAAGGTGATTATTTCCATTCTGTCACGTAATGGCGCAGGAATGGTATCTAAATTATTGGCTGTGCACAAAAACATGATTTTAGATAAATCAAAGGGCACATTCAAATAGTGATCGCTAAAGGTAGAGTTTTGCTCAGGGTCAAGCACTTCCAGCAATGCAGAAGAAGGATCGCCCCTAAAGTCTGTACCAAGCTTATCCAGCTCATCCAACACAATGACAGGGTTTTTTGTGCCTGCTTGCTTTAAAGCCTGAATGATACGCCCCGGCATGGCACCAATATAGGTACGACGGTGCCCGCGAATTTCTGCTTCATCACGCATGCCACCCAAGGACAAACGCTGAAACTTACGTCCTAAAGCGCGCGCAATGGAGCGCCCAAGGGAAGTTTTACCCGTTCCGGGAGGGCCTACAAAACAAAGAATGGGGCCTTTGGAATTGGGGTTAAGTTTACGCACCGACAAATATTCTAAAATGCGGTCTTTTACCTTTTCAAGGGCATAATGGTCTTCATCCAAAATGGTGGAAGCATGCTTAATGTCCAGGCTATCCTTGGTGTTTTTCTTCCAAGGAAGTTCCACAAGCCATTCCAAATAGGTGCGCACCACATTGGCTTCGGAAGAATCCGAATGCATGGAGGCTAAGCGACGCAATTGTTTATCGGCTTCCTTGCGCACATCCTTGGGCATGCCAGCCTTGGCAATGGCCTTGGCAAGGTCATCGGCTTCTTGCTCTTGGTCAGCATGGGCATCGCCAAGTTCTTGACGAATGGCCTTCATTTGCTCACGCAAGTAGTAATCTTTTTGCGCTTTGTCCATGCCTTCTCTGGCAGAAGATTGAATACGCGCTTGCATGGTGGCCACTTCCACTTCTTTATTGAGCTGCACATTGACCAGCTCCAAACGAAGCACGGGATTTTCTTCTTCCAAAATGGCCTGCGCATCTTCAATCTTCATGCGCAAGTTGGCGGCAATTAAATCTGCCAAATGGCCCGGATCGTCCACATTTTGCAACATATTCACCACATCTGTGCTGGAAATGCCACGTAATGTGAGAATTTTTTCACTTTGCTCGCGCGCAGAACGCAACATGGCTTCCACTTCAGGAGTGGCAGATACGGTCACTTCTTCCAAGGCTTCCACTTCTGCCTCAAGGAAAGGATCTTCTTGCGTAAAGCGGAGGATTTTAGCGCGACTAACCCCTTGCACCAACACTTTAATGCGTCCATCGGGCATTTTAAGCATGCGCATGACATTGACGATGGAACCTGTGGTGTACAAATCATCGGCTGCAGGATCTTCGTTATTTTCATCCTTTTGTGTGCACACAAAAAGATATCTATCCCTATCAAGGGTAGCTTCCATGGCTTGAACGGATTTATCTCTGCCAATGAATAAGGGCAAAATCATGTAGTTGAAAACCACCACATCACGCACAGCAAGAACTGGCATGACGGTGGGAAAAGGAGACTTTTCCATGAATTGCTCATCGTCATCGTGCTCATGCTCCTCATGGGGTACATGTGCGCCAGAATCTTCCGTACCCTTCAATTCTAGGCCATCGCCATCGCCAAGGGCACTGCCATCATCTGCGTTAACAGCATGTGCTATATTGGTATCTTTAGTTTTGTCCGACATAATATTCACTCCTCAAACATCGTAGAAAGAGGCGGAACTCGTTAAAAAGTATATCCTGATAAAACACTACGACATTCTTTTTCTGTAATAATAATATGTTCAATAAAGGCTATACCCATGGGTGGGCTTAACTGCCTTAGATGTTCTGTTAAAACCAAATCTGCCCGCGAGGGCTTGGCATTACCACTGGGGTGATTGTGCACCAATATGAAACCATGGGCCTTGCTTTTGAGCACCCTAGCTATAATATCTCGCGGCGTAATGGGAATGACAGACAGGCTTCCCTGTACCAGACGTTCCCACGCAAAGCAACGATTTCCCGTATCCACGAGGGCTATCCAACATTCTTCATGTGTAAGCCCCATCAATCGTTGCCGAGCTGCTTTAGCAATGGCCTCTGGCGAAGCAAGCACTTCTTTTTCTAAAAGAGGGGCCACCGCTGTGCGTGCCGTGCATTCGCGCAAAACAAGCCATAATGTCCATGTTCCTGCGCCGAATCCGGCAAATTGCTCCAATTCTTCTTGCCTTGCATTGAGCACCTGCCCCAGTGAGCCAAAGTGCAGCAAGAGTTGCTTTGCCAAAGGTTTTGTGTCCTTTCGCATGAGCGCGTAGCCCAAAAGAAGCTCCAAAAGTTCATAATCTTCCAAACGCTGAGGATCACTCACAAAGCGAGCTTTTAGACGTTGTCTGTGACCTTGGTGAAGATTATCCTTTGTGCTCTTTCTTGTCATAAGTAAACAGTCTTACGCATTACGCAAGGGCTAAAAGAATATTTTATTTATATACGTAACTCATGACACCAGAAGGCTTAATCACAAAGCTTACCGACGAGGCGAAAAAATGGTTGTAAGTTCTGCCACCACGGCTTCTAAACTTTGTTCCACACTGCGTTCACCGCTCTTTATGCCAAGCTCTGCTTGCACAATACAAGCAAAAATTTGTGCCACACCATGAAAACCAATTCGCCTGGCACAAGCTTCTTTTTCTCTGGCCGCCGACGGATGCATGCGGGGATTGTCCCCTGCTAAAATTTGCCACAACGTTTTAGCATCACGCCATAATAAAGCTAGGAAAGGAAATAAGAGAGCTTCTAAATCATTCTGACTACGATAAATTTCACGCCATGCAGCGCTCAAATTTCCGGCATAAATCTGGTTCATGAAAGAAAAAATATTGGATTCTGGTATAAATGACCCAGAACCTACCATATCCATGTGAACACGCCCGTCATTGGCGGCAAGGTGAAGTTTTTCCAACTCGCTATCAATGGCCGCGGCGTCCGGAGGCACACAGGCGCACAGTGCGTCAAGGACATGAGGATCAAAGGAAAGGGGGAGGGAATGCGCCCTACTTTGTATATACTTCCTAATTCCCTGAATATCAAGCCCCGAGTGACGCCAAATCCAACCTTTTTTATCTGCAAATGCCAAGGATTTTTGCTTTATAAGGTGTGCAGGCAGTTTAGGTTGGCCTTTTTCCCAGGGCCCTTCAAGACACATAATCAACCATGTCAAAGGGTTAGGATTAGCCAAGGCAGTGGAAAGCTCTTTCCATCTGGCGGCAGAAATATTTTGTGCATTACGCAAAATAAGTAGGCGTGGTTTAGAAAAAAGACCTTGCAGCATGAGATGTTCCCAAAAAGCTTGGGAAAGATCCTCATCGCCCCAATAGACGTGCTTTTCCCACACGGCAGATGTGGGTGCAGCAGAGCCCAAAAGCCCTGAGCTTTGCGCATCGCCACTCACATGGGCAGGAAAGTCCTTTTGCAATTGCTCAAGGTGCCCTTTCATGAGGCCCGAATCGGGGCAAATGCAAAAATAAAAGCCTGGTCTTGACATATATTTCTGTGTGTAAAAATGAAAAAGCAGGGAAGAAGCATGCCTCTCCCCTGCTTCATGGATTATTTAGTTGGCAACAATATTTACCAGTTTTTGTGGCACCACAATGACCTTACGCACGGTTAAGCCTGCCAAATGCTTTTGCACCTGTTCATCGGCCAAAGCCAGTTTTTCTGCTTCTTCCTTGGAAGTTTCGGCAGGAATTTCCAGCTTACCGCGTAACTTACCATTGATTTGTACCACCAAGGTGATGACATCTTGCGCAGTGGCTTCGGCACTCCACTGGGGCCAAAGCATGTCGGACACTTCGCCTTCATGGCCAAGGTCTTGCCACAGTTCTTCGCTCATATGCGGCGTAAAGGGGCAAAGCAAGGTGATGACCGTGCCCATGGCCGAAGAAAATACCTTACGGCCTGCTTCGTCGCGCAAAGCTTCACGTGCCAAATACATGGCATTAACCAATTCCATGATGGCAGAAATGGCTGTGTTGAACTGGTATTTATTTTCGATGTCGCTTTGCACTTTCTTAACGGTCAAATGCTCTTTGCGGCGTAAATCCTTGGCCACATCGCTCTTTTCTGCACCATTGGCATCCTCTGCCGTGCTGGAGCAAGAAGCCATGGGCAGTAGATATTCACGCTCTTCAGCAAAAAGACGCCACACGCGATTTAAGAAGCGCGAAGAGCCGTCAATGCCCGTTTCAGACCAGTCAAAGTCACGCTCTGGCGGCGCAGCAAAAAGGCAGAACAAGCGCACGGTGTCGGCGCCGTACTTTTCTATCATTTGCGTGGGATCCACCACATTACCCTTGGATTTGGACATTTTGGAACCATCCATAAGTACCATACCTTGGGTGAGCAAGTTGGTGAAAGGCTCGTCCATATCTTCGGGATAAAAACCTAAGTCGCGCAATGCCTTGGTGTAAAAACGCGAATACAAAAGGTGCAAAATGGCATGTTCCACGCCGCCAATGTATTGGTCCACAGGCATCCAATGCTTGATAATATCTTTATCAAAAGGAGCATTTTCGTTGCGTGCATCGGCATAGCGTGCAAAATACCAAGAAGATTCCACAAAGGTATCCATGGTGTCC
This sequence comes from uncultured Desulfovibrionaceae bacterium, assembly GCA_964370015.1. Taxonomy (GTDB): domain Bacteria; phylum Desulfobacterota; class Desulfovibrionia; order Desulfovibrionales; family Desulfovibrionaceae; genus CAYJAD01. The sequence goes on along the minus strand of CAYJHD010000075.1, from coordinate 2,616 downwards.
GTTTCGCGCTTGGCCTCGCCACCGCAAGTGGGACATGTGCAAGCATAAAAAGAAGCCGCTTCAGGTAAAGGAGAGCGTCCATCTTCCTTGGTCTTCACATCCAGCGGAAGCACCACAGGAAGGTTTTCTTCTTTTTCCGGCACCACACCGCATTTTTCGCAGAAAATAATAGGAATGGGTGAGCCCCAATAGCGCTGACGTGAGATATTCCAGTCACGCAAACGATATTGCACGGTGGGCTTACCAAGCACTTTCATTTCCAAGGCAGAAGCCACGGCTTTTTTGCCCTCTTCATTGTCCGTGCCGTCAAATTCACCGGAATTAAACATGGTGCCCACGCCCGTCCAAGCCTCGGTCATGCTGCTCACATCCAAGGTGGGCTCGCCGGCGGGCTGAATGACAGGAATGAAGCTCAAGCCGTATTTATGCGCAAATTCAAAGTCGCGTTGGTCATGGGCAGGAACACCCATGACAGCACCGGTACCATAATCAGCCAGTACAAAATTACCAAGCCAGATGGGCACTTGCTTGCCGGTGAAGGGATGCGTACAATAAGCACCGGTGGCAATACCTTCTTTTTCCAGCGTATCGGCTTGTCTGTCCAAGCGATCCATATTGCGAATGCGTTCCACAAAGGCGCGCACTTTGGCTTCTTCAGGCTTGCCGGCAATGAGTTTTTCCACCAAGGGATGCTCTGGGGCAAGGGTCATGAAGCTTACACCAAACACCGTATCAGGGCGTGTGGTGAACACATCAATGCCCTTATATTCCTTACCATCCACCGTGATGGCTTCTTGCAAGGGGAAGGTGATTTCCGCGCCGTGGGATTTGCCAATCCAGTTATTTTGCATGGCAATGACGCGCTCAGGCCAGCCCTTATGCAACTTATCAAGGTCAGCCAAGAGCTCTTCGGCATAGGCGGTGATGCGCACAAACCACTGAGTCAGTTCTTTTTGCTCCACCACGCTATCACAACGCCAGCACAGGCCATCCACCACTTGCTCATTGGCCAAAACCGTATGGCAATCTGGGCACCAGTTTTGCGGTGCTTTTTTGCGATAGATAAGGTCTTTTTCCAGCATTTTCAAAAAGAAAAGCTGTTCCCAACGATAGTATTCCGGCACGCACGTGGCCACTTCTCTATTCCAATCATAGGAATAGCCAAGGCGGCGCAATTGGGTGCGCATATTGGCTATGTTGGAAAAAGTCCATGCGGCAGGATGCGTATTATTCTTAATGGCGGCGTTTTCTGCGGGCAAGCCCAAAGCATCCCAACCCATGGGGTGCAACACATTAAAGCCCTGCATACGCTTAAAGCGTGCCACCACGTCGCCAATGGAATAGTTGCGAACGTGGCCCATATGAATATTACCCGAAGGATAGGGCAACATTTCCAGCACATAATACTTAGGTTTTGCACTTTCATGCGAAACGGCAAAGGTTTGCTCTTTATCCCAGTGAGCTTGCCATTTCACTTCTATATTGCCCGGGGTATATTTTTCCTGCGTCATGAAATCGACCTTTTTCTACTCTATTTACGTTTTGTAATTTCGCCACTTTCCAATGCTTTGGCCGTGGCGTCTAAAATACCATTCAAGAAAGAACGTGCGCTTTCTTCGCCATACTGACGAGAAAGTTCCAGCGCTTCGTTGATGGCCACCTTGGAAGGAATATCTTCTCTAAACAGCATTTCATACAAGCCCATACGCAAAATGGTCAGCTCTATGCGGCCCATACGATTCACACGCCAATTGTGCGAAAAGCCAGCGATAAGCTCATCCAATTCCTTTTCACGGCTCCAAATGCCGGAAACAAGTTCCCAAGCAAAGCCATGCAAATCATCCATGCTATCTTCTTTTTCCACAAAGTCAGGAGATTTACGAAATGCAGAACGCACTCCCTCAAGGCTTTGAGCAGGGGCAAAAGAAAGGCTGTATAACACCTGAAACGCAAAACCGCGTTCACTGCGGCGACTTACTTTTTTGGACATCTAAATGTGCTCCAACACACGCACGGTTTCAAGCACAGCAGCGGCGGCTTCCACGCCCTTATTGCCAGCCTTGGTGCCAGCGCGTTCAATGGCTTGCTCCAAGTTATCCGTGGTTAAAAGGCCAAAGCCCACAGGTATACCCGACTCCAAAGACACTTGTGCAAGGCCCTTGGTGGCTTCATTGGCCACAAAATCAAAATGCGGTGTGCCACCGCGAATAACCGCGCCCAAAGCTAAAATGCCATCACAATCCTTTTTGGCGGCAATCTTTTTGCACACCACAGGCATTTCAAATGCACCGGGAATACGCACCACGGTGATATCTTTTTCTGCACAGCCATGACGCACCAAGTAATCCACTGCGCCGCCCACCAAACGATCCACAATGAAATCATTGAAACGGGTAGCAATAATGGTGAACTTTAAGCCCTTGGCATCCAACATGCCTTCTACGGTACGAACTTTAGACATATATCCCTCCGAAATTTTATATTTTTTTGTTTTAGTATGTTATTGTTTTGTTGCTTTATTGTTTTGTTGAGTTCTTGGGGGAAGAGAAAAACCTTTTGTGAACAAAAGGTTCTTTCCCTTCCCCCAAACCCCCATCCCTTTTCCAAAAAACTTTC
>CAYJHD010000074.1:0-10015 GCA_964370015.1 uncultured Desulfovibrionaceae bacterium | reverse complement strand
TCTTGAAGCTTTATGAGCTGTTCATTGAAGCTGTGTTGATTGTCCATATTATTTTGGAAATCCGTTTCATAGGCCATGGTAAAACGTTTTATGGCAGGCGTTGTGCTGGTGGCTTGGTAGAGCCAATACGCCTCTTCCTTAAGCGAATCCGCAATGGGTAAATCTATGGAGGCATATACAGCCTTTTTACAAGCATTGATGGACTGAGCAGGAAAACACGCTATACGCTCAGCCAAAGCCTGCACATATGAACCAATGTCATGAGGCTCCAGAGTTTTATTCACTGTGCCGTACTTTTCGGCCATGTCAGCATCAAAATCTTGACCGCTTAAAATGATTTCCAAGGCCCTGCCAAGGCCCGTTTGCCGCGCCATGCGTGAAGCTCCTCCGCCGCAAGGCAAAATGCCCATGCCCACTTCCATTTGCATAAAAATGGCCTTGCCCCGTGCGGCAAATCGCATATCACAAGCCAAGGCAAATTCATGACCGCCACCACGCGCATAGCCTTCAATTTTGGCAATGGTGGCTTGAGGCAGTTGCGAAATACGCTCCAAGGTGCTTTGCAAGTACAACAATTCCACATCCTCTCTGGGCACAGCTTGGGTGGACATGTCTTTCAAAAAGGTAATATCGGCATGAGCCACAAAAATTTCCGGATGCGCCGACTGGAAAACCACCACCTTGATGGATTTGTCATTTTCTAAAATGTCAGCTAAAGAATTGAGGTCATCCAACATGGCAATGCTCTGAATATTCACCGGGGGATTGTCAAAGGTGACGTGGGCAATACCTTGTGCGCTTTCAACGCGAAATGTGGAATACACAGTCATACATCTCTCCTTATGGGGTTACATATTTTCGTAAGACTTGGCATATAATACAAATTCCCAAAAGGCACACAAGGGACAAAAAAACGCAAAATCAACCTCTTAACTACAAAAAACTTTAGTAAAGAGCACCACACCACATACAAATAAAAAAATATTTTTTCACATGAGGTAATTATGGCCAATCATATTTTCATGGGCATGTCCCTGGACGGGTATATAGCAGACAAAAATAACAGCGTGGAGTGGCTCAATGCCTACCCACAAGATAACGGACCGGAGGCACCTTTCACGCTTTTCATGGAAAGCATGGATGCCATCATCATGGGACGAAGCACCTTTGAAATGGTGCATTCCTTTGGCGTATGGCCCTACACCAAGCCCGTCATCGTGCTCAGCTCCACCCTCACTTCTTTACCCGAGGGCTATGAAGGCAAGGCCACGTTGAGTCAAGATGGCGTTAAAGATGTGCTCCTCAACGCATTCCGCAAGGGCTACAAAGAATTATACATCGATGGTGGCAAGGTGGTGCGTAGCTTTTTGGCTCTCGACCTCATCGACAGCATGACCATCACCCAAGTACCCGTACTTTTGGGCGGCGGCGTATCGCTTTTCGGAGAACTTCCCGAGGCTCTCAAATTCAACCACATTCACACCCAAGTGCTAGACGGTGGATTGGTCATGAGCGGCTACATGCGTAAGAGGTAAATATGGATAAGGACATGCAGCTTTATTATGATTATACCACTTCTCCTTTGGGGCAGGTATTTTATCATACAGCATGGGAGCAATTACAGCACATTACGCAGAAAAAAGTGCTGGATTTTGGCTCGGGATTTGCTTTTACTTCAGAGTTTTTGTCGCACAACAACAACACGGTGCTGGCCCTAGAAAAAGACGCCAGCATGATTGCCGCCGCCAAGAAAGCGGAGCACTTTGAGCAAATGCAAGGGGATTTAAGCACCCTCGATGCCATGCCCAAAGAGAGCTTTGACGTGGTGCTGTGTCATATGGTTTTGGAATTTGTGGACAATGCGTCGCAGATTATGCAAAGCCTACTCCGCGTGCTGAAAAAAGGCGGTGTGCTCTCCATTATCCGCCACAATAGAGCCGGACGCATCATACAAGCTCTGGTACAAGAAACAGACTTTGCCGCAACCCACGCCCTCATGGAAGGTGGACATGCCTATTCCAGTGCCTTTGGTGACATTAAGTATTATGATAATGAAGATATATTACGCTGGGCCCATACGGACAATTCCGAGGATAGCGTCAGTATAGAATCTGTGCAGGGTATTCGCGCCATGGCTAGCTTACACAGCCGCGCCGTGCAGAATCAAGAAGGTTGGGTGAAAGATATGCTCGCCATGGAAAAACGCTTACTTAAAGACCCTGCTTTTATAAACATAGCCTATTTTAATCATGTTTTTTTGCGGAAGAAGTAAGAAAGCGCAATTTAACATTCACATTGCGGCAAAATATTCATTTGAAAGGCAGTCCCCATCGCCATTAAAGTTTTTGGGAGGCCTACCCCAAGGGCGCATGACGTTCCCGTTAGCGAGTCTTCGAGCTTTACGGGAATAGAGAGTAACGCGGTTTGGGGAACCTTTTCTTCAGAAAAGGTTCCCCAAGAAAAACTTCACTAACTAGACGTCTTCCTTACCAAACACTTCCACCAGGGTATCCACCAAGGCAGGTATGGTGTAATCCTCTGGTTGAATATGGCAAGGCAATCCATGACTTTCCAATGTCTTGGCAGTGATGGGGCCAATGGCGGCCAATTGCACTTCAGGATGCTTTTTCAAAGTCTCCGCATCCACCAAGGAAAGGAAATTATCCACCGTGGAGGAAGAACCAAAGGTCACGCAATGCAATTGCCCTGCGGCTAAGGCTTCCATGACCTCATCCTTGCGAGCACCGGCGGGCTTGGTTTCATACACGGGTAAAATATCCACCGTGGCACCGGCTTCGCGCAAGGCTTCCGGTAACACTTCACGGGCTTCCATGGCGCGGGGGATAAGAATTCTTTGCCCCTTCATGCCCATTTGCAACATGCCTTCCACCACACCTTCTGCCACATAACGTGCAGGGATGAAGTCTGGCTCTATGCCGCGCTCACGCAAAATATCTGCGGTGGCTGGGCCGATGGCCGCCACTTTTTTGCCAAAGATGGCGCGAGAATCCAAACCATGCTTGTGCAAACGCTTCCAGAAATGCTTCACGCCGTTCACAGAAGTGAACACCAACCACTGATAGCTATCCAAGGCTTCAATGGCCGCGTCCACGGCACTGAAATCTGTGAGTTCATGAATTTCAATGGTGGGGAATTGGATGACATGTGCGCCAAGCTCTGCCAAGGACTGCGCAAGGCCACTGGCTTGCTCGCGAGCGCGGGTCACCACAATGCCTTTGCCAAGCAAGGGCTTTTGCTCAAACCAGTTGAGCTTATCGCGCAAGGATACCACATGCCCCACCACAATGACGGAGGGATTGGTGAAACCTTGCTTTTGGCTTTCTTCATATAAGGTATCAAGGGTTGCCACCAAGGAGCGATGGTGCGCCGTGGTACCCCAATGCACAAGGGCGGCTGGGGTGCTGGCATCCATGCCGGCGGCCATGAGATTCTTGGTAATTTCGGGCAGATTCTTCATACCCATGACAAAAACCAAGGTGGAGGCAGATTTGGCCAAAGCATCCCAATTGTGCACAGAACCGGGCTTATCGGGATTTTCATGGCCGGTGATGAGGGTCACAGACGATGCAAAAGAGCGATGCGTCAACGGAATACCGGCATAAGCTGGGCCGGCGATGGTGCTGGAAATGCCGGGTACTTCTTCAAAGGGAACACCGGCTTCGAGCAATTCTTCGGCTTCTTCGCCGCCGCGTCCAAAGATGTAAGGATCGCCGCCCTTAAGACGTGCCACCACTTTGCCTTCCTTGGCTTTTTCAATGATAAGAGCATTGATGCCATCTTGAGGTAAGGCGTGATTATTGGCGCGTTTACCCACATAAATGAGCTCTGCGTCTTTACGCGCAAAGTTCAGCATGCCGGCATTGGCAAGGGCGTCATACACAACAACATCGGCCTTTTCTAAAATGGCCTTTCCCTTAAGGGTAAGCAAGCCCATATCACCAGGGCCGGCTCCTATTAAATATACTTTCATTAGATGGTGCCTCGTACAAGTTCAATTAAGGTGCGCACGCCAAAACCAATGGCGCCCACGGGGGCAAGGGGGGTCTTTTTAAAGCCCCAATCGGTGCCGGCTATATCCAAATGCGCCCAACGTGTGCCTTCGTTGATAAAGGCCTTCAAATACAATGCGGCGGAAATGGCGCCGCCTTCGCGGGCTCCCATATGGGCAATGTCGGCCACATCGCTTTTAAGCCCTTCGCTGTAAGAATCCCATAGGGGTAAGGGCCAAAAATTATCACCCACCGTGCTGCCTATGGACATGATTTCGTCCTTAAGGGCGGCATCATCGGTGAAAAGTCCTGCCACTTCGGTGCCCAGAGCCACGGCGCACGCGCCTGTGAGGGTGGCAATGTCCACCATGAAGGCTGGCGTATAGTTTTGCTGGGCATAGGTAAGGGCGTCGCATAAAGCCAAGCGGCCTTCAGCATCGGTATTTAAAATTTCCACGGTCTTTCCAGAAAGGGATGTCACCACATCACCGGGGCGCATGGCGGAGCCGCTGGGCATATTTTCCGCACAAGCCAAAATGGCCACCACGCGACGCTCCAGCATATTTTGCCCAATGCCATGCATGGCACCCACCACGGCGGCGGCGCCGGACATATCGCTCTTCATATGATGCATATTGGTGGCAGGCTTTAAGCTAATGCCGCCGGAGTCAAAGGTGAGTCCTTTGCCCACCAAGATGATGGGATCTTCATTTTCATGGCCTGCGGGGGCATGCTCCATGACCACAAGGCAGCTTTGCTGAGCAGAGCCTGCGCCCACGGCCAGCAAGGTATTACAACCCATTTTTGTAAGGGCTTCTTCATCATGCACAGTGCATTTCATGCCATGTTCGGCGCACATTTTTTGTGCGGCCTCAGCCAAGGCCATGGGAGTCAAAATATTGGGCGGTGTATTGGCCAGCGTGCGAGCCATGACCACACCGGCGGCGGCGCGTTCTCCGCGTCTGGCGGCGCCATGCTCGGCGTCGGGCACATGTTCTTCGCTAAAACCAAGGCCAAGCCAGAGGGGATCGGCTTTTTCTTCGGCATCGGCTTTGCGCAAAGAGCTAAAGCGGTACAAAGACACCAAGGCGGCGTAGATGCTTTCTTCCACAAGGCGCACACCATTGCCGGGCAATTGTTGTAAAGCCGGTACAGGAAGTAAGATGGACTCCAGGCCAAGTTCGCGGCAACGGGCCACGGCACTGGCTACGCCCTTGCGCAAGGTTTGCAAGCTAAACTTATCGCGCTCGCCAAGGCCAATGGCCAATACGCGCGGAATATCTTGCTCGGGATGCCCATGAAAAAGTGCCAATTCACCGGCTTTTCCGGCAAAATCTCTACGACCCGGTGCAATGCTAAACCAAGGGCTGGCTTCTTCCATTTCGGGGCAAAGGGCGGCTGGGTCTTCCCCTTTATGTGCAAAGGTAAGCATGACGGAGGCCTTCCAAAGCTTGGGGCCACCTGCTTGAAAACGTATATCCATGGTAATACTCCTTACAGCTGTTCAAAAAAAGTGCTCCAGTGTACGCGCACTCGCCCTTTTTGCCAAGCGTTAAAAGAGCAGGTTTTACGGCGGTAAAAAGGTCATGAGATGCATCCAAGCCCTAACGTTTTGCCCCATAAAGAATATTTCTTACAGTATTACTTGTTTCGTCTTCTAAACGCCTTGACAATGCGCAGATAGTTGTTTAATCAACTTTCTATGCAAAATTCAGATTTGTCTTTATTTATCGCGCAATCCCTCGGTCGCTATGTGGGCATAAGCCATTTTTCCATGGTGCGTATTTTCACACGCGAACTCAAGAAAAAAAACATCGACCTCACCCTAGAACAATCTCGTGTATTATTTACGCTTTTCATACAAAACGGTAGATTACAGCAAGAAATTTCCGACTTACTTTTTCAAGAAAAATCCAGCACCAGCCGTTTAATAGATTCCCTTGAACGCAAGGGCTTTGTGCAAAGAAAGCAATCTGAACACGATGAAAGGCAAAAGCTCATCTTCCTTACCCCTGCAGGTGCAGCCATGCAAGATCCTTGTGTAAAGGTGGCCTGTGAGGTGCAAGAGAGCCTTAAGGAGCACTTCACCCCCGAAGAGTGGGCCCAGCTCATGCATTTGACCCAAAAGCTTTCGCAAGTGGTGCGGGCTTTATAAGAGAAGTAAACATTTTTATATATTTCAAATCAGGATTAATCCCACAGGAGAAAACCCATGTTATCACGTAAAGTTGTAGCCCTAACCTTGGCACTCGGTGCCATGCTTTTCACCGCCGCGTGTGAAGATAAAAAACAAGCCCCCGCCGGTGGCCCCGGTGCCATGCCTCCTCCTTTAGTTTCCGTCATGACGGTGGAAGCCAAAGACCACCCCCTACCCATGAATTTTCAAGCCGTGACCCAAGGCTCACGCGCTGTGGAAGTGGTGGCCCGCGTGCAAGCGCTCATCACAGAAAAAAAATATGTAGAAGGCGAATATGTGGAAGCAGGGCAAATCCTTTTCCAATTGGAACGCGATCAATATGAAGCGCGCATGAACCAAGCCAAAGCGCAATTTGAGCAAGCAGAGCGCGAGTGGAACCGCATCCGTCCTTTGTATGCTAAAAATGCCGTGAGCCAAAAAGAGCGCGATCTTGCTCTGGCGGCTTTTTCTTCTGCCAAGGCTGATTTGCGCATTGCCCAAATTAACTTGGACTATTGCCAAGTGACGGCCCCTGTGTCTGGCTATTCCGGCAAAGAAGCTGTTACCGTGGGTAACTTGGTAAATAATGGTACGCTCATGACATCCATTAACCAAACCAATCCTTTATTTGTGAACTTTGCCTTCCCCGGCACCACGTACTTGCGTAATAATCAATTGGCCGCCGCAGGTCGTTTAGAGCTTCCTGAAGGCAATGCTTACACCGCCACCATCCGTTTGGTGGATGGCACCATGTATCCTGTGAAGGGTAGTGTGACCTTTGTGGACTCGCAAGTGGATCAATCCACCGGTGTGGTGAAAGCTCGTGCCACCTTTGAAAATAAAGACGATGCCGTGTACCCCGGTCAATACGCTCGTATTTTCCTTGAAGGTGCCGTGCTGAAAAATGCCATTCTTCTTCCTCAGCGCGCTGTGCTCAACACCCAAATGGGTTCTGTGGTCATGGTGGTGGGTGAAAATAATATTGTACAAATGCGTCCCGTAAAAGTGACCATGAACGTGGAGCAAAACTATCTTTTGGAGGCTAGCATGCAAGCCGGTGAGCAAGTTATTGGCCTTAAGCCCGGTGAGCGCATCATCACTGACGGTCTTGTGAAGGCAAGACCCGGTGCTCCTGTGAGCATTGCCCCTGCCGGCGGTGCACAAAAGCCCGCAGGCCCCGCTGGACAAGCCGGTGAAGCCCCTGCGCAAGACGCTGGCGCAAAAAAATAAGGTGGTCTGCATATGAGCTCATCTCACGATACTGGCCAACAGGCCAACTTTTTCTTGCGTAGACCCATTTTGTCTACGGTTATATCCTTACTCATTACCTTGGTGGGTGGTTTGGCCATTTTCGCCCTGCCCATTGCCCAATATCCCGACCTTATCCCACCGCAGGTTTCGGTGAGCGCCTCTTATCCCGGCGCTTCGGCGGAAACCATTTCTGCCACTGTTATCTCTCCCCTAGAAGACGCCATTAACGGTGTGGAAGGCATGCTGTACATGAACTCCAACGCCGCTTCCGGTTCGGGTTCCGGTACCATTAATGTGTTCTTTAAATTGGGCACAGATCCGGACATTGCGCTGGTAAACGTAAACAACAAGGTAAACCTTGCGCAAAACCTTTTACCCGCGGAAGTACGTAGCCAGGGCGTTACGGTGACTAAAGAGTCTCCGTCCATGCTGCAAATCATTACCCTATATTCTCCCGATGGTCGTTATGACGCCATTTATCTTAACAACTACTTAAAAAATAACATCGTAGATGAAGTTAAGCGTCTTCCCGGCGTGGGTGACTGCTCCATCTTCGGTGCACTGGACTATTCCATGCGCGTCATGGTGGACCCAGCCAAACTCACCAGATATAAATTACAACCCTCCGACGTGGCCAATGCCATTCGTGACCAAAATGCGCAATTTGCTCCCGGTCGTATCGGGGCAACCCCAGCCGCAGATGACATTGAACTCACATGGCAAATTGACACCAAGGGCCGTCTTGTAACCCCTGAAGAATTTGGTAATGTTGTTATTCGTGCTGAGGCCGACGGTTCCATGCTCTATGTAAAAGACGTGGCCCGTGTGGAACTGGGCGGTAAGGACTATAGCGTAGACTCTGAGCTTAACGGGCAAACAGCAAAAATGGCCGGTGTATTCCTTTTACCCGGTGCCAATGCCATTGAAACGGGCCGCCTTGTGGAAGAAAAATTGCAAGAAATTGCCCAACGTTTCCCTGATGGTATAACCTACGACATTCCTTATAATACCAACGTCTTCGTACAGGCCTCCATTGATGAAGTAATTAAAACCTTGGCTGAAGCCATGGTGCTCGTGTTCATCGTAGTATTTATCTTCCTGCAGAACTGGCGCGCCACGCTCATTCCATGCCTCGCCGTGCCTGTGTCCATCATTGGTACCTTTGCCGGCATGTACGCCCTTGGCTACACCATTAACACGCTCACCCTTTTTGGTATGGTGCTTGCCATCGGTATCGTGGTGGACGACGCCATTGTGGTATTGGAAAACGTGGAGCGCATCATGCGCACCGAAAATAAAAATGCCAAAGACGCCACCAACAAGGCCATGCAAGAAGTTACCGGCCCAGTTATCGCCATTGTGCTGGTACTATGCGCGGTGTTCGTGCCTGTATCCTTCATGGGCGGCCTTGCTGGTGAAATGTATAAGCAATTCGCCATCACCATTTCCATATCCGTTATTTTGTCGGGTATTGTGGCTTTGACCTTAACGCCTGCCCTCTGCGGTCTTTTGCTCAAGCCCCATGCGCCCGGCCATAAAGAACCCTTTGTGTTCAAATGGTTCAACAATTGGTTTGCCAATGTGACCCATCGCTATGTACGCATTGTGCGTTTGATTAAAAACATGGGCCTCATGTCCATGATACTCTTTGTGCTCATGCTCGTTGCCATGGGCTGGCTCTTTAAAGCCGTGCCCACCTCCTTGGTACCCAGTGAAGACCAAGGCTACATCCTCGGCATGGCCATTTCTGTGGACGGTTTGGCTCTTTCTAAGACCCATAAAACCATGAACGAAATTGAAAAGCAATTCATGGCTAATCCTGCTGTGGAAGATGTGGTTTCCATTACAGGTATGGATTTAACTTCTTTTGGTGCTAAAACTAACTACGGTACTTTCTTTACCATTTTGAAAAATTGGAAAGATAGACAAGATCCTAGCATGAGTGCTTCCGCTCTTACCAAGCAAGCCTTCATGATGGGTATGCATATGCCGCAATCCTTGGTCATTGCCTTTGAACCTCCGCCAATTTCCGGCATGAGTACCACCGGTGGTTTTGATGGCTTTGTACAAAGCCGCGGTACCGGCTCTTTAGAAGATTTGCAAATGTGGACCACCAAGCTCGCCACCGCTGTGCAAGCTCGTCCGGAAGTGGGTTCCATCCAAAACCTCTTCTCCACCTCTTCGCCGCAATACTATGCAAACCTTGATAGAGAGCGTGCTTTGGCGCAAGGCGTGAGCATTTCCTCTGTATACTCTGTGTTGCAAGGAACCTTTGGTACTACTTATGTAAACGACTTTAACTATATAGGCCGTACCTTCCAAGTTCTCATGCAAGCCGACCAAGATTACCGCATGTTGCCGGAAACCTTGGCTGACATGAGCGTGCGTAACAATAAGGGTGAAATGATTCCCCTAAATACGCTCATCACCATGGAACGCCGCGTGGCGCCTCAGGTGGTAGAACGCTATAACGGCGTCCCCGCCGCCCACATCATCGGCTCCCCTGCCCCCGGTTACTCCACAGGTCAGGTGCTTGCCGCCGTGGAAGAAGAAGCGGCTAAAATATTGCCTCCGGATT
>CAYJHD010000073.1:0-10298 GCA_964370015.1 uncultured Desulfovibrionaceae bacterium | reverse complement strand
GAGCCTTACAGGCGCATAAGAAAAACCACCAGCTAGGCTGGTGGATTCTTACTTACTTGTACTACCTCATTTTGTACTACCCCTGTACTACCTTTTCCCATGAAAAACAGTGAAGCAAATTAAAATTATGTGGACCTAGGCATGATAATTTTTTATTCCATGCGTGTGAAAATGGTCTGCTCTTCTGAGTCTTCTGGTTCTTCACCAAAGATAGGGGCACTAAGACGGTTCTTCACCAAAGATAGGGGTACTAAGATCCGGTATGTGTTTTCTAACGGTTAAAAGTTTTCATTTCAGGGAGCGTCAATTGATGTCACAAGCTCCAGCCCTAGCCACTCTTCTCCCTAACAACAAAGTACCCGAACGCGCAAACGGTAATTTTCAAAGTTCTTAAAACCGTAAGCCCGACGCTGAATAAGTTTCATTTTTCGATGAAAGCCTTCTGTTATGCCATTATTTTTACTAAAGCGAAACATTCTGGCTACTTCTTCTTTCCAATTAAAGAGCGTTTTTCCCAATGTTTTTAATGGAGTAAAGCTTGATTGTTTCAATTCTTCTATTTTTTCAAAAAACTTATAAACCCACTGGCGACATTCTTTTTTATTCTGGTTTTTAGCTTGTAAAATATCAGCAGGTAATGTGCATGATAGCATGCCATATTTATCTCGCCTTGATAGACAAATAGAGCGTTTTTCATTTGACGTGAAGGCGGTGGGCTTAGATGCTGGCTATAATACTACTGCCATTTGTAAAGGGTTACAAGATAGGAAAATTTTTGGGGCAATCGCGTATAAAAGCAATGTAAAAGTGAAGGATAAATTTGCCAAACGCCATTTTCATTATGATGAGTCTATGGATTGTTATCTTTGCCCCAACAACTGTATTCTGAAATATGCAAATACAAGCCGTGAAGGATATAAAATTTATAAATCTAATCCAAAAATTTGCGTATCATGTCCACACCTCACTCAATGTACATCAAACGCCAAATATGTAAAAAGCATTACTCGGCACGTTTGGGAGCATTTTAGTGAGCAAGCGCGAGAAAATAGACTAAGTGACTATGGAAAACGTGTTTACTCTCGTCGAAAAGAGACTATAGAACGCTCTTTTGCGGATTCAAAACAATTGCATGGCTATAGATACGCTCGATTTAGAGGACTGCAAAAGGTGCGAGAGCAAAGTTTATTCACAGCAATAACGCAAAATATAAAGAAAATAACTCTTATTCTTACGAAAGAGGGAGGATTATTGTCTTATTTTACTCATATATTAGCATTTGCCAGAAAAAAGTTAGCGGTAGTGCAGATTATCTTTGCATAATCTTTGAATAGTAAAAAATAGAGCTAATAAAAAGACAAACCCTCAAAAAATGGGGGTTTGTCATCAGCCTGACCACCAGCTAGGCTGGTGGATTCTTACTTGGTGGAGGCGGGGGACGACGTGGCAAGAATCACCTTCTTGATATTATTATGTTTTCTGCGTGGTATTTTCGCAGATACCGTAAAATGTACTGTAAAAAATATTTTTGAGAAAATTTTTATTTTACTCCAAGGGGGGAAAAGGAGTGTCTCGTAAGCTTATTTGACAGACACAACCTTACTGATACATGATACTTTAAGCTCATAGGAGGAATGCGTATGATAGAGCAAGATACTATCACTGAACAAATTAATAAGCGTAAGCGTGAAGCTCTTCGAATAGATGCCATGCGCGCCCATAAAACCTATAGACATACAGGCCTGCATGTGACCAATGCCGAGGTTATTGTGTGGCTCGAGGCATTGGTACGTGGGGAAAGAGTAGAGCCTCCTAAGGGGCACTCGTAATTATTAATTGTAAACTTTGTAAAAATGATAGTGAGTTGTAACATATTGATAGGGGGTAGTTGATGGCACCAGATAAGGATATTATGTATAATCAATCTAACAAAGCAGCATTAGAGTTTGCTAAGCATGCAATTCAATTCGCCTTTTTGCTTAATGGTGCTGCTGCAACTGCTTTATTTACTAAAGTTGATAAAGGGTATGAAAATGCAGCAATTTTCTTTTGTTTAGGAGCCATTTGTGCTGTATTCGTTATGGCTGGTGCGTATATAGTTCAGATTTTAATTTGTGAAACATGGCGGCAAGATAATGACCCTATAAGTGTATTTTTTTTCAGAAAGTGGAGAAGTCTATCAATTAAATACATAGAGGACATGAGGTTATGCTGCATGTGTTTATGGTTAATATCTATGGTATGTTCTATTGTGGGGGCTGTGCTTGCAGCAGCAGTGTAGTGCGATTTGTAATGTAATAATCTACTCACTCCTTAATATTTAAAATATCTACCATTTTTATGGTTTCAACGCTTGCATATTAGGCCGCAAAAGAGCTGCCTTAGGCAGATAATCCCTCAGACGTTTTCTTGCTGAGACAATCTGCCATCCATACTTTAATAAGTGATTGACGTGTTACTCCAAGGCGCTCAGCTTCACTATCTAAAGCGTTGAGCATCCATAAAGGAAAGTCTACGTTAACGCGCTTGGTCTTATTGGGGCGTTCGGCCTTACTCAAGTCAGCATAAGGCATAACGCTTACGCCTTCATCAAATTGTGTATCAAACGTTTTAGCATCCATAGGCTTTCTCCTCATCTTTATGGGCTCTGCGAACAGAAATAATACGTATTGTTTTACCTCTGTAAGTGATAATAGCTGTCCATACTTTACCATGAATTTGCCCTATAAAAGCGTGGCGTTCTTCATCAGCAAAGCGCAGTGGAAATGTAAGCAAGTTTACATCACGCCATAAAAGTTGTGCTTCCTCAAAATTAAGGCCATGCTTTTGTTTATTACTTTCACTTTTTGTGATGTCATATTCAAATTTCATACAAAAAATATACCTATATTATACCTTTTGTCAAGATTTAGTGATACACTCAATGTGTACTTCATCGTTTATAAGTTCTGAAGCTTAAAATTCCTCAAGCATCAAAAAATCCGCCACGTGCATCGTCTTAATGCCCTCGTAATTACCGCCAGTAAAGGCGTCGGTTCGCAGGACATACTTGGGGTAATTGTCCTTAATATCTAAGAGTCTGCCGTATTCACGTTTTTCCGTGCTTTCTTCACGTATCATCTGGCTTACTTGAATATAGATTTTTTCGCCTTGTCTAGAAGCGATGAAGTCAATTTCATAGTTACCAAGTTTGCCGATGTATACCTCATAGCCGCGTGAAAGAAGTTCTCTATACACCACGTTTTCCAGCATGGCGGCGACGCTATCGGAAGAATAGCCCAGCACGCTGTAGCGTAGGGCAGGGTCGGCAAGGTAGAATTTTTCTTGGGTTTTAAGAATTTCCTTACCTTCTAAGTCAAAACGCTGGCAACGTTGCAAGATAAAAGCATTCTCAAGCTGTTTTAGATAGTTGTAAACGGTTTCCACATTAATGGTGCGATTTTCGCTTTTTAAATATTTTGAAATGGATGCGCCCGAAAAAGTACGTCCCACATTATTAAAAGCAAATTTCACCACACGCTCAAGCTGGTCAATTTTACGAATTTCATTGCGGCGAACAATATCTGTAAAAATTGTGGAATTATAAATATCCCTTACAATACTGTACACTTCATCTTGTGAATATTCTTTGAGGTGAATAGCAGGGAAGCCACCTTTTTGAATATACTCCACAAGCTCTTCATGTAGTCCTTTAACTTCCGCATACTCCTGCTTAAAACTTAAATATTCTTTAAAGTTAAGAGGGTATACCTTTACGGAAATATAGCGGCCTGTGAGATATGTGGCAATTTCTGAGGAGAGAAGGTTTGAGTTAGACCCTGTAAGGTAGATGTCCACATCAAAATCTAGCGCAAGAGAATTTACAAGCTTTTCCCAAGAACTTACTTCTTGAATTTCATCAAAGAAAAGGTAGTACTTCCCCTTAGCAGTGAGCTTGCTTTGCAGCTCGGCATACAAGGCTTGCGCCGTCTTAATGTGTTCATATTGTAAAGAATCAAAATTATAGTGAACAATATGTTCTTTAGCTACGCCGCGCGTCTCTAGCTCTTGTATGAGCATTTTAAGCAAGGTAGATTTACCACAACGCCGAATGCCCGATAAAATCTTGATAAAAGGGGTATCAATATAAGGAATGAGCTTGCTCATGTATAAAGGTCTGTAAATCATAATGCCTCCCACATGAGCAACGTAGCAGAAAAAAATAATGTAAGCAAAAAGTTTTTATGGGTATAACCGTAAAAACTTTTTGCTTACATATTCTCTGGCTATCTATGTGTTAGAGCTCACTTGTTATTTATTCTTATAATATTCACTACTTACAAATTTTTCTTTAAGTTTAAGAAACATATTGTTCGCAAAATCATGGCATGCGCTCTTATTTTTCCTATAGAACAGGAAAAGCACAAAGCCCACGGCTGCCATGCATAGATAGGGGAGAATGGCAAAAAAGAGCCACGGAAGAACATCTAAAAAGAACCAAGAACCCAATAAACCCAAGAAAATAATTGTAAAAATATTCGTAATACATGCAAATATAAGCCCTATAAATGCGCCCATGACGTTATTCCTTTAAAAACTTAGGTCAGGGACGATAGTTTTTTTGCGCTCTGGTTTTTTTACAATATCTTTATATTCTTTCTCTGAAATGCGTTTATATTCAAAAAAAGTACGCTCTTTAGAGTCAAGTTTTACATCACGAGGAAGAGAAATTTGCACGGTGTCGCCTTTAAGGTCTTTCACGGCAATGGTGGCACCTGTGGCAAGCTTGATAGTGAGGACTTCGGCGTTTGCATCAAGCTCAAAAGCACTGCTTGCTCTACCAATGGTAACAGAATTTTGCCCAAAGGCTACACAACTAATATGCCCAGCCATAAAGTCCTTGCGAACTGACGCTTTCCAATAGCCTTGGATGTTGTTGTAGTCTGTTTTGTTGCTAAGGCAGCCTGCTGTGAGACTAACGAAGCAAAGTGTAAAAATAAGGGCTAAAATTTTCCATTTTTGAGGCATGTTCTGTGTCATTTTCTGATTTCCACTGTTTCATTGTTGTAAGAATCTATCATCACCAAGGTGTATGGAGTGATATGTTGCCGCCGCTTTATACTGCATTAAATGCATTTTGTGCACGTTGATATATCACCGTTAAAATGTCAAGCGCACTTTGATACGTTGAAGCAAAAGGGGGCTTCAATGGTCAAGAGCAAAGTTAAAGAAATTATGGAGAAAAAAGGGATTACTTACGTGGCTCTTGAAGAAAAGACTAAACTTTCAAGTCAGACTATTACACGCGCCCGTGGGGATATGATTAAAGAGTGTCGTATATCTACCTTGGAGACTATTGCCAAAGCCTTAGGGGTTAAGGTAAAAGATTTGTTTGTGGAGGAGTAGGGTGGATGAAATTATTTTAATGGCTTGTTACAATGGTGTAAATAGTTCTTTTGTGCTCATTTTAGGTGTTGTAATACGTAGTGCCTAGAGTAAAGTTATTCATAATAGCATGTGCGAATGAAAATGATTTGAAAATGTATGAGATACTACAAAAACTAACTTTACTTAACGTATTGTAGAATAATATAATGTCAAAATAAGTAATTCTGAATTATTAACATATTATAAAAATACTTTTCCATTTGGTTTTATATTATTTAATATATGCATTATTGTATAAACCATACAAAATTATTTTATGAAAATTATATAATAAATAAAATGAAAATATTATGAAAATTTTACTTTTATCTGACTTTCACGCTGGGTCTATACAATTTAACGATAATGCAAAAAAATTTTTAAAAGCACTAAATAATGATATTGATGCAAAAAAATCAAATATTGTGTTATGTCTAGGGGATTTAGTGTTTAAAGGAAGAAACTATTACTATCTTCTTGAGTATTTTTTTAATGATAATTTTTTTAATGATAAAAAAATATTTTTTATTCCTGGCAATCATGATTGTTCATTAGAGAGTAAATTTGAAAATTTTAATTATTTTATACAGAATATAAATAATACACATGGAAATTTTAAAGATTCTAACTGTATTGTTCATAATATAGACAATATTTCGTTATTGCTAATTAATACATCATATCAATATAATTATAAAAGAGGAGAAATTCATATACCAACTTTATTGAAAGAGATTGAGAAAATAAAAAATAAAAATTTAATTGCAGTAGCACATCATCATTTTTTTAAAACTGATAATGACAATGATTCATATGTAAAAAATGGTGAAGAAGTTATAAATATATTAGAAGAATATAATTGTAAATTACTTATTCATGGTCATCTACATGAAAAAACAATACCTTATGAAAGAAAAATGAATTTGAAAATAGAAGGAGTTTCGTCTTTCTCTTGGAGTAATAGTAAAAAGTATTTAATAGATATTATAACTATCTCAGATAATAATATAAAATTAAATCCCAAAAAGCTTGGTGGAGAATATGAAAAATAAATTTATCGTTTTTGAAGGATTAGATGGTTCTGGAAGCTCAACACAGGCAAATCTACTAGTAACTGCTCTTAACTCAAATAAAATATCTGCTGTGTTAACAGAAGAACCTTCAACTGGTCCAATTGGAGCGCTGATACGTCAATTTTTTCAAAGGCGAGTGAGTTTTGGTGGAAATAAAAATGAATTTGATCAGATGATGGCTTTTTTGTTTGCTGCTGATAGAGTTGATCATTTATATAATTCCTCAAATGGTGTTATTAAAACTATGGATTCACGGCATGTAATTTCTACAAGGTATTATTACTCATCTCTTGCATATCATGCTGAATCTATAGATGAAATGCATGAGATATATAATATTAATGAAAAGTTTAGAAAACCTGATTTAGTTTTTTACTTGGATATTGACCCAAGTGAAAGTATGCTTAGGATAAAGGATAGGCATACAAAGGATGAATATGAGAATTTTGAAAAATTATCTATAGTATCAAGGAATTACAAATATATTTTTACTGAAATTGAAAAAAATGCGATTATATTAAAAGCAAATATGAAAATTGAAGAGCTTCATAATATTATTTATGAAAAAACTTTGGAGATTATATAATGACTAAATATATTGATGTTGAATATAAAAAATTTTGTAGTCTTAAAGAGGCATATGATGATATACAACTTGTAGTTGACAGTTCTTTACATAATTTTTGTTATAAATTTGAAATTTCTATTTCAGATTTAAAGAAAGATGATTCATTTCCAGCCGAAGCTGATGATGCAGAACTCTGGCTTAAAGAAAAACCTCCTGTTGATTTTTTCTTTAATCACGGAGAACATATTCATAAATTTAAAGGTTTTGAGCACGTGCAAAATGAGTTAAGAATTAAGCCGTCTTCTAAAAGGGCCTTGTTTACTTTGATTTCTCAAGAGGAAATTTCAAATAGCGGGGATTATCCAATTCCTTCATTCCTAGTTGCTCAATACGGAAAATCTGAGCAAGAACTTTATACTACTCATTATTATAGAGCACTTGAGATTCATACATTTTTAAAAATAAATCTTAATGAAATAAAAAAAATTGTTTGCAGATTGGAAGATAATGTTGATTGCTGTGTTCGTGTAACTATATTTTCTTTTTATGCCTACAAAGATCCAGATTTTTTTCCTTTGAAAAAATTTAGAATAAATGTATTAGAGCAAGTAGAGTTACTTGCAGCACTAAAAAATGGAAAATGTGAACTAGCGAGTTTTTTTGATGAAATGAAAAAAAATGTATCATATATTGAGTTTAAGGGTGTTGATAATATAATCAAGATTGTAGATCATGTAAATAAAGATAAAAAAATTGGAACCGGTGCGTCTGATTTTTTAGGGATAGAATTAGATCCAGCTGTTATGGATCCAATATTTTTAGAAAATATTAAAAAGCTTAAAAATTCACTTGAAATTATATCTATGTTGCAAGCAAAAGGAGCTTCTAAAAATACAATAGCTGCTCAAAAAAAAGAGCATGATGACTTACTAGATGCAATAATTAAACATATAAATATACCTATATCTTAAATAATTGAGAAAAAAATGGATCTAAACGAACTGCTTGAAATACAAAAAAACTTTGATATTTTACATAAAGGAAGAAAACCTTTCTTTGAGAATATTACTGAAGATAATATTGAAATACTTGAACATTTGATTGTTTGTCTTACTGGTGAACTTGGAGAATTTTCAAATATTGTAAAAAAAATTTCGAGAGGCGATTTTACTTTATCAGAGAAGAAAGAAAATATTAGACTTGAACTCGCTGATATAAGTATTTATTTATTTAAAATTTTTATACAATTAGGCATTGATCCTGAAAAGGCTATTTTAGAAAAAATAAATTTAAATAAAAAAAAATTTAAACACTATGAGTAAAGACAATATATGATATATTCTGAAGCAGAAACTTTTACAGAAGTATATTTAAATTTACTTAAAGATTTGTTAGCTTGCAATCTTCAAGTTTCTTCATCATCAAAAGGTAAAGTTTACGATGCGGGGCATGCTGTATTCTGTATTTCAGGTGATAGATTTAGAATGCCGCTATTACTTCACAGAGGATTTAATCCTTTTTTTGCTATTATAGAAAGTGTTTGGGTTCTTTTAGGTTCAAACTCATTAGCTCCATTACAAAAATATATTCGCAATTATGAAAAATATACAGATGATGGTATAACTTTAAATGGTGCATATGGATATAGACTTAGAAATTTTTTTAATATTGACCAAATTGAAAAAACAATTGAATTGTTAAAAAAAGAAAAAAAAACTCGCCAAGTAGTTTTGCAGTTGTGGTCACATGAAGATTTAGGTAAAGTATCCAATGACATTCCATGTAATACTCAAGTTATGTTTAAAATAGTTAAAGAAAAGCTAAATATAACTGTGATAAATAGATCTAATGATATTTTTAAAGGCGTCCCTTATAATGTTTTTATTTTTTATATTTTGCAAGAATATATTGCAAAAAGGATCGGAATTAAAATTGGTAAACAAATTCACTTTACTGATTCATTACACTTATACTTAGAAGATTACAGCAATGTTGTAAAAATTATTGAAAATAATAAAAATATAAATTTTGAAAAAATGAATGAATTTTTGAAATATTATCAATGGAGTTTTTTTTCAGATGAAAACCTGATGAAACAATTTTTAGAAAAAGAAGCTAAAGATATTACATGTCTAAAAGAGTTTCAACTATTTGATATTAAAGGTAAAAATGTTTTAGATGTTAAAAAATTTTTTAATGAAAAAACTCCTCTTGTTTTAGCTTCACTATTATGGCACAATGCTTTTGGAAGATGTAATGAAATTGAAGAAGTGTATAGGATGTTATTTATGAGTTATGATAGTAGTTTTTTTGAACAATACAAATATTTAAATACTGATGAAATTGAAAAGAATGCTTTATTGTTTGCAGCTGCTAACAAAGTTTACATAAATAAAATACATGATTTTATATTATTGAATAAAATTTACTTTAAAGGTGACGATGAGAGTCTTTTGCAGTCTCTTTTTTTAGCCTCTGTAATATCAACTTTGTCAGCAAGTATTATGTATCCTGCAGAATACGATGAAAGAGTAGAGTGTTTTAAGAAAAGTGCTGATATTATGAATCTTGATTATGATTTTATTATTAAACTAACTCCTTATGTTGAAAAGATGTATTTAGTTTTGTAAAATATTTATTGCTTAAGTTTTAAATAATTGTTAACTGATTATCTAAAGCTTAAGCAAAATATAAACTGTTAAAGAAGGCCTTTTTTTAAATTACATCTACAACCTCAAAAAACTTTCCCCTCAAAATTTTATACCTTACCATCATAGCTAAGCTGCCATTATTATGCATAAGGTGACTCAGCATATCGTCAAAGGTCATGTTTACTTTTAGCATCTCCCTCATGGCCTCTAGTTCAAGGTTCGTGTGCATGGGTAGGTCAATAACTGTCTGGATCTTATCTTTATTGCTGCTGTAAAACTCCGACTGATAGAAGTCTTCATCTTGTCTTGGAAGGAGAAACTTATGCAGCCAGCACACGTATGAGAAGCTATTGCCGTATATGGCATGGTAGCGTTCAAAGCCTTGTGTGCAAGCGTACATAGATGCCCCTAATGCAAGGGGGACGTGCAGCATAAAGTGGTGCCCGTGTTGCTCTTTTAGGCTTTCCAAAATCTTTGTTTCTAAAAGCTGTGTAGTCACCGCTTCAAAATCGCTTACGCTAAAGTCTGTGATGGTGTCATGTTCGCTGTTTTTCAGCGCGTTTACCCAAGATTCAAAATTCTTTTTCTCTGCCCCTTTTT
>CAYJHD010000072.1:0-10385 GCA_964370015.1 uncultured Desulfovibrionaceae bacterium | reverse complement strand
CCCTTTAGATATCCCTAAGCGGCTTCTTTGCAGTACATAAAAACATGTTTTTTCTGTTAACTTAAAATCGGATTGTGCGTGTAAACGTTTTTCAATATATCTACTGAAAGAAAACACATATACGCTTCACTCTTTTTGCTCAAAATGAGAAGAATCATTTGAGCATACGCTCCATGAAGCGCGTTTTGAAAGGAGAGGGGTGGGGGTTTGTGGGAGGGGAGAGGAACACTTTTTGGTGCTAGCAAACCGACCCAAAGGGCTTGTAGCCGTTGCCGAGCAAGCTCGGCTTACGGATATCGTGCGCCTAGGCGTTCCTCTCCCCTCCCCCAAAAAAATAAAACCTACACTAGATAGTGTCGTCAAATTGCGAATTTTTGAGTTTTATCAAGGAAGATGAATGAGCTTTGAGGGAGTGTATAGAGATATACATGACCGAAAAAGCACATGAAATCTGACGCAGAGAAAACCAAAAAGGCGCATTTGACGACACTATCTAAAAAACTACCGAAACCTTAACACTCTCCCTACCTGCCAGCATACTATTTTCCACCAGCACTTTGGCTCCGTGCAGACTAGCTATATGACTCACAATGGCAATGCCAAGGCCGCTACCAGTTTGCTTTTGCCCAGGCGGGCGATAGAAGCGTTTGCCTAACTGTTGTAAAGCTTCCGGCGGCACATGAGGTGACGTATTTTCCACACTCACAGCATGAGCTTTAAGGCTCACAGTGACCTGCCCATCTTCGGGAGTATAGCGTACAGCATTGTCCATGAGATTGCGTAGCGCAATGCCCCAAAGCTCGGCATGGCCTTGTTTTAAGCGTGGTTGTTCCTGCTGTACTTGCTGCAAAGAAATGCGCTTAAGATTGGCAGAACTTGCCACGGTATCCATGGCATCTTGTAGCAATATTTCCCACGGAATGACTTCACGCGGCTCACTTTGATTGTTCTTGGCCTCAAGGCTTGAGAGAAGTAACAATTGCTCCACGAGGCGCGAGCAACGAATGCTCCCTTGTAAAATATTTTGTAGGGCATTTTCTCGAACCTTTGGGTCATCCATACACATTTCCAGCACTTCAGCTTGTACACGTAAACCGGCCAAGGGCGTGCGTAGCTCGTGGGCAGCATTGGACACAAAGGCTCGCTCTTGTTGTAAAAGAGATTGTATGCGCTCAAGCAAAATATTGAGAGCATGTACAAGGGGGCGTGTTTCCGTGGTGAGCACAGGAATTTCTATGGGATGAATATCATGAGCATCGCGACTGCGTAAATTTTGTGTCAACATGCGTAATGGCTTTAACTCTCGACGTAAAATAATCATGAGCCCCAAAATAAAGAGCGGCAAAAGTATCACCCAAGGCAGAGCATGACGCCATAAGATTTTCACAACAATATTGTCTCTGTGCTCTAGATTTTGCCCCACAACCACCATATATCTTCCTTTTTGCACCGGAAGTCCATACAGACGCCATCTATCGCCGTCCAATTCATCATCATAATCTCTACCATCAATATCATCCTTATGAGAACGCCCGTCATACCTATTACCATCGTCATCATCATTTCGGCGATCATCCTTATCCAAAACCCTATACCCACGATCGTAGAAAAAAGGTAAATACTTGCCATCGTCATCATCGCTTAAAATGCGTTCTCCATGACGTGTGAATACGGCAAAAGAAAAGGTTTCATTGACGGCATTCATTTTTTTCTTATGCCTAGATGGTAAAATTTCTTCGATTTCGTCAATTTCGCCGTGCATTTTTTCAAAATCCAACTCCGATAAGGATTTTGCCAAAAGCTGCATATGGGAATCATAAAAAACGCGAATATGCTGATGGTCAAAACGCCATGCAGTGCCCATGGCTATGCCCCATGTCAACAGAGCAAAAAGCGTAAAAAACATGGAAAGCCGCGAAATGAGGCTCCACGTACCCACATGACGCCAAAATCTTCTTATGTATCCCATGACTACTTTCTATTTTCCTAAGGTATAACCTATGCCATGCACAGTTTTTATGAAGGTAGATCCCAGCTTGGAACGCAGATGATGAATGTGCACCTCAACGGTATTACTGCTCACCTCATCGTTCCAACCGTAAAGCTTTTCTTCCAGGGAGGCGCGCGACAACACGGCATTGCCATGGGTCATAAATATTTCTAATAACACCATGGCCTTGGGACTAATGGAAATGGGTTCGTCATCCTTATATACCAAACGCTTTTCCACATCAAAACTCACGGCGCCGTGCTTAAGCAGAGTATCATTTTGTCCCTTTTGACGCCTTTGCAATGCGCGAATTCTAGCCACCAGCTCTGCCAAGGCAAAGGGCTTGGGTAAATAATCGTCGGCCCCAAGATTCAGCCCCTCTACTCTTTGCGAAACGGTGCCGCGTGCGGTGAGCACAAGAACAGGAGTGGTAAGCCCTTTTTGACGCCAGTGGCGCAAAATATCGAGCCCATCCATGCCGGGCAAGGTGAGATCCAAAATAACCACATCATGATTA
The DNA here is from genome assembly GCA_964370015.1 of uncultured Desulfovibrionaceae bacterium. Classification (GTDB taxonomy): domain Bacteria; phylum Desulfobacterota; class Desulfovibrionia; order Desulfovibrionales; family Desulfovibrionaceae; genus CAYJAD01. Next base: position 7,878 of record CAYJHD010000072.1, on the reverse strand, counting down.
TCCGCTTGCAAAGCGTTTTGCGCCACGGCACCATCTTGCAACCAGTCCACCGTGAAGCCCTGTTTTTCCAAAGCCACCACCACACCATCGCCTATAAGAACATCATCTTCCACCAATAAAATACGCATGCTACACTCGCAAAGTACAAGAGGAGGCCTTAAGGCCTCCCCCATATAATAACTTATTTCTGAATAATTCTGACAGTTTTTACGTCAAATTCCACAGATCCCCAATCTTTATCCACTTCCACCAAAAGCTCCACTTCATCTTGCGGGCCCACATTGGCACCGCCCCAAGCTTTACGGTCTATTTCCACCACGCCACTACCGCTGGCGTCTTGGAAAGTGTACATTTCATCGCCCTTGTGGTTGACGATTTTACCGCGGAAAGTCACCCATGTGTCGTCGGCTTGACTGCCGGCATCTTTAATACCCATGACAGCTGGTCCGGGGCCAGTGTAGCCGCCTTTTTCTGAAGGGCCATAAAAGCCACCATTTTGCTTAGCTTCTGCCATGGGGGTGCTGGCAAGGGCGCCGGTAAAAAGAAGAGCTGCCAATAATAAAGGAATTTTCTTTTGTCTGTTCATATGTTTCTCCTATCAAAAAAGATATTGTCTTTGTTGAACACAGTAAAACAAGCAGAGCTTAAGAAAAACTTAACGGCCGTTAATATAAATTAATTTTTTGATATATTTTTATAAAATTTTAATTATGACAAATGATTAGCGAGATTCTTTTTCTTAAGCACGCTACATTTTTTTGAAAATATTCTTCTGAGGAGAGATATATCTCCCCCCAGAAAATAGTATAAAGCAGGTCTGACCCTTTACAAAGCCATGCCCGAAGAAGCGTTATGCCTTAACGGCAATAACTTCGATTTCCACTTGCACACCAAGGGGAAGGGAGGCAACGCCCACGCAAGAACGGGCTGGATAGGGCTCTTTAAAAACCTTTTTGTATTCTTCATTAACCAAGGGAAAATCAGACATATTGGTAATGAATACTGTGGTTTTAACCACGTCTGTGATGGCAAAGTCTGCAGCTTCTAGCACAGCCTGTACGTTTTTGAGGCATTGGGTGGCTTGTGCGCTCACATCGCCTTCCACAACCTTACCGGTGGCTGGGTCTAAAGCCACTTGGCCTGCGGCGTAAAGGGTATTGCCTATACGCACTGCTTGACTATAGGGGCCCACAGCGGCTGGAGCTTTGTCGGTTTTAATAACTTCTTTCATGTTTTCTCCTTAGAACGAATCTATAATTTCCAAGAGTTCCTTGGTTTTCGCTTGCATAAGAGCCACATCGCCGCGTGATTCCACATTGAGGCGCAGCAAGGGCTCCGTATTGGACGAGCGCACATTGAAGCGCCATGTATCAAATTCCAAGGAAAGACCGTCCAATCTGTCCTCAGAAAGAGCTTGAGGGCCATACACATCATAAATCTTTTGCGTTATGGCTTTGGCATCTTGCACCTTACGGTTGATTTCACCGCTACAAGGGTATTTTTGCATGCATTCTTGCACAAGTTCAGCCAAGCTCTTTTTGCTTTGGGTAATGAGTTGCGCCACCAATAACCATGGAATCATGCCGGAATCACAATAAGAAAAATCGCGGAAATAATGGTGCGCACTCATTTCACCGCCATAAAGGCCATCTTCTTCGCGCATTTTTTCCTTAATAAAAGCATGACCAGACTTGGACACAAGGCATTGCCCGCCCGCGGCCTTGGTCACATCTTGTGTATTCCACATGAGGCGCGGATCATGAATGATTTTAGCACCGGGGAATTGTTGCAATAGGCTTTGCGCCAATAAGCCCACAAGATAATAGCCCTCAATGAAATTACCCTCTGCATCATAAAAGAAGCAGCGGTCAAAATCTCCATCCCAAGCAATTCCAAGATCTGCGCCGTATTCACGCACGGCCTGCGCCGTGGCTTCTCTGCGCTCTGGTAAAAGCGGATTGGGAATGCCATTGGGGAAATTTCCATCGGGTTGCATATGAGCCGTGGTGAAGGTAAAGGGAACCTTATCCATGAGCTCGTGCAATACCAAGCCCGCGCAACCGTTACCGGCATCGGCATGGATTTTTAAACTGGCCGCAGGGTCAATTTTCACATAATTAAGCAAAAATTCCACATATTCTTTACGGAAGGATTGTTCAGCATAAGAGCCTGTGGTCACTTCTTCTTCCATGATCACCGTGGGTAAAAGCTTTAAAGCCGCATCTCGAATATCAAAAAGGCCAGTGTCGGCACTGATGGGCACAGCGTCCTTGCGCACGAATTTCATGCCATTATCATCGCGGGGATTGTGACTTCCGGTAATCATGATTCCGCCATCAAAACCTTGGGCAAAGGCGGCATAATAAATTTCTTCTGTGCCGCACAGGCCTATATCTGTCACCTGCACGCCACCAGCACGTAAACCTGCCACCAAACCATCGCGCAATACAGGCCCAGAGAGACGGCAATCGCGCCCTATGACCACATTTTTTGGCGCAAAAAGCTGCGCATAGGCCAGACCAATGGCCTTGGCTAAGGCTGGGCTTAAAGATTCCGGATATGTTCCACGCACATCATAAGCTTTAAAAGAGGCTGCAAAGGGCATATTCTTTCCTTGTAAAAGTGCATTGTTAAAGAACAGAAAGCTGTCCTTGTTGTATTTTATTAGGGGCAGTACCATCTAAAAAGACAGATGGCAAAATGCCATTTTTAACAGTGAGGATGCAAAATTGCTGAAACAACATAGCAAAGCTTTATGAAAAAACCAAGTGAAGAAAAGTATAAGGCTCACTCACCAAAGCCATGACACAAAAAACCGCCTAAGCGGGTTTTCCAGACTAATGACAAACCCTAGGGGGAAAATTGGACTTTGATTTTTACGAATTAAACTTCATTTTTTTAAATAAACACCTTAAATAAAGCACAAACAAAGCATTATTTTAAAAAAATCACATTGCGTCTAGATCTTACATTCAAAGATAAACATGCGCCGCAATTAAAGTTTTTTGGAAGGGAGGTCTGGGGGGAGAACCTTTTTTTCAAAAAAGGTTTCCTCCCAGTAGACTTTATCTGCAATCTAAAAAACCCGCCTAAGCGGGTTTTCCATAAATCAAGATTTCTTTAGAAAGGCCACAAATTGTCCATGAAGCGTGTGAACCATCCAGGCTTTTGCTTATCAGCCAAAACACCCTTGCCATAGTACTGAATATTGGCATCGGCCATTTGCGTGGACATGATGGAATTGTCGGCAGAAATGTCTCTGGCGCGAATGGTACCTGTGATGACCATATACTGAGTTTCTTCGTTGATGCGCGTTTGACGCACGCCTTCAATTTGTAAAATACCACCGGGGAGAACCTTAATCACGCGCGAAGCAATGGACGCTATGACCGAGTTGGAGCGCGTGGTGGAGCCTGTACCTGAAAAATCACTGCTGGAGGCGGATTGGAAGACTGACGTTCCAGGACCCACGGGACCCTTTAAAGCAGAAGGTCCGCCGCCAAGAAGATAGGGAAGCGCATTGACAGAGCTGGCACCAAATAAAGCTTGCACTCCGTAATCATTATTACTTTCCTTATCTGTTTCCGTATCGGCAGAGTTCACAGCTTGGCTATTCTCCATAATATTTACCACCACAATATCCCCAATGCGGCGAGCGCGGCTATCGGAAAAAAGTGGATCAATATCGCTGTCGGCAAATAAAGAACCTGGATTGTCATAACGCTCTTGCGGCGTATAGCTTTGCACCGGTGCCGCCGTCACTGTGGGGGCCACCACCGTGGGGGTTTGTTTGGCACCTTGGCAAGCACTGAGCAAAAATACTAGCACGAAAGCTAGACATATATTATGAAAATTTTTCATGGGTCTCCTCCCAAAAGCCACCCGTATGGCTACTTTCAACACGTACTTTATTCTATTACAACGGTGATTCTATCACGCACTGTGGCATAAATCTGTTTTTTACTTTGCAAATTTCGCACCGCAATGATGGCGCCGGGGGCCCCATCAGAAAGAGCCTCAGCTTTTATTTCCATGCGAATGGAGCCTTTTGCATATATAAGGTTAACAATATCACCACGTTTCACCATGGCCTCACCCAGCAAATCTCCACTATAAATTACTTGCCCCGTGCCCACACTACGCACTAGCTGCCACGGCCCGCCCTTGCCATCCCAAGGCATGGACTTTAGATGCGCGGCATTAACTCTTGTAAAAGCAATATCTTGCACATGCAATGAGTCTCCTTTATTCAAAGGACGAGCCGCCGCCGGCACTTCTACCCATAAATTCAAAAAAGCCGCTCCAGCCGCACGCCTAACCACTGTGCCATCGGGTTCTTGCACCAAAAAGCGAAATGTTACGCGCCCCGGAGCCACAGTACCGGGCTCAAGACTCACCCTCTGATGCTCATGCTCCAAAAAAATATAGGGCGGTAAACGAAAATCATCCCATTGCGCACTGCCGGGCATGGCATTGGTTTGCGGCGTCAAAAAGCTGACTACATATTGGCGTAAGTCTTCTTCATGAAAAACCGCCCCACCCTTTTGTATGGCAAGGGAATTGGGCAACACACAACGCGCCGCAGTATCTCCCAGCGTATCTCGCAAGGCCCTGGAAAGGCGTCCCTTGTTAATTTGCAAAGGCTTGCCCGGTTCGGGCGGAGCTGGCCATAAAGGCTGAGAGCGTAAAGATTCCCACAAACTTGTAGGCATGGGACCCACGGGGTCGGCAATTTCTTCCAGGGTGACCATGTCACCACGGGCTACGGCTGCATTGCGTATACGCAAAGACCAATCATGGTCATTTTTAAGTTGCAATGAGCCTCCGCCATATTGCCCCGTGGCAAAATTCTGGCGAGTTTGGGCGGCCCCTGCTTCTTGATGACTAGATTGTAAGGGTAAGCCAGGCTTGGCATAATTCCACTGTCCAGCCTGCGCTGTGCCTCCGGCAAAGCTTAAGCCAAAGCACAGCATGCATATGCAAACCACATGGGGGCGCCAACTCACGACTTTGGCCATGATTTTGGCCATGACCTCGCTCAAGTTCAACACATGGACCAAAGTATGGATCACATGTGCCAGGCAAGCCGGCCCCCTAGAGCGCATCATTACGACCTCTTTAGCTGTACAGCAATTCCAAGCATGGAGTCAGAAGTTTGAATGGCCTTGGAGTTTACTTCGTAGGCACGCTGCCCCACGATCATATTCACCATTTCATCCACCACTTCTACGTTGGACATTTCAAGGAAACCTTGAGCCAAAGTGCCCACATTATCCGTGCCGGGTACGCCTTCAAGCTCATCCCCAGAAGCATCGGTGGGGGTGTATAAGTTACGCCCACGCGCATCTAGGCCCGCTGGGTTAATGAAAGTGTAGATGGGAATTTCTGCCGAGGCAATTTCTGCACCACTGGCATCAAGGGCCGCAATGTGGCCTTGGGGCGAAATGGAAATATTTTTTGTTTCAGGCGGTACGGTAAACTCTGGCTGCAACACATAACCATTGGCTGTGACCACGGTACCATCTTGATTTAATTTAAAAGTACCGGCGCGTGTGTACATAAGTTCGCCGTTAACTTCCACCTGAAAGAAACCATCGCCTTCAATGGCTATATCAAGGGCATTACCGGTATTTTGAAAATCCCCTTGCGAAAAGAATTTATGCACGGCCGTGGGGCGCGCACCCATACCCACCTGAATACCCGTGGGTAAAACAGTATCCCCTTCGGTGATGGAGCCTGCAATCTTCATGGTTTGATACATAAGATCTTCAAACTCGGCGCGACTTTTCTTAAAACCTGTGGTGTTAACGTTAGCCAAGTTATTGGAAATAACGTCAATATTTAATTGCTGGGCCACCATGCCTGTGGCACCTGTCCAAAGCGAACGCATCATAGCTTTAGCTCCTTATGTTATGGCTAACGAAGTCTTGCAACTCGTTCAATAGCTTGTTTATCTACGGTATCAGAGGCTTGCATTATCTTTGCCATGGCCTCGTAATGGCGATTTACTTCAATCATTTTTACCATTTCAGTAACAACTTCCACATTGGCAGTTTCCACAAAGCCTTGCGAAATACGTGAGCCATTGACCAAGGGGTCATTTTCCACAGCCTCCATACCCGGACGCACTCTATAGTTATTGTTACCTTCTTTTTCCAAAGCTTGCGGATCGTCAAGTCCCACAAAGGCAATGGTATTCACGAGCTCGCCATCGGCAAAAACTTGCCCATCACCTGCTATATGCACATCGCGTGCCCCGTCGGGAATGACTATGGGACCATCGGTTCCTTGCAAAGGCCAGCCTTGTGGCGTTTGTACTGAGCCATCGGCACCTTTCACAAAATGCCCGCTACGCGTATAACGCTCCCCTGCCGGAGTTTGCACCTTAAGGAAGCCTTCGCCATTGATGGCCACGTCCAAAGGATCTCCGGTAAACTTCATGGAGCCTTGCTTAAAATCAATTTCAGACACGGCAATACGTGTACGCGAGAGGTTTTTTGGTTCTGGAAACAAAGGCTTAGAACGAACATTGGCTAAAGGCTCGCGAATTTCATCATGGGCAAATTGGGCCATGGTATTTTTGAAAGCCAATTGATCTTGTTTATAGCCTGTGGTGTTCACATTTGCCAAATTATTGGCTATGAAATTCATGCGGTGCTCAGTGGATAAAGCTCCAAAAAGTGCACTAAACATCATGTCTTGCATACAAAAATCCTCCTACATACCGCTTGCACGTGCACAATACATGTGTAAACATCTGTATGTATGAAAATATATGCAGATTATATGCCAATAACACTTCGCCTTTTTTAGCCTCTCATGCAAAAAAGCTTTGACACGCGGCCCCGCCCCATATATAGAAAAGGCGAAGCTGAACGGCGCAAGCACCGCCAACTCCGTCAGGTCCGAAAGGAAGCAGCGGCAACGGTGGCTACGGGTGTTCAGCTTCTTTTTTTTTGCTCCGCCTAAAATCACTCACTCACCATCCCACGACAACTCTTCCCCTTTCTTTACTTCATCACAGACACGCGACATAAACACCGCCAACTCCGCCAGCATCCTCCGTCCCGAAAGGAAGCAGCGGCAACGGTGGCTACGGGTGTTCAGCTTCTTTTTTTTGCTCTACTAAAAATCACACACTCTCCATACCACACCAACTCTTCCTCTTTCTTTACTTCGTCACAGACACGCGGCATAAACACCGTCTTTTCGTCACTAGGATAGCAGGAGTAATCACAAAATTTAGCCACACAAATATTCCTTTTTTTATTTGATAAATTATCCACCTGCATATAAACTGCTTCACACCATACTGTTTAGCTTTTGGAGTGAGCATGTTTAATCACAAAATATTCGACGAAAAGACCATACCCCCTTTACAATGTTCCATAGAGGACAACGTCACCCTTTTGCCCATGGTGGGAGACTTCACCGGAAAAGCCAGTGTCTATGCTCTAGGCGCCTTTACGGGTAAAAATTCTGTGTCATATACGCACCGCATGACTCATAAAGACACTAAAAGCTTTTCCCTACCCCACATAAAACCGCAACGCATATCTTCTCAAGAAGTGATTTATGGCGGTATTTTCTTTATGCATTGGGGACATTTTATTTTGGAAAACCTCCAAAGACTTTGGTATGCCAAAAAAACAAAACTTCCCATTGTTTGGGTAGGTGTCAATGGATTCACGTATACGCCTGCACAATTTAAGACTTGGCAAAGCGAAATACTTCAAGCCCTTGGCATAGACAATGAGCATATATTCCTCTCGGAACCCACACAATTTGCCAAGGTACACTTTCCTGAGCCCGGTTCCGGCATTAATACCCATATCCACCCAGAGCAAGCTCAGTTTTTACGCCATTACCACCACACTC
>CAYJHD010000071.1:0-10424 GCA_964370015.1 uncultured Desulfovibrionaceae bacterium | reverse complement strand
TTCACTTTGGCCGTATGTTTGGTGGGTTTGGTTCCTTCAATATCCAAAACTTTATTGCAAAAAGCACTGGTGCGTGTATCGCTGGAAAGCAAATGCTCCGGAGTGCCGCGCTCAATGATAACACCTTGTTCCATAAAGATAATTTCATTGGCCAAGGCTTTGGCAAAATCCATTTGGTGTGTGGCCATAATCATGGTCATGCCGCCGCGGGCCAAATCACGAATAACGGTGAGCACTTCACCCACCAAGTCCGGATCAAGGGCCGATGTGGGTTCATCCAATAAGATAACCTTGGGATCCATGGCCAGAGCGCGCGCTATGGCAACCCTTTGCTTTTGTCCGCCGGAAAGCTGGGCAGGGTAGAGCTGTGAGCGTTTGCTAAGGCCCACGCGGTCTAGCTCGGCAAGGGCTCTATTTTTGGCCACTTGTGCAGAAAAACCACGCACTTTGCGCAAAGCAATGGCCACATTTTCTTCGGCGGTAAGATGATCAAAAAGATTGAAATCTTGAAAAATCATACCCACTTGCGAACGGAAGGTACATAGGGCCTTGGTATTTTTCATATCAAGTTCTTGCCCTTCAAGGCTAATGCTACCGCTGTCAGGCATAATAAGACAGTTGATGCATTGCAAAAGGGTACTTTTACCGGCTCCCGAAGGCCCAATAAGTACTTTAAGCTCACCGCGATGCATGCTCAGGGAGCAATCTTGTAAGATGGCTTTACCGCCAAGTTTTATGCTGATGGATTGTATGTCAAGCACAGGTGTATTCATAATAATATGCCTTATAATGTGAAAATGGAGCCATTACGATATGGCATAGCCAGGCACATAGGTGCGCTGTTCTACCATGCGTAAAAGTTTAAAACCAAGCAATGTTATGATAAAATATAAAATGCCGGCCACGGCAAAGAAAGCCAAATGCTCATAGGTGCGCGAAGCCACAAAATTGGCTCTAGCCATGATTTCTTGTGTGCCAAGCACATAGCAAATGGCAGAATCTTTGAGCAAAATAGAAAATTCGTTGGCAAATCCGGGAATGGACATACGCATGGCTTGGGGCAAAATTATGTGGCGAATGGCAGTGCTATCCTGCATGCCAAGGGCTCTGGCAGCCTTTAGCTGACCTTGTGGTAAGGCCAAAATGGCACCGCGATAAATTTGCGATTGGTACGCTGTGCTTGTGAGACCAAGTACCAAACAAGATATAACAAAGGGGTTGGCACTGAGTCCCAAGGAAACAAAAAGTCCAAAAAATAAAAATAACAAGACTAAAATGGGAACGCCGCGGAAAAACCATACATAGATGGATATGATGCGACGCAAGAAGGGAGGGCCGTACACTTGTAATGTTGCCATGGGCACGCCCACAATAAGACCCATAGCCAGGGCTATGCCCACGTTGGCTATGGTGACAACACTACCGCCCAAGATATAGGGCAGGGCATCAAATATAGTTTTGAGTAATTCCATAAAGAGAAAAGTCCCCCGTTCATGACAAACGGGGGAAAGTTAGGTGCTATTTCTTGTCTTGCAAGTATTTTTCTTGCAATTGCTTCCAGTAAGGATCGGCCATGAGCTTTTTGTAGCCTTCGTTGACCAAGGTGCGCAATTCGGCATCATCTTTGCGGATGGCCACGCCGAAATTGTCTGGCTTACCATGTACGCCCACAATCTTCACAGCTTTGCCCTTGCTGATGGAGTCATCGGCGGGCAATTTATCCATAAGACCGGCAACAATGCGGCCATTGAGTAAATCTTCAACAATTAAAGGAGCAGATTCGTAATATACAAGCTCCACAGGATAACCTTTTTCTTTCACTTCTTTTTGGAAGTCAGCAGCTTCGGAAGTACCGCGCTGTACACCAATTTTGTTTTTGCCGCCTAAAATGGTGGCACCGGTGAGGTCAGAATCATTTTTGGCGATGAATACACGAGAAACTTCCCAGTAAGGATTGGAAAATTCTACCATTTGCTTACGTGCATCGGTGATGCTCATGCCGGAAGCGATCATGTCAATTTGTTTGGCCAAAAGAGCAGGAATGATACCATCCCAAGCGATGGGCTTGTGTTCTACTTTGAAGCCCATTTTTTTGGCAATCCAATCCATGGACTCCACGTCAAAGCCGGCAGGTTTGCCTTGCTCATCCACATAACCAAAGGGGGGGTAGTTGGCATCTATACCATTTACATAGGTTTTTTGTGCTGCTTGAGCGCTACCTACGGCAAGTAATACCGTCAACAGACCAAAGGCAAGAATTCTTTTCATAAACTTACAAACTCCTTAACACTGGGTATTTGAAAAAGGTCTAAAAAGGCCAAGGACTGAAATAGCAAAGTATTGTTTTCATGGCAAGTGTGTAAAGCTTAGTGAATTTACAGCATATTGCCACGCAAAGGTCAGGCCTTTGTCATGAATGCAAGGCATATGTAAAAATTTTACATTATAATATAAGGTTTTGCTTAGGCAAAGGGTGCGTGTGTGATGAAAAAAAGCTTTGCAGAACTCTTTTTCAAATCATGGTGAAATATTCACTTGTGGCACGCAAGGCCGCTTCGCATGCGAAAATTGGGCGCCAAAAATCAAGTTTTACCATGATTAATGCCTTGATTAACTCAAGGGGGATAATGTACTATTATTGCTTTGCAAAAACTTTACCAATAGCCTAGCTGTCAAAGCAAGGCCAGGGATATATTATGTGGGATATGATATTACGCAAATGCGTGGGCATTCGCCCGGCTCAGCTTTTTACTTTGCTCTGCGATGGGCTCACTTTACAAATAGTGCTCTCTTTATGTGTATTCTTACGCTCCTTGTGGGGAGATATTGACTATACAATTTATTTATTCATGAGTATTTTGCTCTGCTCTGGGCCTGTATTTGCCTTGATGTTTGGCTCTTGCGAAACGCCAGTACCGCCGGCACATAAAGAAGTAAAGTCCCTTTTTCTCAGTGTGTCCTTAGCATATCTTGTTATTCTTGTGGTCTTTTTCATGACACAAGTGTCGGTGGAGTATTCACGTATTATTCTCATTGTGGCGTGGAGTGTGAGCGTGGTGGCTGTGCCCGTTGTGCGCGGTTTCATGCGTCGTAGGCTGTGCCGCAAAGAATGGTGGGGTACGCCGGTGTTCTTTTTGTCGAAAAAGGAGCATGTGGGACAGGTGTGGCAAGAGCTTTTGGAACATCCCGAGCGGGGCCTGCGTCCTGTGGGGCACATAGACATGGAAGAAGCCACATATATATGGAAGAAAAATATCTTAGATGCACAAAATACCCATGTATCACCCATGTTTATTTGGATCAGTGACCAGGGTAAAAATGTTAATGAGTCGAAGCAATTTGAAGAAGTTGCTTTGTTATGTAAGCGTGTGTTGGTGGTGGCTCCACAATCTCAAACATTAAAGAAATTTTGGCTCGCACCGCGTATTTTGGGCAATACCACAGCCTTCATGGTGAAGCAAAATCTCACCGACGTACGTCGTCTGCGCGTGAAGCGTTTCATGGATATATGTATTTCCAGCGTGGCCTTGGTGCTTTTATCACCGCTATTTCTCTTCCTCGTGGCCTGGATTCGTACTAATTCCACAGGGCCGGCCTTTTATAGTCAAAAACGCATTGGGCAGGGCGGTCAGCCCATACGCATATTTAAGTTTCGTTCCATGGTGCAAAATGCCGATGAAGTGCTCAATCAATATCTTGAAGATAATGAAGAATATCGCGAAGAATGGAAAAAAGATCAAAAATTGCGCCATGACCCCCGCATCACCAAAGTGGGGCATTTTTTGCGCAAGACCAGTTTAGACGAATTACCACAGCTGTTTAATGTGCTCATGGGCAGCATGACCTTGGTGGGGCCGCGTCCCATTGTGGAAGATGAAATAGAACGCTATGGAGATGTTTATCTGGAATACCAAGAGGTAAAACCTGGTATTACAGGTCTTTGGCAGGTGTCAGGGCGTAATAATACCACCTATGAGCAACGCGTATCCTATGATCGCTACTACGTGACCAATTGGTCTGTTTGGATGGATTTGTGGATACTCATGCGTACCATACCCGTGGCTTTGCGCGGCGAAGGCGCTTATTAAAAGACATTTTGAAAAAAACTGCGTGCTCGGTACGCAGTTTTTTTTTGTATAAAATAAAGAAAATTATTGAAATTAACAATCAAAAATAGAACACTTTACAGGTGTTAATAAAAAGTTTTCATAAAATTGTATTCTTTGTAATCTATAAAAATATAATCATAAAAAATATTTTCGCCATATGCTTTTCTATGTTTTCACTGAAATTTATTCTCAAAAATTACTTGCCATAAAGACAAAAAAGCTCTAGAAGTTGAAAAAGCTAATCATTGTCCGCGTATTTTTACTGTATAAGGGCTTGCAATTGCGTATTTTTGTGTTAGCTATGCGGTATAGAGTTACAGTTCGGTGACTATTTATCGCAAAATAAAAGGAGTAAGATATGCAAGGATTTTTCCGTTTCGGTTTAGTGTTTTTGGGTGGTGTTGTTGTGGGTGCCATGGCAAAGCAAGCTTTAAGTGGTAACACATGCCTTCGTCCCATGGCGGCTGATTTATTGAGCCGCGGCATGGACGCAAAAGATTGCGTCATGTCCAAGGTGGAAACCCTTAAGGAAACCGTAGAAGATTTAGTTGCTGAAGCACAAAATACTTCTGAAAAGCGTAAAACCGAAGATAAGGCCAAAGCTTAGGCTTGAGAGGGGACGTCATGCACTGTTGTCGTATTGTTCATGAAATTCAAGGAAGCGTAGGCAGATTGCGTGCGCGTTCCCTCAAACCCATGACAGCCAAGCTTGCCACGGCTTTGCTTGAGCAACTTTCGCAGCTTAAGGGCATTTGCGAGGTGAGCATTAATCCGCGCACCGGTTCTGTGCTCTTTTGGTATGAAAGCGGCGAAGCTCGCACGCAGGCGCTAGAGATTTTGCAGGTGGAAGACACCAACGCACCAGAGGGTAGCAGTAGCACGGCGTTGAGCCTTGTAAGTTCGGCCTTGGCACTGCCAGACAAGATTGCCCCATTGCGTTCGCTTAATAAATTCCCCTTGGTGGGGGCTTTGGTGCGTTATGGCCTCATGCGCATATTCATGCCGCCATGGTTGCGCATGATTTTGAGCATAAAATCTGCCATCCCTTATATTATGCAGGGTGTTTCTTCCCTCATGCGCGGCAAGATAAATGTGGAGCTTTTAGACGCCACCGCCATAGGCATATCTTTATTGCGTCGAGATTTCCCCACCGTGAGCATGCTCACCTTCCTCTTGGGTCTTGGTGAGGCCTTGGAAGAATGGACGCGCCATCATTCCCGTCAAGGCTTAGCACAAAGCTTAGCTCTGGATGTGGATAATGTGTGGATTCGCCACGAAGATAGCGAAGTGCGCATTCCCTTTGCAGAATTGACCCTTGAGCATGAAGTCATCGTGCGCACCGGTGCTGTGATCATGGTTGATGGCGTGGTGGTGCAAGGCGAAGCTGTGGTGAACCAATCCTCCATGACTGGTGAGCCTCAAGGTATTGTGCGCACCAAGGGCGCTTCGGTGTATGCCGGAACTGTGGTGGAAGAAGGCACTATCATTGTGAAGCCCACCAGCCTCGCTTCTGAAACGCGCTTACAAAAAATCATAGATTTCATCGAAGATTCTCAAAGCCTTAAGGCAGATATCGAAAGCCGCGCCATGCGTATGGCCGATGCTGCCGTGCCCTTTACTTTCTTGCTTTCCGGCCTTGTGTATCTCATTACGCGTGACCCCATCCGTGCTTCTTCGGTGCTTTTGGTGGATTATTCCTGCGCGTTGCGTTTGGCAACGCCGCTAGCCATCTTGGCCACCATGCGTGAAGGAGCCAGCCGCGGCGTGCTCATCAAGGGCGGCGTCTTTTTGGAAGCTTTAGCCGAAGCCGATACCATTGTTTTTGATAAAACAGGCACGCTCACCGAAGCCAAGCCCCAAGTGGCAGAAGTACTGGCTTGCGGAAGTCATGAGCCTCAAGAAATTTTACGCCTTGCCGCCTGCATGGAAGAGCATTTCCCGCATCCTGTGGCGCGAGCCATTGTGCGCGAAGCCGAGTTGCAAGGCCTCATGCATGAGGAAGAGCATGGCGAAGTGGAATATGTGGTGGCCCATGGCATAGCCAGCCGCCTGCATGGCGAGCGCGTGCTTTTGGGTAGTCGTCATTATATTCGCGATGATGAAAATATCGATATCAGTTCCATGGAATCAGAAGTGGAACGCCTTATAGCATGTGGATATTCCTTGCTTTATTTGGCAAGGGGTGGCTTCATTGCCGGCATCATAGCCATACGTGACACTGTGCGCCCCGAAGCTTTGGACGTTATCGCCAAGCTTAAGGAAAGCGGCATACAACGCGTGGTTATGCTCACAGGCGATGATAGACGTGCCGCGGCCAATATGGCAGAGCACCTTGGTATCACAGAATATCATGCCGGCATATTGCCCGTGGATAAAGCACAAATTGTGCAAGAGTTACAAGCTGAAGGATGCAAGGTTATCATGGTGGGCGATGGCGTCAATGATGCCCCCGGCCTTTCCATGGCAGACGTGGGCGTAAGCCTTCGCGACGGCACTGACTTAGCCAAGGAAGTGGCAGACGTGGTCTTGCTGGAAAGCAATTTGCACTCCTTGGTGGTGGCTCGTCAGCTTGGTCAAAAAGTGGTGCAACGCATCAAGGGTAATTTTGCGGCCAATATGAGCTTAAATTCCGCCTTCTTAGCCTTGAGTCTGTTTGGAATAATTACTCCCACCATGTCGGCCATTTTGCATAATGTGACCACTGTGGGCGTGACATTAAATGCCACAAGACCGCATTTACCAGCAGTTCCCAGTGAGGAACTTATTGAAAATTAAACCTTTTTGTAGGTATACATTTCGTAGCATGTTAAAAAAGGATGAAAATTCTGCTTTGTCATGCTACGGTCATAAAAAAGCGTATATGCTCAAGCCATAGATTGAGTTATATTGTATATTTTGCACAGCCTAAGTTTTATAGTATTTTGGACGTGACCTTGCCATGAGGCTGTGTGGCAAGGGTGCTGAAAAAGTTTTACCACAAAGCTTTTTCAAATGATTTGATGGACAGTGTCAGTGCAAAAGTGCGCGGATTACTGGGCATATGGAGGGAATATGATTGAAGATTATATAGTTTCTTTCACCGATGGGCGCATTCGTTTACGTCATCCGTCTTTGAAAGACCAAGCCCTTGGTGAAGAAATTTGTAACTTTTTAAAAGATATGAATGGCATTTTAAGCATTGAGCACAAGAGCATCACCGGTTCTTTGCTGATTCATTATGATCATGAATCCATTACGCAAGAAGAAATTCAAGCACTTTTGGAGCAAGGGCAAGAATGGCTTGAGGTGCAAAGCCCAGCAACAACCACAGCTTGCACCAGTACTGTTGCTTGCAAGCCGTCTTCATGGGCTCCTACTCAGCTCACAGCGGCGCAAAAGCGCAAACTCATCAATAGAACCATGCTCTCCACCTTCTTGGTGACCTTAGTCAGCGGTGGCATGGGTAATAAGAAAGCCCATTACATGGCTGGCGGTGCTTTTGCGGCTTTGACGTTGGCGCATATTTGGCGCATGCGTAAGGTTATATAATATTTTCCAGAACGAATTTCATTCGTATTTCATAGCTGTGCTTGGCGCGTAAGTGCTCTTGCCAGCCCATTTTCAGTTCTTCTTTAGTGCTGTGTGACATGTGTTGCACAGCACTTTTTGCATCCTCTGCTCGAGAAAAAGCCATGGCTTGCACCAATTCCTTGGGGAAAATATTCAATCCATCTGTTGTATTGCTGAATAAAAAGCCCCCAGCCGCCCAAACATCAAAATGTCTTTGCGTAAGCCCAGCAGGAAGAAGCAGTGAAGTAATATTAAGCACCGCAGGGGCCGCCGCATACAGGGCTGAAAGCTCACCATAATAATCCACATTTTCATGAAAAACATGCGTAGGAGCTTGAGGTAACAGTTTTTGCCACAGTGTTGCATCGCCAAAAATGGCCACATGGTGCGGTAAAAAGCTTTGTAGCCAGTGCATGCGCTGGCATTGGGCACTTTGCTCAGCCCCAAGACCCACATGACGCAATTGCGCATGTTGCCAAAAAGAGTGCACTTGCATGGCCTTGGCCCACCAGTGAAAATGCGGCGCATGTTCACCTGCAATAATATGTTTTTGCGCCATGGCAAAAAGCTCTGAAGGCACCTTTGCCGCGGCAAAAAAACGCTCCTTTTGCGGAAAGGCTGCGCGCCCCACAAAAATGCATGCAGGCTTGGTGGCGGCTAGAATGTTATTGTTGTTGCGGTATTGCGCTTTATGCGCTTCTTCTTGCGCTTGCCACATGTGTTGTGCCGTAGCCAGCGGAATATGCAGAACTTTTTCCGCTCCTTCTTGTAATAAAGCAGGTATAAAAGAGGCATCCGTCACCAAGATGGCGCATTTTTTCCACCACGGTAAACGCAATGCCGCAAGCACATGCCATGGATTATCCACAAACCATAAAGCCACAGGAATGCGCAAAGCGTGCAGTAGGGCATAGTCTTGCCCATGGGCATCAAGCCCTTGCAAATTGAGGGAGAAAAAGAGCGCCACGCGTCCGGAATGCAGCACTTCAGTGAGGACGTCACGTAGAGCTTCATGTGGATTTTGTGCGATATTTGTTTGCCTGTGCACTTGGCTAAAACCCCCTTTACGCACGGGCATAACTTCATAACCCAAGGCCGTGAAGGCAAGGGTGAGCTCTTGTTCCAAAAGTTGATTGGGCGTGACTCCAAGTAAGATGACGGGCTTGCCTGTGGTGGTGTTTTTTTCATATGTCATGGCATGGCTTTGCGCCAGTACTTGCCCCAAGATGGGCCACCAAAAATCCGGAAAAAGCCGCGTATTATGTCCATACCACCAAAGGGCGGCGCAGGGTTCTTTGGTAAGCAGGGCAGGCACGTCCTCGGGCTGAATCCTTTGCATATGTTTCGGCAGGGGGGGCAAGGATTGCTTTTGTTCTGGTGTCAAGCCAGTGAAAAATTCCTCACACTCCACCGCATATAGGGGCGTGTTTTGGCTTGGAAAGAATAGGTCAGTTTGTGCCAATCCCCATAGTCCTGCCATGCCGAAAATAATGTGCGCCGTGGGCTGTGCATGCGTATCCTTGGGCCTATCTAGGCGCGTATACGAGGCCTTGCCGCCATCAAGGCTAAAGGCTTTTTGACGAAAATCTGCCATGCGCAAGCGTTGGGGGCGTTGTGCGTGGGGGGGCGAAGCTAGGCCATGGTGTGGATTCATAAAGCACTCACAAAATTTTTAGGGGCATAATATACTTGGCTAAAAGCGATTTTTAGCATATGTTCCCGCATGGTGAAATTATGAAAGAATACAGAGATTACTATTTTCGCAAGGCAAAAGAGCAAAGCTATCCTGCCCGTTCCGTGTATAAGCTAAAAGAAATTGATAATAAATTCAAAATCTTTAGGCGCGGCATGAAGGTGCTGGATCTTGGCGCAGCTCCCGGTTCTTGGTCCCTTGGTGCCGCTGAAAAAGTGGGCAAAGAGGGCTTTGTGCTTGGTTGCGACATTCAAACCACGGAAACTATTTTTCCCTCAAATATCACCTTTATGCAAGAGGATGTTTTTGAGCGCTCGCCGGAATTTGAAGAAAAATTACAAAAGCTGGGCCCCTTTGATGTGGTCATGAGCGATATGGCACCGCGCACCACGGGCACAAAATTCACCGACCAAGCGCGTTCTTTGGATTTGTGCGTAGAAGCGCTCAATGTGGCTAGCCTTTATCTTAAGGAAGGCGGCGTTTTCATTGTAAAAATATTCATGGGGCCCGATGTGCAAGATCTGATCACCCCCATGCGCAAGCAATTTACCAAGGTGAAGTCTTTTAAGCCTAACAGCTCCCGCCAAGAAAGTAAGGAAACTTTTTTTGTGGGTACAGGTTTCAAAGGGCAACCCCTAGAAAATAATGAATAAATGTTATTTAAAGAGAGAGGTTTAGATCATGGCTGGACATAGTAAATGGGCCAATATCCAACATCGTAAAGGTCGCCAAGATGCCAAGCGCGGTAAAGTTTTTACCAAGGCTGCCAAAGAGATTATCATTGCCGCCAAGGGTGGCGGTGACCCTGCCGGTAACTCGCGCTTGCGCGCTGCCATTGCCGCTGCCAAGGCTGTGAACTTGCCCAAGGACAAAATCGAAGGTGCCATCCGCAAGGGTACCGGTGAGGATGCAGGCGGCGAACTTTTTGAAATCAACTACGAAGGCTATGCCCCCGGCGGCATTGCTGTCATCGTGGAAACTGCCACCGACAACAAAAACCGCACCGTGGCCGAAGTGCGTCACCTCTTGACCAAGCATGGCGGCTCCATGGGTGAAACCGGTTGCGTTACCTT
>CAYJHD010000070.1:0-10707 GCA_964370015.1 uncultured Desulfovibrionaceae bacterium | reverse complement strand
AAAAGGCGCTTAGGGCGCCTTTTTTAGTTCATAAAGTCTTAAAAATCCACCAACCCCTTCATTGCCCAGCCACATGTGCCCGAGGAAGAAACTTCATGGCCAGTAAAAGTTTTTGAGGGTGGGGGAGCTCATGAAATGAGCGGGGGCGGGAACTTTTTTCAAAAAATTCCCGCCCCCCATAAAAACCATTTTTACTTCTTCGTAAATGTCCACACCCCTTCCCATTTTTCTGGGGGCGCGTCCAAAAGAACCTGACTGCGCTCAGTGTAGAGTTCATAAAGCAAGCTTTGGGGGAAGGCTTCCTTGAGGGCTGTGAAGAGCTTAAGACACTCCGCAAAATTTCCTTCTATATAATGGGCTCGAGCTTGCATGAATTGCGTAATTTCCTCTTCTCTTTGGGCTTTTTCTTCATGGGAAATGGGCGTGCATATTTCCACGGGCAGGGTTTTTCCTTTTACGCGAATGGAGTCAAGGGGGATGAAGAAAGGTATTTCTTCAGCTGCCACAGGGTCTTCGCCTTGGGTAAAAGAAAGACATTGCTCGGCTGTTTCAGCGCTGGTGACCACACCCACACCATACACGGCGCACATGCCTTCCAGACGAGAAGCCAAGTTTACGGTATCGCCAATGCAGGTATAGTCTAAAAGCTCGGCACTTCCCATGTTACCCACATATACTTTACCCGTATGTACACCGGCACCCATGCGCAGAGTGATGCCAATTTCTTCCTGGAAAGTCACATTAAGCTCTGCCAAGGCCACATGCATTTGCATGGCACTTTTAACAGCCAGCAGAGGGTGACGTGGTACGTTGAGCGGGGCATTCCAAAAGGCCATGACGGCATCACCGATGAATTTATCCACAGTACCTTGGCTACTGCGAATGATGGAGGTCATGGGGGTGAAATATTGATTGAGGGCATTTACCACTTGGTCAGGAGTAAGGCTTTCTGACAGGGTGGTAAAGCCACGAATATCTGTAAAAAGTAGGGTGACAACGCGTTCTTCCCCCACCAAAACGGCTTCGCCCACATCCACAATTTGCGTCACCATGTCGGGGGCAATGTAGCGGCTAAAGGCATTGCGCAAGGTACGCTTTTGTTGTGCTTCTTGCCAAAAGCGTACCGCCAATAGGGTGACGGCAAGGGTTGCAAGCGTGATGACAATATAAAGGGGTGAGAGATAAATTCCTTTTTGAAATATGGTCCAACTGGTCCAGAGTGTGCCAAGCACGAGGGCCGCCAAAAGAGGAAGATAGGCTATGGCTGGTGCAAGAGCAAATAAGAGAGCCGCCACGCTACCCAAGAGCACGATGGCAGAAACTTGCGCTCCTGGAATCCACGAGGGGGACTCGATGAAACGCTGGCTTAAAATGGCGTCAATGACGGTGGTATGCACTTCGGCACCGGGATACATGGAGTCAAAGGGGGTGGCTCGAATATCGAGTAGTCCTGCGGCAGAGGTTCCCACAATGAGTACACGCCCTTGAATTTCTTCAGGCGGAATTTTTTTATTTAAAATATCTGCGGCGCGAAAGGTGGGATAATATCCGCGTGGACCGCGAAAAGCCACCATGAAGCGTCCGTCGGGCGTGACAGGAACGGTATATTTACCCACACGCAAAGCTTGTAAACCGCTGGGGCCGCCTATGAGGCTAAGGGTGGTGGTGCCAAGGCCGCGCATGAGGGAGCGCAAAGACAGAGAAATCATGATGCGTCCATCCACTTGCGAAAGCAGAGGTACAGATCTAATGATGCCGTCGGCATCCTGCGCCACATTGAGAGCTCCGAGGGGGGCCACGGCGCGCAGTTCCGGCAAGGGGAGGGTGGCGCCTTGACCATTGAGCAAAAAGGTGCGCGGGGCAATGCCGTCGGAAGTGGTCATTTCGATGATGCCTTCAGCGTGGGGCATGTTTTCGGGTAAAGCTGTTTTTTCGCCTGTAAATCTTGCGTATACCCCCAAAACCGAAGGGCTTTGAGCAAGAATGGTGGCAAGAATACGGTCATTGTCGTGCAGGGCGGTGGGGATACTGTCCAAGGGCACGTCCACATTGAAGTGACGCTTAAAGGACTTTTGCAAGTTGATAACAGAAGCATTGTCTGGCTCGGCAAGAAGTATATCAAGCCCGATGGCAGCGGCACCGTATTCGGTGAGGTTGGCCACAAGTTTAGCCACTAAATGCCTTGGCCAAGGCCATTGGCCAAATTCTGCTAGGCTGGCATCGTCAAGGTCAATGAGGGCAGGAGTGGGGGAGGGTTTGCCCCCTCCGTTGGCGCGTAAAAGCACATCATAAACGTTTCGGTCTGCTTGCTGTAGAATGTTGGGCTGCCATGTGTAGAGTATTAACATGGTACAGCAAATGCCAATGCCCAAAGCGAAACGCACAAGACGTTCGCGTAATTCTCTACTTATTTGTTTTGCCATAACGTGCTCTTTTTGCAATACTGTTGCTTTGTGTGTGGAGGAGAAATTTTGGAGCAAGTATACTGTGCATTGCCAAAAAATACAATGAAACATGTGGTCTGAATATGTGTGAGACTCATGTTGCAAAAGTAAAAATAAGCCTCATGATTTCTTGACTTATGTCTTTTTGGACTTATCTAAAAAATATATCTTTAAGGACATTCGTCAACCTCGTAAATCCATTTCATTGATTTCTCAAGTATATGCTCACGGGCATTGGGAGTGTTTCATGCGGTATTCGAAGAAATTGTATATCACAATGTTGCTCTTGAGTATGGTTTTTGCTTATTTTCGTGCCCAAAGTTTTTTACAAGAGCAAACCCAAAAAGAGCAGGAACTTGCTTCTTTATATACTGAACGCATTCAACGTGTTGTGCATGAAATCGTAAACGATGGCCACGTTGTGCAAGAGGTTTTGGAGCTTTTTCCTCATTCTTTAACGGAAAAACGCTTTGAAGAAATAGCTCGTATTGTTTTTAAGTCTCAGTATTATATATTTATTTCTTATCAGCCCAAGGGTATTGTGCAATATATTTACCCGCAAGAGGCCTTTGGCTGGATACGCGGAACAGATATTTTAGAAGATGAGCATACGCGCGAAGATGCGCTTTATGCAAAAAATAGCGGTAGAACCGTACTTACGGGGCCTTATCGCAATGGTAATTTAGAAGCCATTGTGTTGCGCCGTCCTGTATATGAATTTGTCAATGACAAGCAGCTATTTTGGGGCTTTATTTCTGTGGGCTTTGATGTGAAGAAATTACTTCGCGATGTCATAGAAATTGATTCTCTTACGAATTTTAATTATAAATTTGGCCTATATACTTTCTATAAGGGCAATCGCATCGAAATCTTGCAAAGCGAAAACTTTGAAAGACGCGAAGAGAATAAGATGGTGTTCACCGTGGGCGACCAGGTGTGGACTTTATATCTCTACGATGCAGGAAGAAATAAAGCACTGATGCTGACCCTCATGATTTTTTTGATTGTGTATTTCGCGGTGTCCACCTGTATGTATTTGGCGTTAAATTGGTTTGAGGGCAGATATTTACACAGTAAGAAAATGAATTATACTGACGCGCTCACGCAAGCCCACAATAGAAAAATGGTGGATGAGTATATGGAGCAAAACCCCACCATTAAAGATTTTACCTTGTTTTATCTGGACTTAAATGACTTTAAGCCTGTGAATGATATACATGGCCATGAGGCGGGCGATAAATTGCTTAAGGCCTTTGTGGAACGTGTACGGCATAATTTCACCGCGGGAACCTTGGTGGCACGCATGGGCGGCGATGAATTTGTTATTGTTTTAGAAGGGGATTTTCAAGAGCAAGCCCGAGAGGGAATCATTCAGCGCATAGAAAACTTGTCCAAAAGACCTTTTAATCTTGATGGGTTAATTGTCAACATTTCTTCGAGTATTGGTTTTGCACAATATCCGCATGAAGGAGCTACCATAGAAGAGTTATTAAATAAGGCTGATGAGCGCATGTATGCGTGGAAAAAGCGCATAAAAGCTGAAAGAGCCGCCGGGGCTGTGCAGAATAGTAGGTAATAGCAGAAATAATTTACGGCATAAAAATCGTCTTGGTGGGCATACAGCTTACCAAGGCGATTTTTATGCTTTTTCGTACAGATGTGTACTTTTATTGCTAGCCAAGGTGCTCGTGACGTTTGATGCACTTTTGGCATAGGGGGTGTGTGGGTGTGTCTTGAGCATGATTATGTCGAAAATGCACAAAATTTTCTTTTTGCCAAATTTCGAGGGCTTTTTCTTCATGTACATTGCCAAAAACGGCTGAAGTATGCATGAGCGAGTTTTTTTCCTGGGTGGGAATGTTCAAATACACACAGGGCGAAATATCCCCAGCACCATTGATATAAAGACTTTTTTGTATGTTTTCACGGCAATAGCTTCGTGTATCCATGCTTGGTAGGGCATAGTGTATCTGCAGGCCCAGCTCTTGAGCCTGTACTTTAGCCCGCTCTAAAATGTCTTTGGCTTGCGCTATGCGTTGGCTTTGTTCAGGACGCAGAGCCAAGGCCTGTAGATGTGGCTGAGGCACATAGTCCAAGGTGCTCACGATGGCGGTATGCACGCCCAATTGCTGCATAAGGTGCGGTAATTGTAGGACGGCTTCCATGCGATCTGCCAGCAAAATATACGCAAGGTGTAACTCCAGATGCACTGCCAGATGTTTTTTTCGTAAATGTTCCAAAAGCTGAATTTTTTCGCAAACTGTATGAAAATCCGCGCCTTGGCGTGCGTCATTGCTCACAGCATCGGTGCCGGCCAGAGAAAAAGCCATAATATCTATGCCGCTGTCTAAGATGCGTAAGGCTGTTTTTTCGTTGAGGTGCAAGCCGCAGGACGTGGTGGAAACCAAACAGCCCGCCTTGCGTGCAAAGGCCACAAAATCAAAAAAATGCGGGTGCAAAAGAGGCTCGCCCCACCCTTGAAGATGCACGCGTGTGCTTTGTTGTAAGAGGGGCCAAAGGTTGGCAAAGGTGGAGGCCTGCATATGTTGCCCTTGCCAAGAATGGGCCTCGGTGGTGTGCGGACAATAGGTACAACGCGCGGCGCAGTGTGACGTTATTTCCACTTGCAAGCAATCAAACTCGCGTGCTTGAGGGCGCACAAGGCTTTTAATTATTTCCCACACAGAGGGTTCGGCAAAGGTGGCATGATGGAAAATGTCCACGCTGTTTGTATCTTTGCCCTGAAGAGGAAGGGGAAAATGAAGCGTCATGGGCCTTACCTCCAGAGATTACGCAACCACGACCACGATGTGGCTGTGCGGGGGGCGGATTTTGCTTGTTTTGTTAAAGCCCAAGAGCTTTCCACAAGGGGAAGAGTTGCTTGTGCACCCCATTTTTCCTTAAAAAAGCGTATGCCATCATGGATGCCAAGGCCAAGGTTGCATGAGGCATAGCCGCGTTGTTCTGCCTCTTGTAGTAGCGTGAGCAGTAGAGCCTCACTGACACCGGGTAGAGCCTTGGCGTGACGAAAGGCAAACATATAAAAAGCCGTTTGTAGAGAACTAAAGTCCCCCAGCGTCATGCCCAAAAGCTCATGGCTATGTTTGTCATGGGCAGAAAATAGCCGCACTTGGGGAGCCTTGCGGCAGTAAACGCCTAGACGTTGAAAGATGGCACTCATTTCCTTGGTGATATCTGCTCGTTGCATATAGCTTAGCATGAGTTCTTGATGCGCCTCTGTCCAAGCGTGCTCTCCCTGACTCTGCGTAATGTATATATGAGGTAGGGCGCGCTGACACATGCATAAGGCATTGCTCGCGGCTTCTTTTTTGAGGGGGAGGGGTAAAAAATAATAACTATCTTCATGGCAAAGGGCATGAAGAGGGGCCAGAGATGGGCGTTGCGTGGCCAGAACGGTGATGTGTTCAAGGTGCTCTTGCTCGCTAAGAGCTTGCACGGCCTTTTCCAAGTGCTGTGAGGCTCTTTCTTGGGCGGACCAATGCTGACTTAAGGCATATCCTATGACAATGGCATGGTTTTCGTGCAGGTGCACAAGAAAATCACGGTGCATAAAGCTTTGCACAGAGCTCACCGATTGCACATAAGGTAGTACTTGATCAGGCGTAAAAGCCTGCAATGTCACGTGGGAAAGATCTGCATGTGCTGTATGTATCATGCTAACCGCGCTCGTATTTTATGGACAAAGGTGGGCTGCTCTTGGGTAAGGGTGAAACCATCTTGCGCCAGCATGGTGCGTAAGTTGACCATATGCGCCGTGCCCACAAAAACAGCGGCACGCCCTTGCTCCAAGAAAGGCCGCATGCGCCGACGAAAGCGTTCATCCCTTTCATTGATGATGGTGTGGGTGCGGGTGGGGAACTCTGCTGAGGTGCCCATGAGACCCAGTAAATCGCCGCGTAAATAGGCGCGCACATTTTTGACAATCATGCTTTCCCATTGCTTACAGTTGCGAAAATAGCGCACAACCCTTTCGGGGGGAACGGCATTGAGTGAGGCCAGTTGCTCTTCTAGGCTTTCCATGGCCACCACCTGTTTTCCCATTTCATGGGCCAAGTACCATGCCTCTAAATCCACCGATTGTTGCCAGCCTTTGCGCTCTAAAAAGCCGGTCCAGAGGGTGAATAGTGCCGTCCATGGGCGTGAATGGGCTAAATACCAACGCACATCCACACGACGCTGGGCTTGTGTATTGAGTAAACGCGCCCACCAACCTTCGGGACCGCGCACCACGCGTTCCAAAAGTTGTATGTCCTTTTCCTGCAAAAGGGGCAGGAGAGGCTGTTGCTCGGGGGTAAGCCTTTTGCCCTCTGCTTCCACCACGCGCAAGGCTTCTGCATCCAGTGGTCCTTCGAACAGTACCGTATCCACTTGTGAAAAAAGCTGGCGGAAGGAACGTTCAAAAGAATAACAAAAGAAATGGGCAGATCCTCCAATCCATGAAATTTTATCTTCTTTTTGCACACGCCAAACCATGGCGTAGGGGCGTTGTTCCGGTAAGGAGGCTTGGATTTGCCGCTTGGATTTACCCATGAAGGCTGTGATGTTTTGATGGGCAGAGCTGTATGAGTCTTGTAAGTGGGCAGGGCCTTTCACCAAGGTGGTGAACAAATGTTGCACATCTGTTCCCAGTTGGGATGTGGCTTGCTCCTGCCACGATGCCAGCTCATAACCGAGGCTGGGCACGCCGCCCCATTTGCGCTTAAAGCGGGTGATGCCTTCGTGTACGCCAAGGCCTAAGTGGATGTATTTTTTCCCTTCTTCTTGCGAAAGGTGGAGCATGCGCGCAAAAAGCGCATCGGCGGCGTGGGGGGTATAATGCAGTCGTGAGTGCGCGCCCAAAAGGTAGGAGCAAAAATCTTTGGGGGCGACATCCAATAAAAGGCAAGCGCAGAGGCGATCATGCTGGTCAAATGCATTGAGCAGAACAAGGTTAGTTTCAGGATGCGCGAGGGCCTTGGGGGTGGCAAGGAAAAGCTGTCGAACCATGGGAGACATGGGAGCCGTTGTGGTAAGGCTAGCACGGCCCAAAAATTCTGTCCAAAGGCGATGATGCTCGGGGGTAAAGCTTTGCCCCACTTCTATACGTAAACTTTGCGAGGCTTTGCGCACCACACGGCGCAGGGAGCTAGGTATGGGAGCCTGCGCAGGGAGGGTGTAAAAGGTATCCCTGTCTTGTACATGTTCTTGTAAGCTTGGCGGGAGCTCAGCGGCCATGGCGAAGCATTGTGTGGCTTGGGTGCGTTGCACGGCTTGATTTTTGGCTTCAAGAAAATCATCGTGACTGTAGGGAGCTTGCCCTTGTAAAGGGTAGCCAATGATGGTGAGCCAATCTTCGGCGGCAAAGCAGAGATAGCCATTTTGCACGAAGGCTTTTCCGCCAGAAACGGCCTGCATAAAGTGCACCGAATGTTCGGGTACGGTGGCAGTGGTAAGTAGAGCTGTTGTGTTTAACATAGGCTTTTCCCCCAACATTTGTTAGGGTACAGCAAAAGCCCGCGGGAGAAAAGTCTTTTATGCTTTAGTCAAATGGGGGTGCTTTTTGCGTAGTGCCCAAAAGCCACTGCTTCCCAAGACAAAATACAGGGAGAAGGAAAGTATTTGTAATACAAGAGCGTAGGCAAAGCCTTGTTCGGGGCCCAGTTGAAAAGGAGCCAAGGCAAAAACAGCCGCCGCTTGATAGAGCCCCACAAAGCCCGGTGCCGAAGGAAGGCTGCCGGCAAAGCTTAAACAAAGTTTCATCATGAGGGCTGCAGTGAGGGGGAGTTCCCAGCCAAAGGCGGTGAAAAGCTCCCAGCACATGAGGGTGGAAACGCCAAAGGTGCAGAGGGAATAAAATAAAGCCAAGAGTAATGTTTGTAAGCAGCCAATTTTTTGCAAAGAAAGCAAGGATTGCTGTAAGAAATTTTGCAGCTTCACCTCAATGCTTTTGGGTAAAAAGCGCAAGAAGAAAGCGCCCAAGGTATACATTTGCGCAGGGTGAAAAAAAGCTAAACAGAGTACGACAATGCTTATGCCTGTGACGCCCAATAAGGAAGCGCACACGGTGAAAAGCGATGTCATATGGCTAAACATGGAGCTCACCAAAAGACTACCCAGAATAAAAAGACTCCATACATCAAAGAGTCTGTCCACCATGCACATGGTGAGGGCATTGGGTAAGGCTATGGAAAGTTTTTTTTGTGCGTGCATCATGCGTAACACTTCGCCGGCGCGAGCAGGAAAGACGAAATTGCCAAAACTACCAATGAAGACGCCATGTAAACAGTGAAATACTCTGGTGCCATAAGGCATAAGATGTGCATTTTCACTGTGGGGTCTAAGCAGTAATTCTAAGCGTAATGCTCGGAAAAAACTTGAAAAAACACAAAGTACAGCGGCAGAAGCCAAGGGGCCCCATTGTAACGTATACACAATGGAGGTGAAGTGTTGCCAGTCAAGACTTAGGATGAAGTATAGCATAAGCGCAGTGCCTATGCTCATGCCCATGCCCATGCCCACGTTTTGTATAAATTGTGTTTTTTGCATATGGAAAGAACTTTTATGGCTCGCAGGGATATATGGTTTCACTGCGAGCCAAAGATTATTTTACTAGGCTTGCGTACCACTGACCGGCCAGTTTAAGGCCTTCGTGGACGTCAAATTGTGGATCGTATCCAAGCAACTCTTGAGCACGGCTAATATCAGCTTGAGAGTGGCGCACATCGCCTTGTCTAAAGTCGCGGTATACGGGTGTTTTTTGTGCGGCTTCCGGTGTATGGGGCAGTACTTCTGTTTGAATGATTTTATACAAGTCGTTGAGCGTGGTTCTACCGCCAAAGGCCACATTATACACTTTATTACGAGCTTCACCCTGGGCTAAGGCGGCTAAAATATTCATTTGTACCACATTGTCGATGTAGCAAAAATCGCGCGAAGTTTCGCCATCACCATTGATATACACATCTTCGCCTTGCAAAAGGGCGGCGTACCAAAGGGGAATAACGGCGGCATAAGCACCCTTGGGGTCTTGGCGTTTGCCAAATACATTGAAATAACGCAAGCCCATGGTGGTCATGCCATAGCTATTGGCGAAGACCGTGGCATAAAGTTCATTCACATATTTAGTCACGGCATAGGGTGAAAGAGGCAGGCCAATGCGGTCTTCTTGTTTGGGCAAGGTGGGCTCACTGCCATAGGTGGAGGAAGAGGCTGCATACACAAAGCTTTTTACTTTGGCATCACGAGCCGCCACCAACATATTTAAAAAACCGTCAATATTGCAAGAATTTGTCATGATGGGGTCTTGCAAAGAAAAAGGCACAGATCCCAACGCCGCTTGATGTAAAACATGGTCCACGCCGGCGCAGGCCTGATGGCAAGCGTTAACGTCGCGAATGTCTCCCTCAATGAAGGTGAAGTTTTTCCAAAGTTCTGGACCCACGGCTTTTTCCACCAGGTCTAAATTTTCTTGATGGCCGCGGATAAAATTGTCTAAACCCACAACTGTTTGCTTTTCCAATAAGAGTTTTTCTAATAAATTGGATCCGATAAAGCCAGCCACGCCAGTGATAAGCCAAGTACGGGGAGTTTGTGTTATTTCTTCTAAAGCCTTGGTATACGCTTGCATGCTGACCTCGTAAGCTAAGTAGTGGGTTATAAAAAGTTTTTTGAAAGCTAAAAAAGTGCCCTGTGCAGGGTGCATGTTCTTGCCCTCAACAAAATCTCATAGCACTAGCCCCCCCAAGGAGTCAATATGTGTTTACTCACTTATGGCCATGGGAGGGCCTGTGCTGGACTTTTGCTCTTTATGTTTATATGGTGCATATTTCATAGCTTTGCGTAATTTAGTGTATGCAAGTTGTTGTTGGTTGTGTTTTTTGAATGAGAGATATTTTGCCCAAAGAGAGTTGAGTATGGCATGTTATTTAGTGACGGGTGGAGCCGGTTTTATTGGTTCTTGCTATGTATTGCAAAGCCGCCAACAAGGGGTGCGCGTTGTCAATGTGGATAAGCTCACCTATGCAGGAAATATGGATAATTTAGAGCCTCTTGCTCAAGATGCTGAGCATATTTTTGTACATGCAGACATGGGTAATGAAGAGCTCATGGCCCATGTTTTACAAAATCATGCCCCCGATGCCATCATTAATTTTGCGGCAGAGTCTCATGTGGATCGCTCCATTTTAGATCCCGATGCTTTTGTGCGTACCAATGTATTGAGCACATGCGTGCTTTTACGCGTGGCCTTGCGTTATTGGCAGGG
>CAYJHD010000069.1:0-10749 GCA_964370015.1 uncultured Desulfovibrionaceae bacterium | reverse complement strand
AACAAAAGGTTCTTTCCCTTCCCCCAAACCCCCATCCCTTTTCCAAAAAACTTTCATGGCGGCGTCATTTTTGCCTAAACGTACATGGCGGTCGCATGAAATATTATATCACTGTCCCCTTCTTTTCTTTCTGCATGCTTAGAAGCATTGCAAAGCAAGCCGTACAGGCATGAAAGTTTTTTGGAAGGGCCTACCCAAAGGGCGCGCAGCGTTCCCGTTGGCGAGTTTGCGAGCCTTACGGGAATAGAGCGTAAAACGGGTTTGGGTGGGAAACCTTTTCTTCAGAAAAGGTTTCCCACCAGGAAATCAACTACTTAAACTATAATAAACAAAATTATTTTTCGCCCACTTTATCAGCGCAATCGTTGCACAATTCGCTGAAAATATGGCCCATTTTATCTTTCTTGGTTTGCAAATAGGCAGAGTTGCAATCGCACACTTGAGGCTCAATGGCCACGCGCTCCACAATTTCAATGCCATAGCCTTCCAGACCCACAATCTTTTTGGGATTGTTAGTGAGCATACGCATTTTGCTAATGCCAAGATCCACCAACATTTGAGCACCGGTGCCATAATCGCGTAAATCCGGCGCAAAACCCAACTTTTCATTGGCTTCCACCGTATCATAGCCTTGATCTTGCAAAGCATAAGCGCGGATTTTATTGGCAAGACCAATGCCGCGACCTTCTTGGCGCATATACAACACAGCACCGCGGCCTTCTTTTTCAATTTGACGCAAAGCCGCGCCCAATTGACCGCGACAATCGCAACGAATGGAACCCAATGCATCGCCGGTGAGGCATTCGCTATGCACACGCACAAGCACAGGCTCTGCACCGCTTAAGTCGCCCTTCACAATGGCTACATGCTCACTGCTGTCCACGTCATTTTCGTAGGCAATGATGGTAAAATCTCCAAATTGGGTGGGAAGCTTAGCTTCTGCCACACGGCGCACGGACACTTGACCGCGACCCATGCGATGACGAATAAGATCCTTCACCGCGGCGATTTTCAAATTATGCTCGGCGGCAAAAACTTCCAACTCAGGCAAGCGCATCATCTCGCCATCATCATTCATGATTTCGCAAATGACGGCGGCATCTTTGCAACCGGCCAACACGGATAAATCCACAGAGCCTTCTGTTTGACCTGCACGCACAAGCACGCCACCGGGACGAGCACGCAAGGGGAAGATATGCCCTGGGGTAACCAAATCTTCGGGACGCACATCGTCAGCCACGGCGGCTAGAATGGTGGTGGCGCGGTCGCTGGCAGAAATACCTGTGGTAACGCCATGACGTGCCTCAATGGATACGGTGAAGTTGGTACCAAATTTAGAGCCATTGCGCTGGGTCATGAGGCCCAATTGCAAATGTTCGCAACGCTCAGCGCTTAAAGGTAAGCATATGAGCCCGCGGCCGTATTTTGCCATGAAATTTATGACTTCAGGGGTCACATGCTCGGCGGCAATGGTTAAATCCCCTTCATTTTCTCTATCTTCATCATCCACAAGAATAATCATTTTTCCTTGGCGGATTTCCTCAATGGCCTCTTCAATGGTACACAATGGCATAATCTATTTTCCTTACAATGATAGCGGTTTATAAAAATCCATGTTGCTTGAGTAAATTTTCTGTAATGGCGCTTTTTTGCGGCTGAACACCCAATTTTTCCGTGAAGGGCGCAAGCATATGGCGCACATATTTGCCTATGATATCCGTTTCTAAATTCACTTTGGATCCCGCAGTCCACTGGCCCACCGTGGTGACAGACCATGTTTCCGGAATCACATTCACTTCTAAATAGTCTTCACCGCAAGCATTCACCGTAAGACTTATGCCATCGAGGGTGACAGAACCTTTAGAAATAATTTCGGGGCTATATTTGGACGAAAAAGCCAAACGAATACAGCGCGACTGCCCCACAGGGGTGATGCTTTGCACCTCAGCCACGCAATCCACATGGCCGCTCACCATATGCCCGCCAAGGCGTTGACCAACGGCCAAAGCGCGCTCCAGATTCACCAAGGAACCTTGGCGTAAAAGCCCTATATTGGTATGTGTGAGGGATTCGGCCGACACAAAAGCCGTAAAGGAATGACTGTCACCGCTTTCCACCGTAAGGCATACGCCGTTGACAGCAATGGATTCGCCAAGCTCCACATTTTCCAAAGAAAAATGCGTGCGCACTGCAAGACGCTTATCGTCTCCTTGCGCTTGTATGGCTGTGATGGTGCCCTGTCCTTGAATAAGTCCTGTAAACATTATTTAGGCCTCAATACTAAGTGAATATCTTCGCCGTGCATTTCGTAATCGCTGATGCGTAAAGACAAAGCTTCGGACATGTTCAAAGGACTGTTTCCATCAAAAAGTGGTCTTGCTTCATTATCACCCAAAATGCGCGGAGCCAAATGCAAGTGGAATTCATCCACAAGGCCCAACTCCAAAAGACTTAAAGCAAGCTTGCCACCGCCCTCGCAAAGCACATAGGGGCAGTTTAGCTCACTGAACAGGCGTTCCAATAAAACATCCAATTGCGGTAAACGCACAGCACCGCTTTGCGGAGCTTGCGACCACACTCTGGCACCCATGTCTTCCAAGGCTTTGGCCGTGGGGGAAGCCGCTCCGGCAGGCGTGGAGAAGAAAATGGCATCCTTGGGGCGCGTTTGCAAAATGGTATTATTCAAATTCACCACGGGTAAACGTGAGGTCACAATGCAGGCCAGCGGTTGCGGACCGTCTTCACCTTCATCATAGCGCACCGTTAATCGGGGATTATCTTCGCGAAAAGTACCACCACCAATCATGATGGCACCGCCCACTTGTGCGATTTTCTTACGCATGATTTGCACTCTGTGACGCGATTTTTCACCGCTCACCCATTGTGACTGCCCTGTGCGCGTGGCAATGCGACCATCTAAAGTAGAAGCCAACTTCAGCATGACGTAGGGGCGTTTTTTCTCTCGCCAGCACAAAAAATCTGCCAATAAATCACGGCAGAGTTGTGCTTCCACGCCTTCTTCCACCACAACGCCTTGTGAGGCTAAGTATTCTGCGCCGCCGCTGGCTTCTTCATTGGGGTCACGTTGCCCAAAAACCACATGTTTTATGCCGGCTTCCATGATGGCTTTGGTACAAGGAGGCGTTTTTCCATGATGATGACAAGGCTCCAAGGTAACCACCAAGGTGCACGTGCTAGGATCAATATTTTTATCCTTGGCATCTTGTAAGCACACCACTTCTGCGTGAGGCCCTCCATATACTTTGTGCCAGCCCTCTGCCACAACGGTATTATCACGTACAAGCACCGCTCCCACCGAGGGATTGGGGTACACATAGGCGCGCCCCTGCACGGCTAAGGCCGCGGCATGACGCATGAAGGGGGCAAAAGCAGATTGTTCCATGAAGTTACTCCTGTGGGCGCTGCACTTGTTTACAATAAATATTTGCCTCTTGAAGCAATTGTAAAGACAAGTCGTCGGGATAATAATCCACATAAAAAATAGATTTTATGCCACAATTTATTAAAAGTTTCGTACAAATGCCACAAGGAAAGGTGGTACAATATATATCAGCTCCTGCCAACTGTACACCATGAACGGCGGCTTGCACTATAATATTTTGCTCCGCATGAATGGCGCGACAAATTTCGTGCCTCTCTCCGGAAGGAATGTTCATTTGTTGGCGTAAACAGCCTATATCTAAACAATGTCTTAAACCAGCAGGGGCTCCATTATAGCCCGTGGCAAGGATGCGATTGTCTTTTACGGCAATGGCGCCCACTTTGCGACGTATGCATGTGCTGCGATCTGCCACCATATGGGCAATGCGCATAAAATATTCCGGCCACGGCAATCGATCCATGCAGTCCTCTCCTAGTGTAAAATACGACCATACACAGTAAGCTTTCCTTTGCCAAGTGTCAAAGCATTGCTTTGCCTGCGCGTAAAAACATGATGCCCACCGCCAAGACAAAAATGAAAAAAAGCCCCGCTCCGGTATTTTCCAGAACGAGGCTTCTTTATTACAAAACAGCTATACCTACGCTAAGTTTTTACCAACGTGGGTGATTAAGCGTACCAATTGGTTGGTGAAGCCGGCTTCATTATCATACCATACAATGGCTTTGATAAGATGCTTTTCGCTCACCATGGTGCACATGGAGTCCACCACACCACCAAAGGTGCTACCGGCATGGTCCACAGATACCAGCGGTTCATCGCTGTAGCCGAGGTGATTTTTAAGGGTGGTTTCAGCGGCCAATTTAAAGGCAGCGTTCACTTCTTCCACGGTACAGGCTTTTTCCACTTCGCACGTTACGTCCACAAGGGATACGTTGGGAGTGGGAACACGCACAGCCATGCCGTCAAGCTTACCGGTAAGCTCTGGTAACACCAAGGAAAGAGCCTTGGCTGCGCCGGTGGAAGTGGGCACCATGGACACAGCCGCGGCACGACCGCGACGTAAATCCTTATGGGTGCCGTCCAAAATACGTTGGCTCATGGTGTAGGAGTGAATGGTATTCACAAGACCATGCACAATGCCAAAGCTTTCATGTAAAACCTTGGTGGCAGGGGCCAAACAGTTGGTTGTACACGATGCGGCAGAGATAACATCATGCTTGGCGGGGTCGTACATGTGTTGGTTCACACCCATGACAATGGTGGTATCGGCATCTTTAGAAGGTGCAGAAATGATGGCTTTTTTGGCACCGCAATCTAAGTGTTGTGCAAGGCCTTCGCGCAACTTAATGGAACCGGTGGTTTCCACGGCAATGTCCACCCCATATTTGCTCCATTCCCATGCGCCATGAGCACAGCGAGTCACAGGAATATGCACGCCATTGATGATAAGGCCTTCTTCGTCATGCTCCACAGTGCCGGGGAAACGGCCTTGGGTGGAGTCATACTTCAACAAATAGGCCAAGGAAGCATTGGTGGCGCGAGCATTGATGGCGCCAATTTTGATTTCCTGATTATCAGCCAATAAACGTACTAAATAACGACCAATGCGCCCGAAGCCATTGATACCAATTGTGATGGACATACCTTCTCCTCAAGGAAAATTTTGTTAAAATTTATACTATGAAAAAAGAGGGCTCATGCAAGCCCTCCCAAAACATTACATCTTACCCGAAGCACCCATAACATTGCGAATCTTATGAGCCACCATATCTTTAACGGCGGTACGCGCAGGGGTTAAATACCCTCTGGGGTCAAATTGCTCGGGATTATCTGTTAAAAATTTACGGATGGTGGCAGTCATGGCCAAACGAATATCCGTATCCACATTGATTTTGCACACGCCGGAAGCGGCGGCTTTGCGCAACATATCTTCGGGAACACCTTTAGCACCGCCCACATTACCACCATAGCTATTGCACATGGTCACAAAATCTTCGGGAACCGAAGAAGCGCCGTGCAACACTAAAGGATAGTTGGGCAAAAGTTCAGAAATTTTATCTAAGCGAGCAAAGTCCAATTGAGCTTCACCCTTAAATTTATAGGCGCCATGGCTGGTGCCAATGGCAATGGCCAAGGAGTCACAACCTGTGCGCTGAACAAATTCCACAGCTTCATCGGGATCTGTATACACATGCTCATCGGATTGTACGTGCTCTTCTATGCCGGCCAGTTTACCAAGCTCAGCTTCCACCCACACGCCCTTATCATGGGCATATTCCACCACTTGCTTGGTGAGGGCAATATTTTCTTCAAAAGATAAATGCGAGCCGTCAATCATCACGGAAGTAAAACCGCCATCGATGCAATCTTTGCACATTTCAAAGCTAGAGCCATGATCAAGGTGAATAACCACAGGCACATCATCTTCCACAAGAGCAGCTTCCACAAGCTTCATGATATAGGCTTGTCCGGCATATTTACGCGCTCCGGCAGAAACTTGCAAAATAACCGGTGCTTTTTCTTGACCGGCAGCTTGCATGATACCTTGAATAATTTCCATATTATTCACATTAAAACCGCCAATGGCAAAGCCCTCGGCGTAGGCACGCTTAAACATATCATGAGGTCCAATGAGAGGCATGGCGAACTCCTTTAAATACAATAATTACAAAATTCATCTAACAAATCGGCCTATTCTACAGAAAAAAAACAAAAATATAAAGCAGAAAAAAACCAAAAGGAATTTTTTCTATTTTTATTGCTGTTCCAAAACCTTAGCCATTTCCATAAGGCAGGCTTCGTGGGTATATTCAAAACGCAGTGGCGTCACCGTTATATATCCCTTGGAGAGTAAACCGCGATCCGAATCAGGCTCCACATCTTGGGTGCGCATCTGTCCATGTAGCCACCAATATTTACTGCCGCGCGGGTCCAAGCGTTCATCATAGGCATCGTCCCACAAGGCTTTGGTTTGCGCACAAGTGCGAATGCCCAGCACTTCGCTCACGGGGCGGTCGGGGTAATTCACATTAACCACACAACGCGCCGGCACACAATCCCAAGGTAAGGTCTTGGCAAGCCCCTCGGCATGACGCGCTTGCGCCAGTAAATCCAATGGGCGATAATTATCAAAAGAAAGTGCCATGGCATGTATGCCTTGGTGAGCGGCTTCGCACGCGGCGGCCACCGTGCCCGAATAGCGAATGTCCGGTCCCACATTGGGTCCGGAGTTTATACCGGAAACCACAAGGTCGGGCTTTTTGGGGAGTAATGCCCCCAAGGCAAGCTTCACACAATCGGCAGGCGTGCCATGTACACCCAATCCCGTGAATTCGCAATCCACTATTTCCTTGGTGCGTAAAGCGTTAAACACTGTTAAAGAGTTGGATACGGCAGATTGCTCTGTTAACGGTGCCACCACGTAGACCGTATGCCCGGCCTCCACAAAGGCTGTATATAAAGCGCGCAAACCCACGGCATAGATGCCATCATCATTGGTAAGTAAAATGTTCATTTGACAAGTCCTCCAAAAAAAGGAAATCTCTTGCGGATGTACGAATAAAAATGCACGCGTGGCGCAGATTTGCCTACACAGTAAAACACAAAGCATACTTTCATTTTTTGTCAAAAAATTCAAGTTATGTATTCTGACCCCGCGCAAGCCCTTGAGAGAAAAATATGCAAGAACATATAGCCATAAAAGATATAATCAAAGACAACACCCTCGACGGTGTGTACTTGGTGAGCGCAGCCTCCAAGCTGGAAGCCAAAAATGGCCCCTTTTGGAAGGTGGAATTACGCGATGCCACAGGTCAGCTGGAAGCGAAAATATGGAGCCCGCTTAGTTTAGATTTTTCTGATATTCCTGCAGGTTCCTTTGTGAATATCAATGGAAGAACCTCCCTCTATCGCGATCAATTACAGCTCACCATCAATTCCATGGAAATACTTTCTGAGGAGCACATAAGCGAGCTTGATATGTCGCTCTATCTCATGTGCAGTCCTCACGATGTATCTGCCATGTGGGAAGAGCTGGAAATGCTGTGTAAAAAAGAGCTCACCCACAAGCCATGGCGAAAATTCGTCTTTTCTGTGCTTAAAAATGAAGAGCTCAGCGCGGCCTTTAAGATATGCCCTGCGGCCAAAAGTATACACCATGCCTATAGAGGCGGCCTATTAGAACACAGCCTTGGCGTGGCAAAACTTGCCATGAGCACCGCAAACCATTATAAAGAACTGGATAGGCAAGTGCTTTTGGTGGGAGCCATTTTCCATGACCTTGGAAAAATTTGGGAATTCACCTACGGCCTTGTGACCGATTATTCCGATGCTGGGCGTCTTTTGGGACATATGCAATTGGCTTTGGATTTCTTACAACCGTATTTACAAAAATCCGGCCTAGATGAAGAACATATTTTGCATTTCAAGCATCTTATTCTCAGTCATCACGGAACCTATGAATTTGGTTCACCACGCCTACCACAAACGCCAGAAGCCATGCTTCTCCATTATATGGACAATGTGGATGCAAAAATGGCCCAATGCCGTCAGCTTTTTGAAGGTATGGAAGAAGAAAGCGGCTGGACCCCCTATCAGCGCACTTTAGAGCGCCAAATGTTTAAAGCTGTGCCCACGCCCCAAAAGCAAGTCGCAGTCAGCAAAGCCCCCACGGAGGCGCAATGTTTATCACTCTTGAAGGCATAGAAGGTTCCGGCAAGTCCACGGTGCAAAAGGGCCTTGCGGCGCATTTTGAAAGTCTTGGCCGCAAAGTTGTATGCACCCGTGAGCCCGGCGGCTCGCATCTTGGCAAGCAGCTTCGTGCCCTATTACTGGATGTGCGCGCAGATATTTGCTCCCGCGCCGAACTTTTTCTCTTCCTTGCCGACCGTGCTCAGCATGTGGAAAGCGTCATACGTCCGGCTCTCACCCGTGGCGAAGTGGTACTTTGTGATCGCTTCATCCACTCCACCTATGCCTACCAAGGCAGTGGACGTGGTCTTGACCTTGCCACCTTGCAAGACCTCAATGCCAAAGCCATTGACGGTCTCATGCCGAACAAAGTGCTCCTCTTGGATTTGGAAGTGGAACAGGGCTTAGCCAGAGCCAAATCTCGCAACGAGGCACAAAATTTGAGTCAAAGTGAAGGACGTTTTGACGCCGAGAGTATTGCATTTCACACGCGCATACGTCACAGTTATCTACAACAAGCCAAGGAAGAGCCTTGGCGCTTTTGCCATATAGACGCCAGCCAAGCCCCACAAAAGGTGTTGGCTCAATGTATTGCAGCCCTAGCCATCTAACAAAAAAACATATAAAAGCGAGGAAATATTATGAATTTTGAATGCTATAAAGTCGAATGGACCGGCAAGCGTTTA
Source organism: uncultured Desulfovibrionaceae bacterium (assembly GCA_964370015.1). Classification (GTDB taxonomy): domain Bacteria; phylum Desulfobacterota; class Desulfovibrionia; order Desulfovibrionales; family Desulfovibrionaceae; genus CAYJAD01. The sequence goes on along the minus strand of CAYJHD010000069.1, from coordinate 1,971 downwards.
GAACAAGTTCTCACAGAAAAACCCTGCGTCAATTGTGACGATAGCGGCATCCCCACTGCCCCTTGGCAAGTGCATTCCTGCCTTGGTGATGACAGCAAAGTCTGGTGCGAAGTCTATCGCGATCCCAAGCAAAAGGGCGGCATCTTTGTCATGCGCGATTTTGACGACACCCTTTTTGTATCCTACGCCAGCACCAACATGGCCTTTGTACAAGCTTTAAGCGCTTATGGCGAAATGGTAAGTCATGCCCGTTATGCCGCTGATATTTTTGAAGCCGGCGATGACGACTTTTTAGATGATTAGTTTTTAGTTTTTTTGCGGGGGAGGGGAAAACGCCTCAGCGCACCCCCTCCCCTTTCAAAACGCGCTTGTGGGACTTGATGACATACCCACGCGTACAAAATAGGTGGAAGCCATGCCGTCACAAAAAAATACACAAGATTTAGGCATTGTCTTTTTTCCCGCCTATGACTTTGCCATCTCCCCCACTCACCCCGAAAGGGAAGAGCGTTTGCTCTACACCCAAGATCAATTGCGCGAAGAAGGGCTTTTCGATATGGCTGGCATCATGGAGTATAAGCCTGATGTGGCCTCCTATGAAGATATTCAAAGGACGCATTTTTGCTTTCCTTCCGTGGAGCAGGTCGCTTCTGCTTCGCATTTGGCCTCTGCCGGCGGTGCCATTCGCGCCGCTAAGCTTGTCATGGAAAAGCAGTGTCAGCGCGCCTTTGCCCTTGTGCGACCTCCTGGGCATCATGCCATGCGCATCACCCACGGCAATCGCGGCTTTTGTAATGTAAATATAGAAGCCATCATGCTAGATTACATTCGCCACCACTACCCCCTCGAAACCGGAGAGGACATGCGCATAGCCGTGGTGGACACCGACTGCCATCACGGTGACGGTAGCCAAGATATTTTTTGGAATGATCCCAACACGCTTTTCATTTCTTTGCATCAAGATGGTCGCACTCTGTATCCAGGATCTGGTTTTATACCGGAGGCCGGTGGCCCTTCTGCCCTTGGCAAAACCGTGAACATTCCCCTGCCACCCAAAACTGGTGACGCAGGTTATCTCTACGCCATGGAGCATGCCGTGCTCCCCATCTTGGAGCATTTTAAGCCGCACCTCATCATCAACTCCGCTGGGCAAGATAATCACTTTACTGACCCTCTGGCAGATATGCGCCTAACAGCGCAAGGCTATGCCAAGCTCACCAGCCTATTAAAGCCGCATATTGCTGTTCTGGAAGGGGGCTATGCCATACGCGGCGCGCTGCCCTATGTGAACCTTGCCATTTGCCTAGCCTTGGCAGAGAAAAAGTATACGGATATTTTTGAGCCCCAATGGTCGTCCAAGCTTTTGGAGCAAGATGCCAAAGTGAGCACAGCCATTGAGCATATTTGTCATGAAGTGCTGGAGCAATACTTTTCGCCCCCAAACGAGCCCCATGAAGGGCATCGAAAGAATCAATGGTGGTTTAGAGAGCGGCATATATATTATGATACGGACATGATCACCGATAAACAACGCGAGCAAACAAAGCTGTGCCCCCATTGCGCCGGCTTTGTGGCCACCCTCACCCAATCATCCAAGGTGAAAGCCGGCCTGTGCATACAACTGGCACGCACGGCCTGCGAGCATTGCCGCCAAGAAGCAGAAGATATGCTGCACAATGCCCAGAAAAAGAGCTCACCTTACAGTCATGTGTGCAGCATGGGATTTTAGATAGTGTCGTTAAATGCGCCTTTTTGCTTTTCTCTACGTCAGATTTCACGAACTTTTTCTGTCATGTATGTTTCTATACACTCCCTCAAAGCTCGTTCATCTTCCTTGATTAAACTCAAAATTTCGCAATTTAAAGATTAAACATTGCGCCGTTATTGCCTTTCAAAGTAGGAATGCTATCGCAATAAAAGTTTTTTGGAAGGGGGGGCTGGGGGGAGAACCTTTTTTTCAAAAAAGGTTTC
>CAYJHD010000068.1:0-10798 GCA_964370015.1 uncultured Desulfovibrionaceae bacterium | reverse complement strand
CGTCAATGCCAATGTAGTTGCCGTAAGATTTGCTCATTTTGCGCACGCCATCGGTGCCCACGAGCAGGGGTAGGGTGATGATGCATTGGCTTTCTAGGCCGTATTGGCTTTGCAAATGACGACCCACCAAGAGGTTGAACTTTTGGTCGGTACCGCCCATTTCTACGTCTGCTTTGAGGGCCACGGAGTCATAGCCTTGGCACAGGGGATAGAGAAATTCGTGAATGGCAATGGGGCGTTGCTCTTTGTAGCGGTTTTCAAAGTCGTCGCGCTCCATCATGCGGGCCACGGTGTAGCGAGAAGCCAAGCGAATAAAGTCTGCTGCGCCCATTTCGCCAAGCCATTTGGAGTTAAATTCCACCACGGTTTTTTCGGGGTCAAGAATTTTAAAGACTTGCTTTTTGTAGGTTTCCGCGTTGGCAAGCACTTGCTCTTTGGTGAGGGGCGGGCGGGTTTCGCTTCTGCCGGAAGGGTCACCAATGGAGCCTGTGAAGTCGCCAATGAGGAAAACCACACGGTGGCCCAACTCTTGGAAGTGACGCATTTTATGCATAACCACCGTGTGCCCAAGGTGTAAGTCGGGCGCGGTGGGGTCAAAGCCCACTTTAATGGTGAGGGGCTTGCCGCGGAGAATTTTTTTGCGCAATTCTTCCGCATCTATAAGTTCTGCAATGCCGCGAGTTATCTGAGCCATTTGTTTGTCAATATCAATATCCAACATGGAAAACCTCGAAGAGCTAAAGTATAAAATATGAGGCGGTTACTTTTACAGGTAAAAGGCAAACTGTCAACAAATAACCAGCCCTTAAGAGAAGGGGTTTTGTTGTAACTTAGCTCTTGTGTCGAGGGGATAGGCGCAAATAACGTGATCGAGAGTAGAAAGGGCGGCAAGCCAACGCTCATCCGAAGGGGCTAGTGATTGGCACAAAGAGATGAAATCAAAGGCTGTGCGGCAACAGCCGTATATGTAGTCATGCCCGTAAAAACATTGTTTTTGATCACGCTTTAAAGTGGTTACCCAATGGAGGGCCACGTCAACGGGATCGTGTGCGCTTATGATGCCTTGGTGAGCTTGCGAAGCCTGTATTTTTTCATACTGGCGCAAGTAAAAAAGACTACGAGGCCCATCGACAAAGCTTAAAGCCGCGCCACCACAAGCCACAGCCAGCATTTTTTTATTCACAGGGGGGCAGGAGCTTCCCATGAGGCATGGAGAAGCTTCGTCCAGCAAGGCATAGATACGCTCTTTGGCTTGTGCTGGTTCCAGTTGATTTTGAGAGAGCATTTTGAATTGTAAAAAAATCAAAAGTAGAAGCTTTAATGAGGGTGAGGAACAGGCGTTGTGGATAAAATGTTCCACATGATTCATGGTTATCTGTCCGTAAATATGCATGATGACAAGGTAAAAAGCTTTCATATCTTGGGCAAAAGCCATGTTCTGTCTGCTGGGTAAAAAAACATCTTTTTCTTGTGCTGTGTGGGAGGTCTCTTCAATGTTTTGCCAAAATTGCTTTGCCCTGTGCTCGGCTAAATGTTCTTTCTGCACTCTAAGCCAAGCCCTGCGGCCCAATTTTTCCGCAAAAGGTACATCGTGTAAGCAACGCTCAAGATGCGCTTCCAAGGTGTCCATGCTGGTATAAATAAGTATTTCCTTATCCGGCTCAAAAAGGCAGTCTTGGTCAGGGCCCACTTGAGGGCTAATGACAGCGCAACCGCAGCCGGCACCTTCCAAAAGGCGGAAATTCACCTCATTGGTGATGGATTCATTGGGGATAATGCGTGTTTGTTCATATAAGGTAAGCATGTCTTCAAAGGAAATGTTGTCAATGATGCTTAAGTCATATTTTTCCAATAAAAATTTACAGATGAGCTCTCTTCCCGGTCTTGTGCCGCTAAGCCTGCCCACAAAATTCATGGCTGCTGCCCGTTGAGCATGGGGCGCAAAAGGCCGCTTGGGAGCCACTTCAGCCAGTCTATACATATGTGGATGCAACCACTCAGGGCTCAAACGCTGCAGGAGGGTAGTGTGTGGCGTCATGTAGATGTCAAAAAGCGCCGCATAATGCATTTGCCACCAATAACAGAGGTGGCTATCTATGCCCCAAAAAACAGTTTTACAAGGTAGGCTATGAATATCATGAAAAAAAATGCGCTTGCCGAGAATTTCTTTTTGCAAGAAAATATCGGGTATGACGGGGCATTGATTTATGTATTCTTGTGCGCAATAACTTCCTTTATCTTCTACGCAATAAGAAATAACTTCGTGTCCAAGTTCACGTAAAGCTTGGTCTAAATTGCAATTTATGGAAAGAATGGTGGCCATGGTGAAAAATACCATGCTCAATTGGTGGAGGCAAGGTTTTTTACATGGGTGAGATGTTTAGCTTGGCGCAAAAATATTGGAAACTTTAGTAAAATTTAGCGGGAAGAGCGTGTTTTGCCTTGTTGCGCCTTGGTGTTTTTGGTGTTACTGTGCTGGATTGTATAATTTATAAGGATAAAATAATGACACAAGACTATGAAAATGAGGGCTTTAGCCCTTTAAATGATGAACTTGAAAGCACAGGTGTTTCTGTTTTGCGCGAACCCAGTGAGGTGTTGGCGCCTTTGACTCTGACGGAAATTCCCGAAATTTTGCAAGGCGCTTGTGCTCGCGCAGGTTGGCAGCAACTTATGCCTGTGCAAAGTTTGTCGCTCCCTTACCTTCTTTCGCGCCGAGATCTTATGGTGCAGTCTTGTACCGGTAGCGGAAAGACGGGGTCATATATTTTACCCTTATTGCGCCATCTTAGTGCAGATCGTCGTGTGGTGCAGGCCCTCGTGCTGGTGCCCACACGCGAATTGGCTGTGCAGGTGGAGCGCGAGGCGCAAATACTTTTTGAAGGAACGGGCCTTGATGTGGCTGCGGTGTACGGCGGTGTGGGCTATGGTAAACAAAACCAAGCCTTGCGCGGCGGAGCACAGTTGGTTGTGGGGACTCCAGGTCGTATTTTAGATCACCTGTTGCGTCGCTCTTTGACTCTGGACGCTTTGCGCACCTTGGTTTTTGATGAAGCAGATCGCATGCTTTCCATCGGTTTTTACCCCGACATGAAGGAAGTGCAAAAGTACTTACCCAAGCGTAAGGTTACCACGTGCCTCTTTTCCGCCACCTATCCGCCCAATGTAATGCAACTTGCCGGCGAATTCATGCAATCGCCCTCCATGCTTTCTTTGTCCAAAAAACAAGTGCACGTGCCGCAAATGCAACATCAATTTTGCCTTTGCCGCACCATGGATAAGGACAGAGCCTTGGTGCGCCTCATTGAAATGGAAAATCCTGCGTCTGGTATTATCTTTTGTAATACCAAGGCCAATGTGCACTATGTGGCAGAAGTGTTGCGCGGCTTTGGCTATAGTGCCGATGAGCTTTCCGCCGATTTATCTCAGGTAAAGCGCGAAAAGGTGCTGGGTCGTATTCGTGATGGTAAATTACGCTTTCTTGTGGCCACCGACGTGGCGGCACGCGGCATAGATATTCCTGCTCTTTCCCACGTGTTTTTGTATGAGCCACCGGCAGACCATGAAGTCTATATTCACCGCGCCGGACGCACAGGACGCGCCGGAGCCGCCGGTACGGTCATTTCCTTGGTGGATGTGATGCAAAAGCTGGAGCTAGAACGCATAGCTCAGCAGTATTCCATCACCTTGGTACAAAAAGAATTACCCCATGATTCCGACGTGGCATTGGTGGTGGGGCAAAGACTTTCCGCCCTTTTGGAAGCTCGCTACCGCAATCTCACCGGTCTTGAGCGCGAAAGAGTGAAACGCTTCCGTTATATTGCCAATATTTTTGCAAAATATGGCGAAGAAGGTTGCATTCCTCCGCCCATGCAAGATGTGCTTGCCAGTGAAGAAGGTCAAGATGTACTTTTGGCCATGCTCTTGGACGCTTGCTATCAAGAAAGCTTGGGCACTCCTGTGAACTTCAGCTCTCCTGCGCCGCGTCAAGAAATTACACCGGCTAGCAAGGGTGGTAAAAATCCCTTTGGTGAAAAGAAGAGCCGTAAGCCGCGTCATAAATCTTCCAAGTCAGAGCGTGATGGCGAGCGCGAGCATAAAAGCTCTCGTGACGGTGAGCGTGATGGCGAACGCAAAAACTCTCGTGATGCCGATCGTGATGGCGCACGTGAAGGTCGTCGCGAAAGTCAGCGTGAAGGCCAGCGTGAGCCCAAGGCCTATGCCGACAAGGGCGCACCCAAGCCGCGCCAAGAGGAAAATGCTGAACGTAAAAAGTCGGGATTTGGCAAGGGGCCACGCTCTAAAGGCAAAGCCGAGCCATCGCCAAGACCTTCCAGAGCGTCACGTTCTTCGGCGAAAAAGCATAAAAATATTTTTGGATTAGATCCATCTGCTCAAGCTCCCATGAAGAAAAAACAGAGTTACGACGGAGAATAAACCATGAATGAGGAAAGCAAGGCTGTGGACGCAGTGTATCAAGGGGGTAGTGAAGATGTTTTTTCACAATCTCTCGAGTTGCATGCGCCCAGTGGCATAAAGGTGGAAGATCAAATTTGCGAAGAAGTGGCGGCTAATTTTGAAGCTCTTTTGCGTGATGTGGATTTTAGCCACGAGCTGAGCTTTTTTACCATTGGCTTTTTCGATCGCACCTTGCGGCGCACTTTGCAACAAGAGCTAGGCATGGTGTATATAGGTTTATGGGCCTTGGCATTGGAGCAATCTTTTCCGCAAACTTCGCAAAGCTTTTTTACCTATTTTGTGAAGAAATATGTGCAAAAGTTGCAAGGCCCTGCACAAAAGATAGCCCTTGAGAAAATCATGGCATACAGAGAGATGATTTTGCGCTCCGATGCCAAGGATTTTAATCATATTAGTGAGCATCTTTTGTCTTTTACTAAGGTGAAAGAAGAGCAAAGAAAGGCGAGCACCTTGCGCCTTTCTTTGGCTTTGCGTAATCATTATACTTTTATTTTTCAGCGTCTTGTATAGTTTTTTATGTATAAAATTACTTCTGCGGCTGACTTTGCCCTCATAGCGCAAGAGCTGGCCGAACAATGCGTCCACGACCATAAGCCCAAGTATAAGGGCACATGTATCACCATTGGCAATTTTGACGGCGTGCATGTGGGGCATCAGGCCTTATTGCAACGCACAGTGCAAAAAGCTAAGGAGCATAATCTTTTGCCCGTGGCCTTAACCTTTTGGCCGCATCCTTTGGCTGTGCTGGCATCTTCTTTGGCGCCGTCTCTGCTTTCCACACAGGCCGAAAGGCATGAGCTGTTTGAAGAGCATGGCGTGGGTCTTGTGCTGGAATTGAATTTTACTCGAGACCTTGCCGCCTTAACGCCGGAAGAATTTATTCAACAAGTTTTGTGTCCCATGGAATGTCGCGAACTTGTGGTGGGGTATGATTTTTCTTTGGGTAAGGGTCGCTCTGGGAATTTTGATGTTTTGCAAACCCTTGGCGAGCAATATGGCTTTGGTGTGGAGCGTCTAGACTCTGTCATTGTAAAAGATGCCGTGGTCAGTTCCACCAGAGTGCGTAACCTTTTGCGTCAAGGGGAAGTGTGGGACGTGCATGCTCTTTTGGGCCGACAATACCATTTAAGCGGTGCTGTTATCCATGGTTATGGGCGCGGCGAAGGCCTTGGCTTTCCCACGGCCAATTTGGAAGTGGGCTCCACCCTTGTGCCCAAGGAGGGCGTGTATGCCACGTGGGTGCATGTGGCAGGTCATGAAAAACCCCTTCCTGCCGTGACCAATGTTGGGCATGTTCCCACCTTTGGTAATGATGCCTTGTCGGTGGAAAGCTTTATTTTAGAGGGCAAACCGCAGCTGTATGATAAAGAAATTCGCTTAAAATTTGTGCAATATATTCGGGATGAACAGCAGTTTACCCACATTGGCGAGCTTAAAGAGCGCATTGCCAAAGACGTGGATTTGGCTCGCGAAATTTTAGAAGTGCCTGCCTCAAAGTAATTTTTACAAAAACATAATTTTCTTTGGGCTTTTAAACCAGAGCCAAGGGAAGATTCTCTATCATAAATGAGGGGTTATGATTCCATCGCGAAAGTCACGCGGACCGCTTATTTCCGCCTCTTGTGAAAGGCAAGGTCTGCGCTTATTCCTATTTGGTTGCATTTTTTGTGTGATTATTTCTGCTTATTGGTGGAATTTTGAGCAAAGACTTGCCAAGATTCAGCCGCCGGATGGTTCGCACAGCATCATGAATCAAGATCATGTGCTGGAAAAAAAAGAATTAAAATACCTGTATGCTTGGCGTTCAAAATTTCAAAAAGAATGGAACATCCCTCTCTTATTGCAAATAAGCGTGCCTGCTTTGGAGCTTCCTCCCTATGCCACCAGCACGCTGTATGTGGGCGTGGGGCTTAGTCATGCAGAGGCCGTCATAGCTGTGCCACCCTTGGTGCGCAAGGCTTTGGGAGAGGGCTTACGCATTGAGGCGGAAGAAAATCTAGCCTTATGCATAAAAAATTCCGCCGCCATTGCTGAATACAGCTCGCTTACTCGCCTTGAAGGGCAAGAAGAGCAGCTTAAGGCTGTGAAGCCAGCCGCCGCGCAAGCGGTGACCTCTTGCCTTGATGGGGCGTTACATCATATTTGGGATGCATTATAGTTATGAAACACGTACATTTATATACCGATGGCTCTTGCCTTGGTAATCCCGGCCCCGGCGGCTGGGGCGCCATATTGCGTTTGGTCATTGACGGGCAAGAAAAAGAATTTTCCGGCGGCTTTGACAAAACCACCAATAATCGCATGGAAATCATGGCTGTTTTGGAAGGCTTGCGTCAGCTCAAAGAGCCTTGCTTGGTGGATGTTTTTTCCGATTCACAATATGTGTGCAATGCCATTCAAAAAAAATGGTTGGCCGGATGGCGTAAAAATCAATGGCGCAAGGCCGATAAAAAGCCCGTTAAGAATAAAGATTTATGGGAAGCCCTTTGGCCGCTCTTGGTGCAACATCAAGTGACCTTTCACTGGGTGCGCGGACATGCCGGCCATGCGGAAAATGAACGCTGTGATGTTTTGGCCAGAGACGCCGCTTCGCAAAGTCCATTACCCGTGGATGAAGGACGCGCCTTAAACCTTTAAGGTATCTATTTAGCATAAAAATACACGCCATGGACGCCGCACTCACACATATCACTCCTTTATGGGAGGGGCTTTTTTGGCCCATGCTTCGCCTTCTTTTGGGCATGAGCGTGGGGCTTCTTGTGGCCAATGTGCTGGAAGCTTTGCGTTGGACGCAATCCTTGGCGAAAGTGGCTTCGCCTTTATCCCGTGCGGCGCATTTGCAAGATGTGACCGGAGCGGCTTTTTCCACAGCCTTTGTCTCTCCGGCTTCGGCCAATGCACTTTTGGCAGAAAATTATGAAAAAGGCGTGCTCACCAAGCGCGAAGTGATTTTATCCAACCTTTTTAATTCACTCCCTTCCTACTTAACGCACACCCCCAGTATTTTCTTTTTGGTGTGGCCTGTGTTGGGCTTCCCCACGGTTATTTATGTGGGGCTTACGCTTTTGGCGGCTTTCATGCGCACTTTATTGACCATTGTTGCGGCGCGCGTGCTTTTACCTGCTCGGCCTGAGGGCTGCGTCATATGTCATATGGATACGAGCCCCGTTTCATGGAAGGATGCCTTTGCCAAGGCTGTAAAGCGTTATAAAAAACGCATTCCCAAGCTATTATACTTCACTGTGCCCATTTATATACTCATGTATGTTTTGCAACGTCAGGGCTTTTTTGATGCGGCGGAAATGTGGATGGCACAGAACATGGCATGGTTATCTTTTTTGCGCCCTGAGGCCATGGGCATCATTGCTTTGCACTTGGCGGCGGAGCTGGGTGCGGCTTTGTCGGCGGCGGGTGTGGCTTTACATGGTGGTAATTTGAGTGAAAGGGAAGTGGTGTTGGCGCTGTTGGTGGGTAATGTTTTATCCACGCCCATGCGAGCATTACGCCATCAATTGCCCTCGTATGCAGGCTTTTTTGCACCGCGCATGGCTGTGGTTTTGGTCATGAGCAATCAAGGCTTGCGCGCCGCGTCCATGATGGTGGTGACGGTGCTGTACTATTTTAGCACACGGGCATAGTGTCGCTGAATTGGCTTGCTTATCTCTGTGTCAGAAGGAACATGCTTTTCGTTTTGTTCATGGACACTTCCTCAAAATTTGTGCATCTTCCTTGATATAATGCAATTACCTAGGTGTTGCTGTGTGCAAAGCTCTTCTGGGAAAAGCCCTGCACACAGTAATTTTTTTGACTTAACGCTTTTTCTTGCGCAAGTAGGATGGGGCCTTACGTTTTTGCCCCGAGCCTTCTTTGGCTTGGGAGCTACGTCTGGAGCTGGTGGCACCGCGGGTCTTACTTTTTGCGCGAATGTCCTGTCCTCGTGTGGAGCGTGCCCCTTTGCGCATGCCTTGACGGGGCGCAGGGGGTAGTTCTTCGGCGTCCAAGAGGCTGAAGGTAATCTCAAGGCGACCCAGATTCACTTCGGTGAGGCGCACACGCACCCTTTGCCCCAAGGCAAAACGCCTGCCGCTCATGACACCAATGAGCTCTTGCTTATCGGTATCATATTCAAAGTAATCATCCCCAAGGTCGGAAATGCGTATCATGCCCTCCACGGGCATGGCGTCCAATTCCACAAAGAGGCCAAAATCAGACACGCCGGCAATGGTTCCCTCAAACTTTTGGCCTTCACGGTCTTGCAGCATGAGCACAGCCAGACGTCTGGCCATTTCTCTTTCGGCTTCCATGGCGGCTCTTTCTGCTTGATTGAGGCCATCGCCCAAGGCTTCCAATTTATGCTCGGCAATGGCTTCATTATCTAAGCCCAAAGCCCCCTTCAAGGCACGATGCACCACCACGTCGGCATAACGGCGGATGGGAGAGGTGAAGTGGCAATAGCAGGTGGAAGCAAGGCCAAAGTGTCCATCATTATAGGGTTGATAACGAGCTTGCGGCATGGTGCGTAAGGTTAAGCGGCCCACCAAAAACTCCTGCGGGCTGTCTTTGGCGGCATGCAAAATGCTTTGAATGTCCTTGGCGCCGGGCTTGGCAGGAAGTTTATCTGCCAACGATGTGGAAGCCAAGGTGCGGAAAAGCCCTTCAAGGCGTAGGCTTTCTGGTTCAGGGTGCACGCGATAGAGCACGGGGAGATTCTTTTTTTCCAAGAATTCTGCCACGGCTTCATTGGCGGCAATCATGCATTCTTCAATGATTTGATGGGCAAAATGCTGTTCTTTGCGGCTGATGTCCACAATGCGTCCGTGTTCATCAAAGTGATACTCCGGCTCCGGCATATGGAAATCAAGGGTGCCGCGCTCAAGTCGTTTTTGTGCCAAAACGCGAGCCAATTTCTCTGCCTCTTCCAACATGGGCAAAAGCACAGGGCCTTGCTCTTTGGCTAAAAACTCTTGACGCGCTTGTGGGTCATTATCCAGCACAAGTGCCTTCACCTCATTATAGGTGAGGCGCGCGTGGGAGCAAAGCACGGCTTCACTGAAATGGCTTTGATGCATGGCTCCGGCCTTATCAAAATGCATTTCTGCCAGCATGATGAGCCTATCCACATGGGGATTCAACGAACACAGGCCATTGGACAGAGCCTTGGGCAACATGGGCTCCACCGAGCAGGGGAAATACCATGAATTGGCACGGATGCGCGCTTCTTTGTCCAAGGGCGACTGATTGCGCACGTAATGGGTCACGTCGGCAATGCCCACGTATAAAATCCAGCCGCCATTGTCTTGTGGCTTCACATAAATGGCATCGTCAAAATCGCGCGCCGTTTCGCCGTCAATGGTCACAAAGGGCAGTACGCGCACATCTTGGCGACCTGTATAATCCTCGGGGCGCGGCACATCTGGGAGAGCTTGCGCTTCGGCCAAGGCCGCAGGGGGAAATTCCGCAGGGGCACCGTGATTGAGCTTCACCAAATTCTCCTGCACAGCCACATTATCTTCGCGGCCATGGGCAGAGAGTGCTTCGCCCACCCACATGTCCGAGGCAATTTGCTTCACAGGACGCACCAAGAGCAAGGTATTTGGTTGCATTTCTTGCACCATGGCGGCGGGGATCTCGCCTTTGTCTAGGCGCAAGGTGAAGGGAAAGCGCACATCGCAAGGCTTACAAAAAAGATAGGGAGAATCGGGGCTGATATGCGTACCGGCGCGACTACGCTTGCCGCGGCGCAAGCGCGCATGTTCGCTCACGCGTTCGTTGGTGACGCGCACCATGATGTCCTTGGCTTTACGCTCAATGACGTCCACAATGCGGCCTTCGGGCTTTTCTTTGCTACCGCGACCAGGCAATAAAATAACGCGCACGGTGTCACCATGCCACGCATCGCCGGCTTGAGATGGGTGAATGAATATGGAAAAACTGTGCGACGGTTCTTTTTTCTTGGAACTGCGCTCAGGGCCGCTTTCCAGGGTGGCCATGTCCACAAAGCCCACGCCGGAGCGTTGCACGCTGTACTGGCCCACATAGGTGCGCAATTGGCCATTGGCTACCCATTGGCCGCCATGCATGCGCGTGATGCGCCCTGCATCTGCCAATTGGTGGAGCATTTCTTCCACATAACGCTTTTGACGCCGCTGAATATCCAAAAAACGTAAAATCTGATCAAGACGTAAGGGTTTTTGGCCCGACTCCAAAAGGTCCACCAGCATTTGCGGTTCCGGATGCATTTGCGTTTTGCTTTTTTTTGGGGGTTTTACTTCTTTTTCTTTTTTTCGTCTTTGATTTTCTCCAACGCTTTCATGTATTT
>CAYJHD010000067.1:0-10972 GCA_964370015.1 uncultured Desulfovibrionaceae bacterium | reverse complement strand
CCCGACCTACTGATTACGAATCAGTTGCTCTACCAACTGAGCTAAGTTGGCTCACTGGTGAGTTTGTGCCTTAAAATGGGCATTTTGTCAAGGTTTGCATGGCTTACTTTTTGCTGTTGCTAGCGTTATATGTTTGCTTATCAAGGGATCTAGCCACTTTTGTGGAAGAGTTAGGGCTAGCAAAGCCTGCTTCGAGGATTTTTGTGGCTTCAGCGTCGCGGATGGCGCGTGTGGGGCCGCCCATGATAACACCAAGCAGTTTCACATCACCTCTTTTGGCTGTAAAGATAAGGTTAAAGCCAGAAGCGTCGGTATAACCAGTTTTAAGCCCATACACACCGGGAACCTTGCCGAGCAATTTATTGGTGCTTTTGTGGAGCACATTATTGTGTTTAAAAGAGCGCATGTTATGGAAACTCATGGCCTTAGGATGAGCATTCATATAGCTACGTGCCATTTTAAGCATATCATAAGCGGTGGTGAGTTGGCCTTGAGCTGGGAGGCCGTGCGGTGTTTTGAAAGTACTATTTTTCATGCCAATTTTTTTTGCTTTGGCATTCATCATTTTTATAAAGTTTTCGTTGGTTTTAGCCACGGCTTGGGCAAGGGCAACGCTGGCATTATTACCGGAAGAAACAGCCATGCCCATGAGAAGTTTTTCGATGGAAACCGTTTCTCCGCGGCGCAATCGCATTTTAGAGCCACCAGTTTTAATGGCGCTAGAGCTTATTTTTGTGGTTTTTTTTAAGGAAATTTTCTTGGCTTTTACTTGATCCAAAGTGACATACATGCTCAAGACTTTGGTAAGTGATGCTGGTGGGATAAGGTCATAGGGGTTGTGCTTATACAGGATGCGCCCATTGGACATATTCATTAAAATGGCCGCTCGAGATTGGAGTTCAGCAAAGGCGTTAAAAGCACAAAGATGAATAAAGCTTAAGGCTAGAAAACAGATAAATATATTTTTCTTGTTAGTCAAAGTTTTATCCTACTGAATTTATTTTGTATTGTATAAGTCGTCAGCTTCTTTTACGGCTTGTATGGCAAGGCTGATGAGTACAGGCCCCACGATAATCCCCACTGGGCCGAATGATGCTAACCCACATAGTATGGCTAAGACAAGCAAAAAAAGTGGAGCGTTGATATTTTGCTGTAAAAAGAGCGGGCGTAAAATATTATCGATGCCGCCCACCGCCATCATGCCCCATGCGGCAAGGCCAATGGCTTCGATGGTGGATCCGGTGAACCAAAGCATGATGCAAAGGGGAACCCAAACAATGGCGGTACCCACCACGGGTATGGGAGCCACCATGGTGGCAAGTAATCCCCAGAAAGCTGGCTGCTTGACGCCTGCCACAATGAATCCAATGCCGCATAAAAAACCTTGTGCCAAAGCCACCATGAGCACACCCAAAAGAACACTGCGCAATGCTCCGCGCAAAGCATCAATGAAACGGCTAAGCATTTCCTGTGACATGCCCAGCAGACTATGACTAATGGTATAAATGCGCTGTGCATAAATGGAGCAAAATATGGAAAGCGTCATGAAAAGAAAGAAGAGCCACAAAGCCGACATGGTGCTCCCCACAAGACTAACCCCTTGACCAATGATGATGCCGGCCATATCGGACACAAGTCCTTCAAAATTTGCAATAAATTCATCTTGCATGGTGTCAAAACCCGGAATGACGGAGAGGCTCTCGTCCAGAGAATCAAGCCTTTCAATCCAATGTTCTGGGAGTTGAAAATTGTTGTCTTTTAAGGTTCGCAGCATATTTATGCCCGCGGCGGCTTGGGGGACGACAATGCGTACCAATACAGACAAAGGAATGAGGAAAACAAGAATCATTCCGGCAGCATAGATGGCTATACCGCGCCAGCCACCGTAACGATTTTGCAGTTTTTGGAAAAGGGGATAAAAGGCGCAGGAAATACTGGCCGCCATGAAGACCGTGACAGGGTAGGGCCACAGCAGCAGTGCCCAAGCGAGCACCGCCACTGCGTAGAGAATAAGGGGCATGAATGCCTTCATAAACCTCACATATTATACATCGAAAAGCATTTCTAAATCTTCTCGGGTTAGAGAGTGCATGGTGTCTTGACCAGGAATGATGGCTTCTGCCACACTACGTTTAGCTTCTTGTAATTTAAGAATTTTTTCTTCAACAGTGTTTTGACAAATGAGCTTGTAAGAGAATACTTGCTTGGTTTGTCCAATACGGTGCGTACGGTCTGTGGCTTGATTTTCCACAGCAGGGTTCCACCATGGATCATAGTGAATAACATAGTCAGCAGATGTGAGGTTAAGTCCCGTACCACCAGCTTTCAAAGAAATGAGGAAGATGGGGATGTTAGGGTCATTATTGAAAGTGTCCACCTGTTCAAAGCGGTTTTTGCTGGCACCATCAAGATAACAGAAAGGAATTTCTGAGGCTTGAAGCCACTGGCGAATGATATGCAGCATTTGCACAAATTGTGAGAATACCAATACCTTATGGCCGCCTTCCACAATGTCTGTTACCATGGTTTTGAAGGCGTCGAACTTACCAGAAGGCAAGTTGGTGGTGAAGCCTGGCATATCGATTTTGAGTAAGCGGGGGTGACAGCAAATTTGACGCAATTTGAGAAGGGCATCCAGAATGGACATTTGGCTCTTGCCAATGCCTTTTTCATCCACGTCGGCCAGCACTTGCATTTTGAGCTTGTGGGCCAAGGCGGAGTAGAGTTCTGCTTGTGCTTCTTCCAAGGCGCAACAGGTGACGCTTTCCACCTTCGGAGGCAGGTCTTTGGCCACTTCAGATTTGGTACGGCGTAAAATAAAGGGACGTACGCGGGTGCGCAAATATTCCAATGTTTCCACATCGCCATCTTTGATGGGTTTGACTATGCCGCGCTGGAATGAGTGTTGTGAACCCAAAAATCCCGGCATGAGAAACTCAAAGAGTGACCATAGCTCAAAGAGGTTATTTTCAATGGGAGTACCAGAAAGACATAGGCGCATTCTTGCGTTGATATTACGCACGGAGCGCGCGGTGATGGTATTGGGGTTTTTAATATTCTGCGCTTCGTCCAAGATGATGGAGTTAAACTCATGCTTTTCAAATTCTTCAAGGTCGCGACGTAAGAGCGCATAGGTGGTTACCACCAAGTGCGAGTCGTCAATTTGCTTGAACATATTCTCGCGACGTGTGCCGTAAATGATAAGGCGGCGCAATTCTGGAACAAATTTCTCTGCTTCTCTGTCCCAGTTGGGGAGTACTGAGGTGGGTACAATGATAAGGTTTGGCCCATCAAACTTGTTTTCCACCATGTACTGAATAAATGCTAGGGTTTGTATGGTTTTACCAAGGCCCATTTCGTCGGCCAAGATACCACCAAAGCTGTATTCAGAAAGGAAATTCAAATAAGAAATGCCTTGCTTTTGATAGCTACGTAAATCGGCTTGTAATCCCTTGGGTGTTTCAATGGGGCGTACTTCTTCAAAGTTGCGAATTTTTTCACGCAATTTATTCCAGAAGGAATCCGTATGCACCGTGGGGAAGTCCTCGAGGATGTTATCCAAAATGGGTGCTTCGTATTGCTTAAATTGTTGTTGCGGTGGTTTGCTCGGGTCAAGGCCCAAGGCGTGTAACTTATGCGCTAGCTTTTCTAGCCAAGATTCTGGCAGACTTGTGTACGATCCGTCTTTAAGCTGTACATAACGCTTGCCTTTGACCCAGGCTTTCCAAATTTTTTCCAAGGCCACCGATTGACCATCGTATTCGATGTTAATATCCAAGGAGAACCATTTTTCGTTTTCATCACTTTCCACGGTGGCAGTGATGACCGATTGAGAGGTGCGCACTTTATAGCGCGATAAGGCCTTTTCGCCATATACGCGATAGTCTTCAAGTAATTTGGGATAAGAATCCAGCAAGAATGCGATGGCTTCTTCCGGTTCAAGGAACCAAAGCTTATTGCTTCTGTGCTGAAAGCCCATGCTGTGCAAGGTGTCTAAAAGCTCACGCTCTTCATCTTGATGGCGTTGGACTAAGAAAGTGGACGTGCCATAGGTATAACTGCCCGTTTGGAAGTCGGGGTTGGGTCCATTGAGCAAAAACTCGCCATGTAACGTTTCGTAAATGTTTTCAATTTCAAGGGTGAGCAGGCTGCCTTCTTCGTCCAAGAAAAGCTTGGGATTATATGTGGCAGGCTGGAAAATGGGAGCCATGCGTTTTAAGAAGTTTTGTGGCTCAAAGAGATTTGTGCTGGGTAAGCGTGTCCAAACGCGATCTAAGAATTCAGAAATTTCTTCATGTGGCACCACGGGGCGTGCATAAAGTAAATCGTAAACTAGGGGTAGATGTAAACCTGTTTGCACGGGGAAGAAGTTCTTATTATGACAAACCCAAATGGGAATTTGCCCGTGAAAAGTGATTTCTTCTTCATTTTGCGTTTGTTGCATGAGGGAAATGGGAGGTCTTCCTTCATGAATGAGCAATACAGAAAAATACAAACCATCGTCACTGATTTCTGGCTTGAGTTTTAGCACAAAAGGCGTGTTTTCAATGTGGCTTTTATATTCAGTGTCGCGCCAGTACAGATAATATTCATGACGAATGGCCCAGAAAAACCAGGATACAAGACCTTCGGGAATTTCTACTTTGTGGCCGTAATAATCTTGGTGCTGACCAATTTGACGAGCTACATCCACCAATTGTGGAGAAATTTCGCACCATTCGGGATTACGGATAATTTGTTCTAAGGTGATTTCTGTGTGTACGGAAGAAATGTCGGTTTTGTTTTGGCGACCGCGATAAAAGGCCACAGACAAACGCCCAGGCTCAGGGTAAAAGCGGAAAATTAAGTAATGGCGACCGGCTTCTGGCTCCATTTCTGTGGAGAAGAAAGAGCGAAAGCTTTGCTTCCATTCGGTGCGCTGTTGCGGTGTTTCTTCATGCAAGTCATCATCGCGCAAATCATTAAGCAATTGCAAAGTAACCGCAGCCGCATGGCGGCAAACGGAGGTAAAGGAGTCTGAGCAATTACATTGTGCCTTGGTGGTGTAATCGGTAAGGCACACAGAAATGGTTGGGGTGTAGACCTGTAGGTCTTCTCCCTGCACGGTACCTTGCACTTTCCAAAAATCACCATCTTGTGTGATGTTGGTACGTTGCAGCCCACCTTCGGACAAAATATACTGCCCACTATCCCTAATATATTCGGGGATAGTGTCTTGTGCAAAGTTTTGCACAAGCGATCTTACGGCGTTTTTTTCAGCTCTCGTCATGCTGAATAACTCCCAGTTTGCTTTTTTTCGCGAACATTTTTGAATTTTATAAAATAAGACTGGACTGAACCATTGACATTCTATATACAAGTAAGGCTTTGTATTTGCTATAAATGCTTAAATATACTTAGTGTGTCAGGAATCCAAGAGAAGCGTTACGAAATATTTGCTGAGAAATTTTTTGCAAGTTAGTACGTTCGTCGAAAGGCACTTGTGTTCTGTAGAAAACATGAATGAAAAATCCTTAATGCTAATAAATCAAAACAACCAAAGGTGGCAGTGTTATGTTATCTATTACCTACCGATTTCCTAGGAAAAAGGCAAGCCTTAAATTCATTTTAACACTACTTTTCTGGGGTGCTTTATCTATCTATACGACAAGCTTGGCTTATGCGCAAGCGAAAAGTGAAAAAAATATTACTACTCCATCCCTTCAGGATAGGGGAGGACGTTTTGTAACGGGGAGCATTGGGGAGGCCTCTAACCTTATCCCCTATCTTGCCACTGATTCGGCTTCGCATGAGGTGGCGGGCATGCTCTATGTGTCTGCTTTGCGCTATGATAAAAATCTGCGCGTGGAGCCATATGCAGCAGAGTGGTATAGTGTGGAAGAAGAGGGAAAGTTATTACGCTTTCGCTTACGCGAAGGCGTATTATGGGAAGATGGCACAGAACTTACCACCGATGATGTGGAGTTTACATGGAAAATTGTCACCGATCCTAAAACAGCTTCCCCCTACGCAGAAGATTTTCTTGCTGTACAAGAGTTTACCAAAACGGGAAAATACACCTTTGAAGTGCGCTACGAAAAATATTTCGCCAGGGCTATAAGTTCTTGGATGAGCGCCATTTTGCCTAAACATATTCTGCAGGGGCAAGATTTGCGCAATACGCCCTTTTCTCGTAAACCCATGGGAGCAGGGCCTTATCGCTTAAAAGATTGGGTGCCTGGCACTTCGGTGACGCTGGAAGCTTCTCCCACGTATTTTGAAGGCGAGCCGTATATCCAAGAGGTGGTATACCGCATCATCCCTGATATTTCCACCATGTTTTTGGAAACAAGAGCTGGAAAATTAGATATGATGGGCTTAAGTCCGCAACAATATTTACGCCAAACATCTGGTCCTGCATGGGATGGTAAATATAACAAATATAAATATTTATCTTCGTCCTATCTTTTCATGGGCTTTAATATGTTGCATCCCTTTTTTAAAGATGTGAAAGTGCGCCGCGCCATTTCTTATGCCATTGATCGTGAAGGTATTGTCAAAGGTGTACTTATGGGGCAAGGTATTACTTCCTTTGGACCGTACAAACCTGGTTCTTGGGCTTATCATAAAACGTTACAGCCCATTACGCAGAACATAGACCAAGCTAAGGCTTTGCTGGCAGAAGCTGGTTTTAAAGATGCCAATAATGACGGTGTGTTGGAAAAAGATGGTAAGGATTTTACTTTCACTATTTTGACCAATCAAGGCAATGAGCAACGTATTTTAACGGCCATTGTCATTCAAAGCCAACTTAAGGCCATTGGTATTAAAGTGGAGATTCGCACCGTGGAGTGGGCGGCTTTCATAAAAGAATTTGTGGATAAAGCTCAATTTGACGCT
This sequence comes from uncultured Desulfovibrionaceae bacterium, assembly GCA_964370015.1. GTDB lineage: Bacteria > Desulfobacterota > Desulfovibrionia > Desulfovibrionales > Desulfovibrionaceae > CAYJAD01. The sequence continues at coordinate 4,093 of CAYJHD010000067.1, read as the reverse complement.
GTTATTTTGGCATGGACCATGGGACAAGATCCCGACATTTATGCCGTGTGGCATTCTTCCAATGCCAGAGAGGGCGGTTTGAATTTTACTCGTTATGTGAATGCGGAAGTGGATGCGCTTTTAGAAGCGGCCAGAGCCACACCCGATATGCAAAAGCGCGAAGCTTTATATGCGCGCTTGCAAGAGGTTTTTCATGAGGAGCAACCTTATTGCTTCCTTTTTGTGCCCTATGCTTTACCCATAGTGCAATCGCGTTTTCGTGGAATAGAAGCGGCATTGGCCGGCATAATGTATAATTTTGAGAAGTGGTGGGTGCCCAAGAGCGAGCAACACTCCTTGGTTAAATAATCTTTATAAGGTAGCTATATGATACGAATTCAGGAAATTCTTGACTGCGCTGTTTCGCAAAATCCCGAAGCTAATCTTGAGCTTATTCAAAAGGCCTATGTGTATGCAGCCACGGCCCATGCCGGTCAGACGCGTTTATCCGGTGAGCCATATTTATCTCACCCCTTGGCGGTGGCGCATACTTTGGCGGAATTGGGCTTTGATGAGGCCACCATTGTGGCTGGTCTTTTGCATGATACTGTGGAAGATACCAAGGCTACCATTGAAGAACTGGATGAACTTTTTGGCGAAGATGTGGCTGACATTGTGGATGGTGTCACTAAAATCAGCATGATTCCCTTTGATTCCAAAGAGGATGCGCAGGCAGAAAATATACGTAAAATGATTCTGGCCATGAGTCATGACATTCGCGTACTTATGGTAAAGCTCGCTGACCGTATTCATAATATGCGTACTTTGGATTTCCAAAAAGCCCATAAACAACGCCGTATTGCTCAAGAAACCATGGATATTTATGCGCCTTTGGCCAACCGCTTGGGCTTGCACAGGGTAAAGCAGATTTTAGAAGACTTGAGTTTTAAGTATTTGCGACCCGATGTGTATAATCAGATAACCACATGGTTGGATGATAATCAGGTGGTGGAGCGCAAAATCATTGATAAAGTGGTGCGAAATCTTGAGGAAATCCTCACGGACAATGCCATAAAAGGTACAGTGTACGGACGTATTAAGCATAAATTTAGCATCCACAAAAAGATGCAGCAGCTTTCCGTGACCTTGGACGAAATGCATGACATTATGGCTTTTCGTGTGCTTGTGGAAGAAATGCGCGATTGTTACGCCGTGCTGGGTCTTGTGCACTCCAAGTGGCGCCCTGTGCATGGACGATTTAAAGATTATATTTCCATGCCCAAGAACAATGGTTATCAAAGTTTGCATACCACCGTCATTGGACCTGAGGGTGAGCGCATAGAAATCCAAATTCGTACCAATGATATGCATCGTCAAGCAGAGCATGGCGTGGCCTCTCACTGGCTATATAAAGAAAAGGGCAAGGTTAACCCTAAAGACTTAGAACAATTCACGTGGCTTAGAGAGATTTTTGAACGTCAGCGTGATGAGTCTGATTCCAAAGAGTTCATGCATTCTTTGCGCTTGGACTTGTTTAAGGACGAAGTATACGTCTATACGCCCCTCGGAGATGTAAAAGAATTACCGGAAGGAGCCACACCGCTGGACTTTGCTTTCCATATTCACACCAAGGTGGGGCATCATTGCACCGGAGCTAAAGTTAACGGTAAGCTTCTTCCTTTGGGAACTCCCTTGAAAAACGGTGACGTGGTGGAAATCATCACCGATAGCGCACGTCATCCCAATAGAGACTGGCTGAAGCTTGTAAAAACAGCCAAAGCTCGCAGCCGTATTCAGCATTATTTGCGCACCGAAGAACGCGCCAGAGCGTTGGCTCTAGGCCGCGAAATGCTGGAAAAAGAAGGTCGTAAGCTCAGCCTTAACGTGGCAAAAGCTCTTAAAGATGGGCATCTGGCCATGGTGGCGTCAGATATGAATTTTGATAACACCGATGATATGTGTGCTTCGGTGGGCTATGCGCATAATACACCGCGCAAGATATTAAATAAGCTTTATGCTGTTTTGCATCCCGATGCCGTGGGAGGCGATGGAGCCTTACATAAGGAAAAAGAGAAAGACAAAGGGCCTAAGAAGATATCTGAAGGTGTGAGTCTTTCCGGTGTGGATGGCGTGCTAGTGCGTTATGCCAAGTGCTGTAATCCTGTGCCCGGCGATGCCATCATTGGTTACATTAGTCGTGGTTTTGGTACCAGTGTGCACCGTAGCGATTGTCCCAATGTGGTAAATATGGAGCCTGAGCGTCTTCTTTCTGTGCACTGGGATAGTGAAGAAGATAATAAGCCGTACCAATCTCGTGTTCACGTATTGGCGCGCACCGAAAAGGGACTTCTTGCCAAAGTTACGCTTATTTTTGCCCAAGATGGTGTGAATATTTCTGAGCTTACCTCAAAAGATGGTGTGGATGGAAAATCAGAGATTGATGCTGTCATTGAAGTATGCAATGCTGAGCAATTGTATCAGCTCATAGAGGAAGTGAATAAGATTCCTGCTGTTATTGAAGTGACCCGTACCACAGAATAGCAAGCTGTTGAAAAAGGGCAAACCACAGCGTCAGACTCGTTTTTTGCTTCAGTCGAGTACCAGAAGAGTATACTTCATCCGCAAAAAACTTTGTCTTTCTCGTGTCTTATCCTTATTGAGCCGACTGCTAGTGAGATAAAGTATTCACTTTTGAAGTTTCGTTGGGGTGAGTTTTTCAGCAAAGTGATAAGACGGTTTTTTGTTGCACAATACCATAAAAAAAGGAAGGCTTATCAAGTAAACCTTCCCTTAAAAATATACTCATTAAAAGGAAAGGCCATGTAAGCAAGCCTTTCCTTTTTTTATGGTAAATTAGTCTTCCACTTGTTGAATGCCGTCAAGCTTCCAGTTTCCACCACCTACAGGGCGAACAAAATGCCAAATTTCACGCACTTGTGTGGTGTCTGTGGCCTGAGATTCGCGTAAGATAACATCAAAAAACACCGTGGCGGTTTCTTCGTTGTTTTCTGTGGTGACGCTAAGTAAACGTGCATTGTTGAGCAACACATCGGTTTTGGAAGGTGTGTCGTCTTCTGCCAATTGTCTTTTTACTTCTTCTAAAACGGAAGGGCTAGTGAAAAGGGCAATGTCGTCAAGGTCGCGTTTGTCCCAGGAGCTTTGCAAGCGGCTGAAGGCCATTTTAGCGCCTTCAATGAATTCTTCCACTTGGAAGCCGGCAGGGATGTGTGAAGGCGCAGGAGCACCGCCTTGAAGCGCAGAACCCCAGCCTCCCTGTGCTTGTGTGTCTTGATACTGCATTTGTTGAGGGGAGGGGCCAGATGCTGTTTGCGGCTGGCCGTATGGTGATGGTGCTGCCTGAGTGCTTCTACCTCGCATGCGCATGAAGAGCTTATAAGCGAGGAAGAGCAAAAGGCCTATGATAAGCATGTTGAAAATACCACCACCGTCGCCATCGCCAAAGAGTAGGGAGCCTAATAAGGTACCTGCCAACAAACCGCCAAAAATGCCAGCCATGCCAGATTTTTTGCTTGTTTTTGCGGCAGTGGCGTTTTGTGTTACTCCTGGCTGTTGCTGTTTAGGTGCAGTGGTGGAGCGTTGCATGGCAGGCTTGCTACCAAAAGAGCGACCGCCACCAAAACGCTTGGCGGCGTGAGCATCGTGGATGGCCACGAAAAACAAAGACGCTACAAATAGAAATGTTGCCAAAAAGGTTTTTGTACGCATTTTTTTCCTCTATTGTGTTAATATTGTTTATAAAGTGTTTTTTTTGTCTTCTTTTTATTTGTTAAGTATAAGCATAAAAAATAAATTTGCAAAGCTTCTCATAAATGTGTCATGAGTTAATAGTTTTTTATATTAATATGTTATGTTAAAAAAATAAATAAAAGTGAAAAAAATGAAAAAAAATGTAAAAAGTGCTTGCAAAAAAAATCGCTTTGACATAGATTGCCTTTCGTTGCAGGGGAGCACAGCTGCTCGGCAACGAAAGGTGTAGAAATGTTTGAGCATTGTTGCTAGTTTCTCTGAAAAGAGAGCAAGCGAAAAAGACTGAAAAAAGAAAATAAAAAAGCTTGACAGTCAAAACGAGATGCCGTATAACTCCTTCACACAA
>CAYJHD010000066.1:0-11101 GCA_964370015.1 uncultured Desulfovibrionaceae bacterium | reverse complement strand
CTCAGCGCGTAGCTCTTCGGTATTCACAAGGTTACCATTGTGCGCAAGAGCAATTTGGGATCCCTTAAAATTTACCACAAAGGGCTGTGCATTACGCACAAAAGAAACACCGGTGGTGCTGTAGCGCACGTGCCCTATGGCTGTATTTCCTTGGAGTTTTGCAAAGTCATCTTCGCAAAAAATATCGGGAACAAGACCCATGCCGCGATGTTCATGCAGCTTATCACCGTCCCATGTGACAATGCCGGCGCTTTCTTGGCCTCTATGCTGCTGCGCATATAAGCCAAAATACGTTAAACGAGCAGCCTCCACATGATCAGAAATACCCAATAGACCGCAATCGTGATGAATCATACTTTCACCTTATTTTTTAGTAAGCAATTTTTCTAAAGCGTCAATACGTTGTTGTACCACAGCTTTATTTCCATAATTATCTAAGGCTAGCTTGAAATATTCCAAGGCCTCTTTATATTTTCTTTGTTGTTCCAAAATATCGGCATGCAGAAAATGAATCTGACTTTGCCTATATTCAGTAATGCTCAAATATTCTAATTGTTGCAAAAACTCATGAGCCGTATCGAACGAACCTTTTCCGGCGTAAATTTCGGCCAAGTTATACAGACAAAAAGCCGTATCGTCTTCAGATATGGTCAAAGCCAAACAGTCGTGCAAAATATCTTCTGCGCTGGTGAAATTACTTTGTCTAAAGTAGAATTGCAAAAGCTTTTTATACGCAACATAAGCTTCATTGGCTGAAAGATTAGGCAGATGCGCATATTTTTCCAATGCCTCAACGCTATCATCCACATTGCCCTTGCTTTCCACAAAAGCCGCTTTATGAAATAAAATGTACTTCTTTTTGGAAGCATCATGCCCATAATCAAGCATCATATCATCTAAATAAGACACTATGACATCAGGATGCAGGGCAGCTTTTTTACTCACATCAATGAGCGAAACCCAAGCTTGCCAACTTTTTTCCATATCCAATTCTTCTTCCAAGTATGCAAGAAGATATTTTTCAGCCCCTGCCCAATCTTCTTGGGCAAGGGATTTTTGTAGTAAAGAAGAGGTATCTTCTTTTTGCCGCATGTCATAGGCAGCAAAAAGAAGCAGTATGACTACTACTATACCTACTATATTTATAATGGTACGCAAACTTATTCCTCGGTAGTATCTTCATCACCCTCGGTGCTAGCTTCTGGAGTTTCGCCAGATGCTTCGTCACCTACTTCATCGGATGCTTCCACTTGTTCAGTAGATATAATACCTTTTCCATCTTCGTCCATGGTTTGCATATCATCATCTTCTAAATCTTCTTTGCGCGCGCCGCCTTCGTCCACACGGTCAAAGCCCACCACAGTGGCACCATTGTCCATGCGCACAAGCATAACGCCCATGGTGGCACGTCCCTTGGAACGCACATCATCCACGCCGATGCGCACAATTTTATTGGCAGATGTGAGCAGCACAAGACCATCGTCATCACGTACAGGCATGGCACCCACCACTTGGCCCGTCTTGGACGTGACCTTGAAGTTGATGATGCCCTTACCACCGCGAGATTGAGCGCGGTATAAGTCCACTCTGGTGCGCTTACCATAACCATTGCTGGAAATGGACATGATTTCCGTGGTTTGGTCATCTTGCTTTAAGACAACACAAGCCACCACGGCATCATCACGGCGCAGGGCAACGCCCTTCACACCGGTGGCACCGCGGCCCATGGGTCGAACATCACGGCAAGAGAAGCGGATGGAGAAACCATTGGATGTGGCCAACACAATATGGCTATCATCACGGATGGGTCGTACCACCACCAATTCGTCATCGTCCTTAAGACCCACGGCAATGAGGCCGGTCTTACGGCACTTGGCGTACAAGGAAGCGGAAGAGCGTTTCACCATGCCGCGCTTGGTCACAAAGAGGAAATGCTTATCTTCGGCAAATTCACGCACTGTGAGCACGGTGGTTACCCATTCATTTTCTTCCATGGGTAAGAGATTTGCTATGTGCATACCCTTGGCTGTGCGGCTGCCTTCCGGCACTTGGTGCACTTTCACCTGATGCATGCGGCCCTTATTGGTAAAGAGCAATAAGTACTGGTGATTAGTGGTGGTTAAGAACTCTTGCACATAGTCATCATCCGACGTATGTAATGCCGCAATGCCCTTACCGCCACGTTTTTGCTGTTGGTAATTATCCAGCGTGGTGCGCTTCATATAGCCACGACGTGACAAGGTGAAGACCACTTCTTCATCGGGAATTAAATCTTCGATATCAATGCCTGTGAGCTCATCCACCAGCACTTCTGTGCGGCGTTTGGTGGAGAAAGTATCACGAATGTGGGTTATTTCATCGCGAATAACCGAGCGTAATACTTCCACATTGCTCAAAATTGATTGGAAATACTCAATTTTTTGCAAAATATCTTTGTATTCTGCCATGAGTTCATCACGTTGCAAGCCTGTGAGGCGTTGCAAGCGCATTTCCAAAATGGCCTTAGCTTGAATTTCGCTTAAAGCAAAACGCTCCATGAGGCGCGTGCGAGCTTCTTCCGGCGTGGCAGATGCGCGGATAATGGCAACGATTTCGTCGATATTATCCAAGGCAATGCGTAAGCCTTCCAATATATGTGCTCTGGCTTCGGCCTTGGCCAAATCATATCTGGTGCGGCGAATGATGACGTCGCGTCTGTGCTCAAGGAAACACCGCAATGCGGACTTGAGGTTGAGCAATTGCGGTCTATTATCCACAACGGCCAGCATATTAATACCAAAAGATGATTCTAATGGTGTGTATTTATACAAAGAATTTATGACGATTTCTGGAATGGTGCCGCGCTTAAGCTCCACCACAATACGAATGCCCTTGCGGTCTGATTCGTCGCGCAAGTCAGAAATGCCGTCAATTTTGCGATCGTGCACCAAGGCAGCAATGTTTTCCACCAAGCGAGATTTATTGAGGCTGTAGGGAATCTCTTTAATGATGATGGATTGAAAGCCCTTTTTGCGCTCTTCAATTTCCACTTTACCGCGCATTTTAACGGTGCCGCGGCCAGTGTGATAGGCATCATGCAAGCCCTGCCCTGCATACACAAAGCCGGCCGTGGGAAAGTCCGGGCCCTTCACATATTCCATGAGGTCTTTCACTGTGCATTCTGGATTGGCCAATAAATGCAAAAGTGCGTCGGAAAGTTCGCCCAAGTTGTGCGGAGGAATGTTGGTGGCCATACCCACCGCAATGCCCGATGTGCCATTTAAGAGCAGATTGGGAACTTTTGTGGGCAGAACGGCGGGTTCTTGCAAGGTGTTATCGTAGTTAGGACGAAACTCCACCGTTTCTTTTTCGATATCATTCAAAAATTCGCCGGCCAAGCGAGACATGCGTGCTTCGGTATAACGCATGGCCGCTGCGGCGTCGCCGTCGATGGAGCCAAAGTTACCTTGACCATCGATGAGTGGATCTCGCATGGAAAATTCTTGCGCCATACGCACCAAGGCATCATATACAGCCGAATCACCGTGGGGGTGATACTTACCAATAACGTCACCCACAATACGCGCACTCTTTTTGTGTGGCCTATTGTAAGAGTTGGAAAGCTCGTGCTGTGCATACATAATACGTCTGTGCACAGGCTTGAGGCCATCTCTGGCATCGGGAATGGCACGACCTATAATTACCGAAAGAGAATACTCCAAATAGGATTTACGTAGCTCTTTCTCAATACTAATTTTATCTTGATCAGACATGTAGCCTCACTTATGGCACTTTTCTTGGGGAAAAATGCTTATTGGGGAAAACCTTTTTTGAAAAAAAGGTTCTTCCCCAAACCCCTTTCCAAAAAACTTTCATGGCGGTGCATATTTTCCTTAGATGAAAATCACGGCCGCGCTTATATTTTCCGTATAATTTTATTTATTCTATGTACAAAACTTACTTCAAAATGCGTTCAAAAAGCATATCCAAATTTGTTCAGAAAGGGATGAGAGGCAAGGAAGACGAATTTTTTTACGTAAGAAGTGTATAAAGATATACTCGACTGAAGTAAAAAACGAATCTGACGAAACCTATTGCCCTTTCTGGACAAATTTAAATGTCGAGATCTTGGACGGATAAAGCATTGCGTTCGATAAATTCACGACGCGGCTCTACTCTATCACCCATGAGCTTTTCAAAAGTATCCGACGCCTCCACAGCATCATCCACAGTCACCTGCAACAGCGTTCTGTTTTCAGGGTTCATGGTGGTCACCCACAATTGCTCTGGGTTCATTTCACCAAGACCTTTGTAACGCTGAATATTAATGCCGCGACGCCCTGCTTCCAAGGTGGAAGCAAAAAGATCAAACACGTTATTATGATTGGTCTTGTCGTTCTTGGTTTCCAAGATGAAATTGCTCATGCCATAATCTTGGCGAATATGAGCAAAGGCATTCCAAGCTTGTTTGTACAAACGAGAAGCAAAGAACTCCGTACCGCGACGTACGCGATGCTGATTACTATCTTCAAAGGTGATGAACACGCGTGCATTGCCGTCCAGCAATAATTCTCTATCCAAAGTCACGGTGTAGCCCTTGGCGGCAAAGAAATTTTGCACTTCATCGCTGAGGCCATCGTTCAAAGCTTCGGGAGTGAGAGGGGTATCGTACTCCAAGAGAGATACGAAAAGCTCACGGTTAATGCCGGTATTTTCGGCATCGCGCACGCGTCTTTGCAGATTTTCCACATCCTTCATGAGTACAATCAATGGCTCACCGGTGAAGGAGGCACCATTTTCAGAGATGATGGTGGCATCTTCACTGATGCGCTGTAAAAGGAATTGATTGAGCTCTGCATCGTCCTTGATGAATTTTTCAAAACGTGAATTGTGTGCACGATACAAAGGCGGCTGAGCTATGTATAAATAGCCGTTATCAATGAGCTCTTGATATTGACGGAAGAAGAATGTCAACAGCAAGGTACGAATGTGCGCGCCGTCCACGTCGGCGTCTGTCATGATGACGATTTTATGATAGCGCAACTTTGCTAAGTCAATATCATCTTTACCAATACCCACACCCATGGCCGTAATAAGGGCTTTTACTTCCTTATTGGCCAGCATTTTATCAAAACGGGTACGTTCGGTGTTTAAGATTTTACCACGCAGGGGTAAGATGGCTTGATTGTTGGGATTACGCCCTTGTTTCGCCGAACCGCCCGCGGAGTCACCTTCCACGATGAATATTTCAGAAATGGCAGGATCTTTACTTTGACAATCGGCCAATTTACCGGGCAAAGCATTGTCGGAAAGCACACCCTTACGGCGCACCAATTCTTTGGCACGTCTGGCAGCGTCGCGTGCTCTGGCAGCGTCCACGGCTTTTTCGATGATAAGGCGAATATCCTTGGGATTTTCCTCAAAGTACACATTGAGCTTATCGTACACCAGAGCAGACACAATGCCCGCCACTTCACTATTGCCAAGCTTGGTTTTGGTTTGGCCTTCAAATTGCGGATTGGGCAATTTAACGCTGATGACGGCGGTTAAGCCTTCGCGCACATCATCGCCGGAAAGGTTGGTGCCTTTAAGCTTTTTTACGATGTCGGCTTGGTTCTTAATATAACCATTGATGGCACGGGTAAGAGCGGCTCTAAAGCCCATGAGGTGCGTGCCGCCTTCCTTGGTGCGAATGTTGTTGGCAAAGGTGAGAACGTTTTCTTTGTACGTGGCATTGTATTGCATGGCAAAGTCCACGCTCACATTGTCACTGACGCCTTCCACATCGATGATGGAGTGAATGCCGCTTTCGCCGGAGTTCAAATCCTTCACAAATTGACCTATGCCACCATCGGCGCGGAAGGTGTGACTTTCTTCAGTTCTTTCGTCGATGCATTCGATTTCAAGACCTTTATTAAGGTAAGCCAGCTCTTCAAAGCGTTTGCGTAATACTTCATAGGAATATTCACTCACTTCAAAGATTTCTTCGTCGGGCTTAAAGTGAATGGTGGTACCGCGCAAAGTGGTGTCGCCATCGCGCACCAATTCATCTTGGGGCACACCGCGGCAATAGCTTTGCTTGTAGCGACCACCATCACGGCATACGGTGACGGTTAAGCTTTCAGACAAGGCGTTTACACAAGACACACCCACACCGTGCAGACCACCGGATACTTTATAGGTATCGTTGTCGAACTTACCACCTGCGTGCAATACGGTGAGAACCACCTGCACGGCAGGCACGCCGGCTTTGGGGTGAATATCCACAGGAATACCGCGGCCATTATCGCGCACGGTAATGCTATTATCCACATGGATAATCACTTGAATATGTGTACAAAAACCGGCCATGGCCTCGTCTATGGAGTTGTCCACAACTTCATACACAAGGTGATGTAAGCCGCGTGTATCGGTGGAACCAATATACATGGCAGGTCTTTTGCGAACCGCAGCAAGACCTTCTAAAATATCAATGGAGTCGGCACCATAATTAGATTTAGGCTGTGTCATATCCGTTGTCATCTTTATACTTCATCCTCGCCATAATAAGCGGTATCACCCACTTTCATGGGCATAATAATAATTAAATAATCCACATCATCCTTTCCGGATATGGCGCAGGGTCCTTCGTCTGTGGTTAAGCGCATGGTTAAATCCGCAGATTGGAAGTGATTCATGATGTCCATGAGTTCCTTACTGGGGAAGGCAATTTTTTTGATGCTGCCATCATAGCGCACTTCTAAACTTTCGGTGGCAGAGCCCACATCTTGACCTTGCACGGAGAGCACTGCTTCTTGCTCGCTCAAATCAAAATTAGCAAAGCGAATGTTCTTGGTATTAAAAATACTTAAGCGGCTGAGCGCCTCAATGCTTTCTTTTCTGTTCACCACAAGACTATTGGCACTGTCGCGAACTTTTTCTAAAAAGGTATTATAATCAGGGTAATTATAGGTAACACGTGGCAAGCTTAAGGTTTCGCCTTGTAGGGTACGCATATAAAAACGCTTGTCGGTGATGTTGAACTCTATTTCATGGTTACCAAGCCATTTTTTCAGCTCTTGCAAATATTTCTTTTGCAATAAAATTCCCTCGGGGGGGAGTAAAGCAAAGAGATCATCGTTTTTGAAAGAGACCAAGGCAAATTGATGACCGTTGAGGCCGCATACTTCAATGTAGGTGTCGCCGCTTTCATGGGTGATGGGCTTCATGCAAAGGCATGCAATGGCGTCCATGGTGTCATCGTCGCTGATGCAAAAGGTCACCTTGTCTAAAATATCATGCAAGAAATCTCCGGACCAAATGACGGCATTCTCCACAGGAAAAGCGGAAAACTCTTGAAACCAGATGGAGTCATTGGTGGGCAGTTTATATTTCTTGCGGCCTTGCTCAATGTGTAGAGTTTGGCTTTCAGCGTCCAATTGCAATTTAATCTTACCGCTGGGAAGTTGACGCATAAGATCCACAAAAGCGCGACCCTGTACGCCCACCAAACCGCCTTCTTCCACCAGAGCAGGATATTTGCCATGAAATTCCATATTCACATCTGTGGCCAAGAAGGACACGGCGTCTTGTTCTGTTTTAATCCAGATGGAACGTAAATATGCAGCACCCGCTTTTTGAGGAAGAATGTTTGCGGCTTTTTGCAATCCTTCGATGACCTGTTCTTTTTCTATTATAATTTTCATATAAATCCTGTAGTAGAGAATAGAGGTTTACTTCTTGTTACTAACCTTGGTAAGTCACTTTAATTACATATTTTTTAATGAACAAACTTACTGAAACCTTGGGAACAGAAAGGGCACATAATGCGCTTTTGGCTGGTTCTTTAAAGAGCCATGCATTTACGCTTAATTTCTGTCACCATATGTTGCATATTTTTGTTCGTATCTGTTAATTTCTTAATCTTTTTAATGGCATACATAACCGTACTATGGTCTTTGCCACCAAACACTTTTCCTATGGCCGGATAAGATAAACCCAACAAATCACGGCATAAATACATACTTACCTGTCGCGCGCGCACCATGTCCGGATCGCGCTTGTTGCCAAGTATATGTTCCTCATTCATTTCGAAGTACGAAGCTATGCAAGAAACAATGGCGTCGGGGGTTAAATTCTTTTCCTCATCGGCAAAGGGACGCAAAATATTTTCCATGTCTATGGTTTGCAATGTGCCTTGGTGCAGTTGCGAAAAAGCTTCTATTTTCAGCAATACACCGCGTAACATGGCAATATTTTTACAACGTTGCGCCAAGAGCAAAATATGCTCTTTGGAAAGCTTTATGCCCAGCTGTTTTGTGTGCTTCACCACAAAGCGCATGCGCACGTCTATGTCAGAATTTTTCAACTGCACCACAAGTCCGGCATTTAATCTGGAGCGCAAAGAATTATCCAAATCTTTTTCTTGTTCCGGACTAATGGTGCTGGCAAAAACCATTTGGATTTTTTGCGCCACGCAAGCTTCCAAAAAATCCTTAAAAATTATTTGTATGGGCAATAAAGGCTGTATGTTATCCAAGGTATCTATGATGAAAAAATCATATTTTTGGCACAAGCCACGTGCGCCAAGGGTAGATAATAATTTACTAAAGTCCTCGGTATTGCCGTAAAAAAGCCTTTGTTCCAAGGCATGTATTTTGTGCAAAGCTTTGGTAAGGCATTGCAAAATTTGTGTTTTCCCTGTGCTGGTACTGCCATACATGATGAAGGGATTATACTTGGCCACAAAGGGCTTTTGAGCCATTTCTCGCAGCAGAGCCAAGGGGAATTCATTCTTGGTATTATGAATAAATTCTTCAAAATAGTCCGTTTGTTGCCTTATGGTATTCTGCGTAAGAATGGGGGAAGTATGCTGCTTTGGAAGAGCTTTTTTATATACAATCTGCGGCGTAAGGGCATGGGCAGAAAAAATAACTTCACATAAGGCCTTTTCAAAATAATATTGTGCTTCCTCGGCAAACCATGCTTCGAAAAAGATATGAGGAAAATGCACTTCCACGGTGTGGGTGGGCATATGCCATTGTATATCAAGCGCAGAAAGCCAGCCTTCAATATTTTTTAAAGGATAGATTTCATTGATTTTTTCTTGCAATTCTTCGTATAGGGTAAATGTATTTTCCATGGTGAAGAAAGAGTGTTTGCGCAAAGCCATTTCCACAATCTTAAATATAACAAAAAAAGAGCACTTTAACAAGCCTATTTTGTCCAGTCTTCAGTATAGATATTGAGTGTTTATAAAAACTTAAAACGGGCTTTTGCCGGCCATGGCTAGACAAGAAAGATTATTCAGATTATGGTCAACAGGATATATGTGTATAAGGGCCACTGTATTTTAGATAAATTACTAAAATAAAACAATTATAATCAAGGTTTCTCATGTTACGAAATTTAATTTTTACTCTGGCCGGCATTGGTATTTACATTGTCGGTGGTGTGACGGGGCCCCATATTTGGGATATGTTGACCAAATCTTCCACCCAAACCCCCGTTGTTGAAGCGCAAAAGCAAGATGAAACTAGCATAGCCGCCAAGCCAGAAGTTGTGGCAGAAAAAGACCTTTCCATACCTGAGAAGAAACTTTTAGAAGACCTATCAGCACAAATAGAAGAGAAAAAAGCAGCCGAAGTTCTTAAAGCAGAAGAACTCACAGCTCAAAAAGCCTTGAGTGATGGTGAGACTGCACAAGGAACAGAACCCGCCCATGTGGCTGATGGTGATGTAAAGGGCGAAGACGATATTCACACCCCCAGCGGTGAGGAAGATGCCGATGCCCCTGCCGTGACCAATCAAATCATCGAAGCAAAAATTGAAGCCGGTGATAGTTTGTTGGTTATTTTCGAAGACTATACCGAAACCAATGCCGCCTATAATTTGGTGAATATCATTGAGAAAGAAATTTCCGCCAAATCTTTCCGCGTGGGTCAGCCCTATCTCTTGGAATATGACGCTGAAAAAAATAGAGTTTTGCGTTTTGAATATGAAATAAATTCCAAGGAAAAGCTCTTCGTCACCGCTGAAGGCGATTCTTACACCGCCAAAGTGGATGAAATTGTGTATGACAAAAAGCTCTTCTTTGTGGAAGGCACCATTGACGATAGCCTTTTTCTCACGGTGCAAAAACTCAATGAAAGCCCGCAGTTGGCCATGACCGTGGCCAATATGTTCCGCTGGGATATTAACTTCATTCGCGATGTGCAAAGCGGTGATTCCTTCTCCATTTTGGTGGAAAAGCTGTACAGAGATGGCGAATTTAAAGGCTATGGTCGCACCCTTGGGGCCACATTCATCAATAGCGGTAAGAAGTACGAAAGCTTTTTGTATTACGACGCCAATAAAAAAGAAATGCACTACAATGCCAAGGGTGAAAACCTTCGCAAAGTTTTATTGCAATCTCCCCTTTCTTTCACCCGCGTGACCTCAGGATATACCCATAGTCGTAAACACCCCGTGTACGGCACCTACCGTCCGCATTTGGGCATAGATTACGGCGCACCCATGGGCACGCCCATCATGGCCGTGGGTGACGGCACCATCACCTATTATGGCTGGCGCGGTGGCTATGGTAAGCACATCACCGTGAAGCACGCTTCGGGCCTTGAATCCATGTATTCGCACATGTCACGCTATGGTCGTGGCCTGAAAAAAGGCTCCAAAGTGCGCCAAGGTCAAGTCATTGGCTATGTGGGTAGCACAGGCGTTTCCACAGGGCCGCATTTGGATTTTCGCTTAAAGCAAAACGGTAATTACATTAACCCCAGCAAAGCCATTAACCCCCGCGCCGAAGCCGTGAGCAAGGTGCATAAGGTGGGCTATGAAACACGCAAAGAACTGGTGCGTGAATTCATGGATGGCACCAGAACGCTGGAATCCTATGATCCAAAAAGCATAGACGTGCCTAAGTCCTAAGCATATATAATGTATTCTCAAGGGGAGATGAAGACTTCACCGTCTTTGTCTCCCTTTTTTTTACCTTAAAAAAAGTTATGCACAGTAGGAACAATATTTTTTAGTAAATTATTTTATAAAGTTAACATAGTTATGCACATGTTATATACATAAGTTCAAATAAAATGTAAAAAGAGAACATTCTTATTTTTTACGTGGTTTACTTAAAGTATATATA
>CAYJHD010000065.1:0-11621 GCA_964370015.1 uncultured Desulfovibrionaceae bacterium | reverse complement strand
TTGAGGGAGGGGTTTGGGGAGGGAACTTTTTTCAAAAAGTTCCCTCCCCAAGAAAAAAAACTATATACCCATGACTTGCCTTATGAATTCCAGAACCTACTTCAACAAAAACTATACTACGGTGGCAAAATAATCAGGAAACATTTTTTGCACTTTGAGTTTTGCAACTATTTCATTGTGTATATATTTCTCAGGATTTTCAAGGGCAGCATTCCCTTTTCTATCATGCACAATAAACGTGTCGATGGGATAGTGCTTAAAGGTGTGTCCCAATTGATGCAAATCTCTAAACCATTGTACACCCGTATCAAGATTCACCACATGCTCCCAATCCTCACCGATTTTTGCACCTGAGGCAAATTGTCCACCCAAGGGGCGCGCTACCCCGTACGGCATGGTATGAGGGCGTGCTTTATGATTATTGATGAGCATGCACCACTCATTGATGCGACATTCTGGCAAGGGCCATGGTCTTTCCCAAAACTCTTGCTTCAACCCCAAATTGTACGCTCGCCTTGTAAGGGGATCCATACCTGTATTGTAAATATGCATAAGCTGATGATATTTTGGCTTAAATTCAGTATATCGCTCAGAAGAACAATACGTATTTTGCCCAGCCGGACACCACCAGCATTGTCCAAGTTCTCCAATGGCGGTGGCATCGTCAATATGCTGCAAATACTCATGCACAATATCACCCAACACCTCTATGTCATTATGAATGAGCAAGACATATTTTTTATCGGAATTTTCCAGCCCATATTGATAGCGCATGGAAAGACGATATTTTTCTTCGTGAAGGCGTTCCTCTTCGGTGGTATTGGTAGAAAGCCAATAGGGAGCCACAAAATATTCCACAGGCTTTGGCAAATATTTGAGTAAAGCCTCATGAGAATCGCGCTCAAAGGCCGAAGTTGCAGGCTCTTCATGAAAATATATGGTATCAATGTGCTGTCCACAATGCTTAAGAAGGGAAAGTAAAGAAAGCGCCGTTTGCCAAGGCTTAGCAAAAACATTTATGAGTACATCTATCTTTTGAATGCCATTGTCTGTGTGCATACGTATCCTCTATTTTATTCGTGGCTAAGATTGAAAAGCCATTACGGAAAAGAACTTCTCGGATGGCATTTTCCTTGTTGATTTACGAAAGCAAGGAAACTTTTCCCAAAAAAAGACTGCCCGTAAGCAGTCTTTCCATATATTTTATTCTTGCAAAAAAGCTAAAATCCCCATTTAAACTTCATGCTCATGCCAAGCTCTGAAGCTTCTGCACCATCTTTACCAAGCACGTCAGCCCCTTCACCGGGGATGTGTAACTCAGGCCCCATGGACATTTCGAAATCATCATCGGCCATCACTTGACCATAAGCTCCCACCACATCGCGTTTATCGTGCAACATGTCTTCATCGATGATGGGTTCTTGCTCGTGGGGAGCATGCCAAGAGCTACCCATGACCTCAGAATCCCCTTGAATGGCGCCACCGGCAATGCTTACACCGCTTTCTTCTTGTGCTTGCTGGGCAGGAACTTGTTGCGGCCCCATGGAATTTTCTTCACCTTTTGCCACAGATGGAGCAAGGGGATTTTTCTTGCGAAGTAAATCTTGTGCAGAAGTGCCCTTCTGCCACAAAGGATCTTGACTTTGGGGCGCAGTGTCTTCTTTTTTCCAAGGCCCAAAATCGGTACCTTCGGGAGATGATTGTGATGTGGAAATGACGGAAGTATCCATAACTGTGCCAGCCACGGCCATACTTTGGGACAAGAGTACAAAGGCCCATAAAGCCAACAGCACAAACATGGATGTACAATATATCTGAGTGCGATTTTGAGAAAAATCATAAACTACTGTGTTCATCATTTTTCCAATATAAAACCTTTTTTCACATCAGGCAAGACCTCACCCCTGCAAAAAAAGAAGTGACCAAGCACAACAATGCGGATTACCGATGCTTTTACACATGGGTAATCCAGCATTTTGTTCTAAACCGTATTAGATCTGACGGAAAGGCACTTGACCTTGTTCGTAATAGTCATTGCCGTCACAGTCTATGACCACAATGGCTGGAAAGTCCACCACTTCCATGGCGGCTACGGCTTCTGGGCCCAAATCTTCATAGGCCAGTACGGTATATTTTTTGATACTCTTGGCAATGAGCGCACCAGCTCCGCCCACGGCCGCCATATAGGGCACACCGTGTTTTTTCATGGACTCGATGACTTCGGGCTTGCGATAGCCTTTGCCAATCATGCCGCGCACACCTTGCTCTAAAATGCGTGGTGTATAGGCATCCATACGGCCAGAAGTGGTGGGCCCTGCGGCGCCTATGGCTTCACCTGGCTTAGCAGGAGATGGCCCCACATAATAAATGACGGCATTGGTCAAATCCACAGGCAGGCTTTCACCGGCGTCTAAGGTTTCCACCAATTTTTTATGGGCAGCGTCACGAGCGGCAATGATGGTGCCGCTGATGAGCACGCGGTCGCCAGCGCGCAAAGAACGTGCAGTGGCATCATCAAAAGGGGCAGTAATACGTTTGCTTTCAGTTGACATGACCTTCTCCTTATAAAGTGGCTTCGGCGTGACGAGCCGCATTACAGTTAATATTCACAGCCACAGGAAGAGAGGCAATATGCGTGGGATACCACTCCACATGCACGCGCAATACGGTATTTTTACCGCCAAGACCTTGCGGTCCTATGCCGGTTTTATTGGCCATGTCCAAAAGCTCTTTTTCAAAAGCTGCATAGCGCGGATCGGCATTTTGGGTATCAATATCACGAGCGGCGGCGCGCTTGGCGCAGATGGCAGCCATTTCTAAGTTACCACCAATGCCCACACCCACCACCATGGGAGGACACGAGTTGGGGCCGGCTAACTTTACAGCTTCCAATACCACTTGACGCACGCCTTCAATGCCATCGGCAGGAACCAACATTTTTAAGATGCTTTTGTTTTCAGAGCCTGCACCCTTGGGAGCCAAGCGCAAACGAATGGTATCTCCCGGTACAATGCGCGTATGAATGATGGCCGGAGCATTGTCCTTGGTGTTTTTTCTTTCAAAAAGTGGCTCTTCCACGCAGGATTTACGTAAATAACCATCGGTGTAGCCACGGCGAATGCCATCGTGAATGGCTGTTTCAAAGTCACCGCCCACAATGCGCACATCTTGACCCACATCGGCAAAAACCACTGCTAAGCCAGTATCTTGGCAAATGGGAATGCTATCTTGGGCAGCAATATCTGCATTGAGAATAAGTTGTTCTAAAATACTCTGTCCCACAAGGGAGGGTTCGTTGTCTTTGGCATCTTTAAAAGCTTGGTACACATCCGAAGGAAGTTTACAGCACGCTTTTATGGCGAGTTCCGCCACGGTTTTGGTAATGGCCTCTGCCTGAATTTCACGCATAATCATCTCCTTACGCACCCTTACGATGCTAGCTAGTATGCGCGACAAGACTAGCGTATTTAGCATGAAACTTCTATGTTTTTTTTCTTCCACCAAGGGATAAATACTTTTTTCATACAGCACCAAAAGAAAAAATAAAATCCCCCACTCATCTTGCCAAAGCGGCACTTAAGCACTACTTTTCACCCATGAAAAATTGCATTTCCATTCAAGGTGCACGCCACCATAATTTGAAAGATATTTCTTTGGATATTCCGCGCGATGCCCTTGTGGTCATTTGCGGCCCTTCTGGCTCGGGTAAATCCACCCTAGCCTTTGATATAGTGTATGCCGAAGGCCAACGCCGCTACGTGGAATCCCTCTCGGCCTATGCGCGCCAATTTTTACCACAAATGAACAAACCCGCCGTGGAAAAAATTGAGGGCTTATCCCCTGCCATTTCTCTGGAGCAACAATCCACCGCACGCAATCCGCGCTCCACCGTGGGCACCGTCACGGAAATTTACGACTTTTTGCGCGTGTTCTTCGCTCGCTTGGGGCGCATGTATTGCCCTCAATGTAACGAGCCCATCGAAGCCCGCGCCGCCGATGAAATCATCGAAGATATTTTGCAAATGCCCATTGGCACCAAGTTTATCCTCATGGCTCCCTTGGTGGAACACCAAAAAGGCACCCATGCCGATCGCTTTAAAAAACTTAAGGCAGAAGGTTTTGTGCGCGTGCGCGTCAATGGTGAAATCCTCACCTTAGACGACGTTCCTGCGCTGGATAAAAATAAAAAGCACAGCATTGACCTGGTCATCGACCGTTTGGTCAATAAAGAAGGCCTACGCGGACGCTTGGCGGACTCGGTGGAACTGGCCTTGCGTTATGGCGAAGGGCGCATTGCTTTGCACTTGCCCGATGCCGACAATGGTAAAGGAGGCAAAGGGCAAGATGTGATCCATGCCACCACATCGGTCTGTAAAACCTGCCGCGTATCCTTGCCGGCACCCAGTCCGCAACTGTTTTCCTTCAATAGCCCCCAAGGTGCTTGCCCGCGTTGTGTGGGCCTTGGTACGGTGGATTATTTTGAACCGCTCTTGGTGGCCCCCAATAAGGGCCTTTCCTTACGTGGCGGTGCTCTTTTACCTTGGGCCTCAGCCAAAATGTTTGCCCGTTATGAAGAAGCTCTGGCGGCTCTTGGCAAACGCTGGAAATTTACCTTGGACACGCCTTTATCCGACTTTAGCCCCAAGGCTCTGTCTGCCCTCTTTTATGGCGAAGATGCCAACGGCAAGCCTGCCCAAAGTTCGCAAGGTTTGCGCCGCAATTGGATGGGCGGCAATGTGGCTTTGGACGCCCAAGGCGATTATAATAGCCAAAGCTTTGCCCAAGAAAATAGCGAAGAAGCGCAAGGTTCTGTGCCCATCAATGAAAAACGCTGGACAGGCGTCATGCCTCTTTTGGAAAAGGGCATGCAATATGGCGATGCTTGGCGCGAAACCCTTTCTCGCTATCGCCAGTCCACCTATTGCCCCCAATGTCAAGGAGCACGTCTGCGTCCGGAAGCTCTGGCTGTGCGCGTGGGCGATAGCAATATTGATACTTTTTGCCGCCTTTCGGTGGAAAAAGCCATTGAATGGCTGGAAACACAAACCTTTGGCGGACGCCACGCCCTCATTGCCGAGCCCTTGCTTAAAGAATTACGCCATCGCTTGCGCTTCATGCATGATGTGGGCTTGGAATATATTTCTTTGGGGCGCGCCATGTCCACCCTTTCCGGCGGTGAAGCTCAGCGCATTCGTCTGGCCTCACAACTAGGTTCCGGCCTTGTGGGCGTCACCTATGTGTTGGATGAACCTTCCATTGGCTTGCATCCGCGCGACAATGAACGCCTCATAGGCACATTGCGCTCCCTACAACAACGCGGCAATACTGTGCTTGTGGTGGAGCACGATGAAGCCACCATTTGCGAGGCCGACACCGTCATTGAATTGGGCCCAGGCTCCGGTTCCTTTGGGGGCGATTTGGTCTTCATCGGCGATGTGCCCACCTTAATGAATAAGGCCGACACCCTCACCGCCAAGTATTTACGCGGCGACATGGGCATTGCCCTGCCCGACGAAAGACGCGAAGGCAAAGGCACGCTGACCTTAAAAGGCATCACCACCAATAATCTCAAGAATATCGATTGCCATATTCCGCTGGGAGTACTTACTTGCGTCACCGGAGTTTCGGGCTCGGGAAAATCTTCCTTGGTGGTGGATACCTTATATAAGCATTTAGCTCTATCCCAAGGCATTCGTGTGGACCAACCCGGAACCATTGCGGGCATGAGCGGCCATGAAGGCATCGAGCGCATTGTTTCCATTGACCAAAGTGCCATTGGACGTACGCCTCGCTCCAACCCTGCCACCTATACCAAGATTTTTGATGAAATACGCAATATCTTTGCCAGCACCGCCGATGCGCGCAAACGTGGCTACACGGCCAGCCGCTTTAGCTTCAACGTGCGCGGTGGTCGCTGTGAAGCGTGCAATGGTGATGGACAAATTCGTGTGGAAATGCACTTTTTGCCCGACGTGTACGTGCAATGCGATGTATGCAAAGGCAAACGCTACAATCACGAAACCCTTGAAGTGCGTTATAAAGGCTTAAATATCGCCGAAGTGCTGGACCTTTCCGTGGAGCAAGCCCATACCTTCTTTGAAAATTACCCCGTGCTGGAGCGACGCCTTTCGGTATTGAAAGACGTGGGCTTGGATTATATTCGCTTGGGGCAACCTGCCACCACCCTTTCGGGCGGTGAGGCACAGCGCATAAAAATTTCTCGCGAGCTTGGTAAAAAATCCCTGCCCGGCACCATGTATATTTTGGATGAGCCCACCACGGGCCTGCATATGCATGAAGTGGGTAAGCTCATCACCGTCTTGCATAAATTGGTGGATCGCGGCGCATCGGTGGTGGTCATTGAGCACAATACCGACGTGATTCTCACCTCTGACCATGTGTTGGATTTGGGCCCCGGCGGCGGGGAAAATGGCGGGCGCATTGTGGCTGAAGGCACGCCCGAAGCCATTGTGGCAGACCCTCACTCCGTGACGGGTAAATTCCTCATGGAAGAGCGCAATATCAGACGTAAAAGAAAAATATAGCAGGCATATATGACAAAAGCGTTGGTGGCTCTCACTGTCTACAATGATGAAAAATATTTGGCTGAAGCAGTGCAATCCATTTTGGATCAAAGCTTCACAGACTTTATTTTTCTGGTGGTGGACGATGGCTCCACCGACGCCAGCCCGCACATATTGCATACTTTTGCGAAAAAAGATGCACGTTTACGCATCATCACCTTGGAAAAAAATACCGGTCGCCCCCAAGCTCGCAATGTGGCTTTGGAGGCTGCTTTACAGGCGCATAAAAATGAGCATGTGGAATACCTTTTGTGGATGGACGGCGACGACATATCCTTGCCTCAGCGTCTAGAAAAACAAATAAACCATATGAATATGCATAAAGATATCAGCGTACACGGCACAGCTTTGCAATGCTTTCATGATGCAGACCACACCATCAAGCCTTCTCTGTCGCATCAAGCCCTCAAAGCTCAATCCCTATGGATGAGCCCCATCCTTAGTGCCACTGCCTGTGTGCGCCTTTCTCATGTGGCAAGTCACGACCTGCGCTATGACACCACACTTTTACGCGCGGAGGACTATGCCTTTTGGCTGGATGTGCTCTTCACCACACCCTTACGCATCAGCAATTCTGCACAAATTCTTTGTAAGTATCGCTATTTTCATAGACCCACCAATGTGCACTATCACGCCCTTGCCACACAACGTCTCTTACAATACCTAGGCTTACCAAGCGACATTCATAGCGCGCAAAAACACAGTGCCCTTGCCAACTCCAGCCAAGAAGGCTTACCCCCTTTGGAACCACAAGACATTATTGCATGGGCCAATGCCGTTTATGAAGCGGTATTGCAAAGGCCAGATGTGGCTTTAAAGCCCTTTTTGCGCATCACTTCCTACAAAGTGCAGCGTTTTTTGCAAATGATTTCGCATGAGGCCCAAAGAAAAGAGCTCATGGAACTTTACCTGTCCCTACCTCTGGGGCAAGTGCTACACGGGCCAAAAGGCTCACTTGGCGGCTAATTTTTGCAGAACAAAAGCACGCATGGTGGCAAAGTCTGCGCTTTTACCCAGCCAGATTTTTTCTTGTTCCAAAGCCTGCGCCACAAACATATCAAGGCCATCTTGCACGGCCCAGCCGGCGGCGGCGGCCTCACGCAAAAAACGCGTTTCCAAGGGATTATACACTATATCATAGGCCAAGCTGTGCTTTTCCACATTCTGCACCAGGTGTTTTTGCGCAAAAGGACTTTCGTCTTCATATGGGCCCTGCATACCCAAAGGAGTGGTATTGATAAGCCACGGGGATTTTATGGTATGCCGCTTTTCCCACGCCACCGCCGTTAAAGAAAATTCTTCTGCCAAGGCTTCTGCTTTGGCCATATCTCGCGTACTGATAAAAATTCTATTCATGCCGGCGCTACGTAATTGCTTAAGCCCCACAATGATGGCACGAGCCGCGCCCCCAGCCCCCAAAATCATGGCTCTGCTGGGAATTCTGCGCTCAAGCAAGGGATACAAAAAGCCCTGCACATCGGTATTATCGCCCCACAGCACCTTTCCTTCCATGTAAAGGGTATTCACAGCGCCCACACTTTTAGCCCTAGGCGTCAACTCATCCACCAGCTCAAGCACAGCCTGTTTATGCGGAATGGTCACACAAGCCCCCACATGGGCCCCTTGGCGAAAATCCTGCACAAAAGAGCGCACTTGATCCGCCTCTAAAGGGCAAGCCGTAAAAGTACCCTCATACTCCAGCTGCTTAAAAGCTTCCGTATGAAAAAGCGGACTTAATGAGTGCCCCAAGGGCTGACCGATAATGCAATAAGAAGGGGTTTCCATGATGTCACCTATACAATTTTTTTGTGAATGTAGCTATGATGCTTACAAAAGGCAAGCTCTGCCCCTCAAGGGTTCCCTTTGGCAAGACTTTTGCAACTCTCTTTCCACCAGTCATTTTATTAACAGGTGGTGCCATGTCCTTTGTCTTTTCCATGCAAAAAATTCTTGATTACCGGCAAATGCTTGAGGATGAAGCCAAGGTGCGTCTTGGCAAAGCCATGCAAATGCAACAGCAAGAAGAAGCGCGTTTTGTGGCCATACAAAACCAATTGCAAGAAAATGAAGCCAGCATGTGCCAAAACAGAACCCAAGACGCTGCCTCCCGCTGGGTTTTAGAAAACTTTATCAAAGGCTTACAAACAGACCTTCATCAAAGTTATACCAGACTGATGCAATTGCATGAAAGTGTAAATCAGTGTAAAGAAATGGTGCTTATACGAGCTAAAGAAAAGAAAGTTTTAGAAAAGCTCAAGGAAAAACAGCAGGAGCGTCACTATGCGGCAGAAAAAGAACAGGAAAGAAAAACCAACGATGAAGCAGCAACGTTACGTTTCAACATGGTCCCTCTTTAAAATCTGCCACGCCCTCATGGGGCTTGGTTCGCTAAAAATTGCCATTTTTTTGGCTCTTGGCTTTGGCTTTACCCTTCCAGACATGGGCATTGTCAGCTCTCTTACGCAATCCTACCAACAATGGGTCTTGGGAGACGGCATTGACATGCCCAATGACAAGTCTTTGACAGCTGAAAACACCGCTGAACCACAAAGCCCTGCACCCGAAGCCGCCACAGAAAATGCCGCACAAGCCGCAACGCAAGCCTCAATGAACCATGACGGCCCAGCCCCTCAAGGCTCTGCCGCCGTGCGCGCCGCCCTTGCCTATAGATCTGAATCTAAAATGGCCTACGCCAATCGCCTAGAGCAACATTTACAGGCCACTTCCTCCAAAGCTCCCACTGCCCCGGCACAAAAGCCCAAAGCAGAAAAGCCGGCTCAAGAAGATGTTTCGTGGTGGGATAATGTCCTTTCCATCACCTCCTTGCCCATTCCGCGCCTTGGCGTAGACCAAGTGGCCTATGCCGCCACGCTGGATACTCCCCTCACCGTACCGCCACCGCCTGCGCCCAAAACCGGTACCGTGGGTGCCTTCACACCGCCAGCGCAAGTACTTCCCGCCGGAACAGCCGGCCCGCAATTGGGTATGTCTGCCACAGAGAATTTATTGGTGCCCACCACCAATCCTCCTGCGCCTAAGCTAGATGCCTACATGCCGCCGGAAGACCCCAATCGTAAGCAACAAGAGCTGGCGCGCCGCGAGCAAGAAATCCTCATGCTCCAAAAGCAAATGGAGCAAAGATTAAAAGAGCTCCAAGCGGCAGAAAAGAACGTGCAAGGCATGCTTAAAGAAGCCAAAAACGTGGAAGGCGAAAAGGTGAACACGCTCATCAACATGTACGCCAACATGAAGCCGCGTCAAGCCGGTGCCGCCCTTGAAAACGTGGACGAAGCCATTGCCGCTAAAATTCTCGTGAGCATGAAAGCCAAGCAATCCGGTGAAATTCTCAGCTATATGAATCCTGTGAAAACAGCCAAGCTCACTGAATTGCTCAGCCGCATGCGTTTGCAACAATAAATTTACGTCGCTGTCCCATGTTTCGTTATAAATGCACCCTAAGTTATGTGGGCACGCGCTATGCTGGTTGGCAAATACAAGAAAAAGCCAAAGCTCCCCTCACCATTCAAGGGGAGCTGGAAAAGGTGCTCCACACCGTTTGTGACCTGCCCATACGCATTTATGGTGCAGGGCGCACCGATGCCGGAGTACATGCCGAAGGGCAAGTGATGCACTTCACCCTGCCCCCCCAATGCAAAGAAAAAACGTGTGAAGCCTGGGAAAATATCTTCCACGCGCGGCTCCCCCACGACATTTGCGTATATAAGGTGGAAAAAGTGGATGACTCTTTCCACAGTCGTTTTTCCACCCAAAAAAAGACCTATGCCTACACCCTTTGGTCGCAACGCAACTTCCTACCGCCGCGTCTTCGTCCTTTTGTCTGGGCACCCGGCAAGCTACATCTTGACGCCATGCTCAAAGCCTTACCCTACCTACAAGGCTCGCATGACTTTGCCTCCCTACAAAACGTAGGAACCCCCATGGAAGATACCGTGCGCACCATACACAGCATCACGCTCACCCAAGGTTCCCCATGGGCCTGCAACCTCCAGCACCCGCATCTGCTCACCCTTTGCGTGGAAGCCGATGGTTTTCTTAAGCAAATGGTTCGCAACATCACAGGACTCCTCGTGGCCGTGGGGCAAGGGCGTTTTGAGGCAAAAAACATCCCCGCCCTGCTGGAAGCTAAGCATCGCCCTTCAGCACCGGCCTGCGCGCCGCCGCAAGGTTTAAGTCTCATAAAAGTGGATTATTAGGATTTAGTGTTTTTTTGGTGGAATGGGATTTGGTGGGGAAAAACCTTTTTGGAAAAAGGTTCTTTCCCCACACCCCTTTTCCAAAAACTTTTCATGGCCATGTGAATGGTACTTATACGATATTAGTGCGGCAATGTGACTGTGTCACACCTAAGGGCTACTTTCAGCTTTTTTTCATCCACTTTAAATAGCACTCATAAAAAAGTGATGTCTTCCATAGCCAGCCCTTACTAAAAGAGCATTTTACGCCAAACCATTCATTTCTCAACGCCCAAACCGTCACAGCTGTGCGGCAATAGATAGTTACCATAATAAAGTACCACTTCAAAAAAATATCCTTTGCGCCAAACAATTCAACTCTCAACGGCGGCATCGCCGCAGCTGTGCCCCGTGACTTACCATGTAAGTCATGGCCTGTAGGGAATCATCTGTGAGCTTGCGAACAGATAGTCCCGAAAGGACTGGCCACAGCAAGGCTACACGCGGGGGAGGCGGGTTAGTAAGGGCTGCCAGGGGGGCGCGTTAGCCACCCTTAAGCCCTTACCAATTGGGTTTAGAACAGGTTAATGAAATTTACAGCTTATTTTGCCATAATTGTTTTTTTAAGCAGCTAGCCATGCTTATATACATTACAAAAAAACAGGACCAAAAACTCACGTTTTCAGCCCTGTTATAAGTATCGGTGTTATAGCTTCGCTTAAAAAATCCCTAAACTATACTAACCCCAACTCTTCCATGCGCAAAAACACTTGCCTACCCACCCATGCGTCGGTGGCGGCATACACCACTTGTCGCTCAGACAGCACTTGCGCCGACCAATTGG
>CAYJHD010000064.1:0-12005 GCA_964370015.1 uncultured Desulfovibrionaceae bacterium | reverse complement strand
ACGGAGCGCATTTTTTCCACGATAAGTTCCAAGTGATCTTCGAAAATACCAAGGGTGTTGGGGCAAGTCATCATGATGCCGGCCACTTCATCGTCAAGAGCAGCAATGAGAGCCTCTGGGTCGATGATACCGTCTTTGGAAACGATATTTACCACTTCATAGCCACCAAGCACTGCCGAAGCAGGGTTAGTGCCATGGGCGGCGTCGGGACAAATGATTTTAGTCTTCTTATTGCCTTTATCGCGATGATAGGCGGCAATAAGTTGTACACCGGTAAACTCGCCATGAGCACCGGCCATGGGCTGCATGGTATATCCAGCCATACCGGTGATTTCGCACATGAGCTGTTCAAAATGCCAGATGCATTCCAAAGCACCTTGTGTGTAAGCTTCACCGCCGGGGAGTTGAGCTAAAGCCGGATGCACATTGGCAAAACCGGGCAAAGCGCCCATGGCTTCGGTGAACTTGGGATTGTACTTCATGGTACAAGAACCCAAGGGATAGAAATTGCTATCCACACTGTAGTTTTGTTGCGAAAGCAAAGTAAAGTGGCGCACCACGTCCAATTCAGAAAGCTCAGGCATATTCAAAGAATTCTGACGCAAAAGTCCTTGAGGAAGCAAGTCCTTAGCGCTTTTTGTAGGCGCATGAGGAAGCACACCTGTGCGACCGGCTACGGATTTTTCATAGATTGATTTCATGCGAGAACTCCTTTTACTGCACTGATCATGGCATCAATTTGCGCTGTGGTGGTTTTTTCTGTGCAAGCCACCAAGAGCACATTGTCCATACCTTCATAATGGCGATCCACAGGATAACCAATGGCAAAACCATGTTCCAACATCTTTCCGGCCAATTCCTTGGCAGAACAAGGCAAGGTAAGCGCAAATTCATTGCCATAAGGGGCATCATGTAAAAGGCTTACACCAGGAATGCTGGTCCACTGCTCTGCTGCATAACGGGCATTTTCCATACCCAAAAGAGCCACACGTTGTAGACCTTCAGTGCCCAAAAGAGCTAGGTACATGAGGCTACGCAAGGCGCATAAGGATTGGTTGGAGCAAATGTTAGACGTTGCTTTAGCACGACGAATATGCTGTTCACGAGCTTGCAAAGTAAGCACGTAACCGGTTTTTCCGTCCACATCCACGGTACGACCGCAAATACGGCCGGGGAACTGACGGATATATTCTTTGCGGCAAGTCATGATACCAAGGTAAGGACCACCAAAGGATAAAGGCATGCCTAACGCTTGACCATCGGCCACGGCCACGTCTGCACCCATTTCACCGGCAGTCTTAATAAGAGCTTGCATGATGGGATATACGGACATGATGGAAAGCACTTTTTGGCTCTTGGCATGGGCAAAAAGTTCGCTATAATCCTCGATGGCACCAAAGAAGTTGGGGTTTTGGGCAATGACAGCGGCGCAGGTGTTGTCCATGGCGGCTTTGAGGCCTTCCATGTCAGGACGACCGTTCTTATGCGCCACTTCCACAATTTCCATGGTCAAATTACTGGAGTAATCCTTCACCATGGTACGCCAAATGGGGTTCACGCCACCATCAATGACAATCTTCTTGCGTTTGGTTTGGCGCATGGCCATGAGGGATGCTTCAAATAAAGCAGAGCCACCATCGTACACAGAAGCATTGGAGCAATCCATACCAAAAAGACGTGTTACGGCTGTTTGATATTCAAAAATGGCTTGTAAAGTACCTTGTGAAGATTCTGGCTGATAAGGTGTGTAGGCAGTATAAAATTCACCGCGAGAAGCAAGCGCATCCACAGCTTTAGGTATGGAATGGTCATAAAAACCAGCACCTAAAAAAGATGTCATGGTATGTGCGTTTTTGGCTGCAAGGGCTTCCAAGTGAGAGCACACAGCCATTTCGCTTTGACCTTTGGGTAAATTAAAGGATTTGGGACGCATGGACGGTTTGATATCAGCAAACAAATCATCCAAGGTCTTTACGCCAACGGTTGCAAGCATGGCTTGCAGTTCGGCTTCAGTATGAGGGACAAAGGGCATATTCACCAGCCTTTGCTTTATATCGCCCCAGTGGAGCGACGGGATGAAAGAAAAAAATTACAAAAACAAAGAGGAGCTTACAAAACAGACACGTACTTTACTGTGACCTAGGTCACATGTGTTTGCCATAAGCTCCTCTCAAAGAATTAAAAACTATTAATGGGCTTCAGAAGCGCAAAATTCTTCGTATTCTGCAACTTCAAGTAAACCTTCAGGCTTACCGGAAATTTTAATGCGCAACATCCAAGCAGCACCGTAAGGATCGCTGTTTACGGTTTCAGGGGCATCGTTAATGGATTCATTAACAGCCACAACTTCACCGCTGATGGGAGCATATAGCTCGCTGGCAGCCTTTACAGACTCAATGGAGCCAAATTCTTCACCGGCAGTAAGAACAGCGCCTTCTTCTGGAAGGTCCACATAGGTGATATCGCCAAGAGCTTCTTGAGCAAAACTCGTAATGCCAATAACAGCCTCGTCGCCTTCAATACGTACCCATTCGTGGGTTTTATCATACAACAAATCAGATGGATTAGACATTATACGTCCCTCTCTAAATAAATTTTATAATTTTGTTCTGGCAGTGCCCTTATCGTAGAACGGTAAGGCAACTACAGTGGCTGGCAAGGAGGTTTTAGCCGCCTTCACCAAAAATTCTGTTTTACCGGCATGCTCAACGGCAACCCAAGCAAAAGCAACAACATATCCCAAAGAAGGAGCAAAGGACCCACTGGTCACCACGCCCACTTCTTGTCCGTCGGCTACACATATTTTATCACCGGCGCGAGCGGCTCTGCGCCCTTCAATGCGTAAAGGTAATAAAACTTCACCCACTTGACCAGCATGCTCATGTCCCACATAGGGAGCCAAGGAAGTAAGCATTTTTCCCATGCCGGCTTCGGTGGGATTGTGCTTATCATCCAGCTCATGCCCATATAAAGGTAAGCCAGCTTCCAAACGCAAAGTATCGCGAGCACCCAGGCCAGCAGGCTTTACGCGGGCATCTTGTAAAAGCTTTTCCCACAAAGGTAAAGCTTTTTCCCAAGGTAAATACAACTCATAACCCAGTTCACCGGTATAACCAGTGCGGCTAATAAGCATTTTTTCGCCCATGAAATCGCGGTATTCAAAAGAGAAATAGCCCAAATGGCGGAAAGATTCACCCATCAAAGCTTCTAAAACTTCAATGGACTCTGGACCTTGTAAGTCTATCTTGGCAGTTTTGTCAGATACATCTTCAAGGGTAACACCTTCAGGCATACGTTGTTGCAAAGCGGCAAAGTCGCCAGCGGCGCAAGCCCCATTGACCACCAGCATAAAAGAGTCTTCTTCTAAGCGATAGACAATGAGGTCATCCAGCATATTGCCTTGCTCATTGAGCAAAAAACCGTAGCGGCATTTACCGGGCTTAAGGGTTTCAAGATTGTGGGTCACAGCTTCGGAAAGAGCTTTAGCGGCTCCTGTGCCATGAATAAGAAATTCCCCCATGTGACAAATGTCAAAAATGGAGGCTTTAGTGCGAGTATGCTCATGCTCAGCTAAAATACCCGCGTACTGAATGGGCATATCCCAGCCTGCAAAACCGGCTGTTTTAGCGCCTTGCGCTTTATGCCATGCAGTTAAAGGCGTTTGCAAAAGTGTTTCCACTGTGTGCTCCTAAACTTTTGTTTATAGCATTACGAAAAAAATAATGCATAATATATCGATGCAAAATGTCTAGCACAAAAGCCTTTCCTATACAAGCATGGTCTTCATACTTTTCTTGTGAATTTTATGCTTTATGAGGTGATATCCATGGCACCTTTGGGCAAAAATCTTGCATTTCACATTGTTCGCATAATGGCTTACGCGCATCACACACATGACGGCCAAACCACACCATGCGATGGTTCACTCGTCCCCACTCTTCTTGCGGAAAAAGTACCATTAAATCCTGCTCCACCGTGGCAGGAGCTGTGCTTTTGGTTAAACCTAATCTAAAAGCAATGCGCCCCACGTGGGTATCAATGGCAATGCCTTCATTGATGCCAAAGGCACTCCAGAGCACCACATTGGCCGTCTTACGCGCCACGCCGCCAAGGGTAATTAAATCTGCCAAACGAGGAGGCACTTCGCCCCCATACACCTGCATGACCCGTTGCGCCGCCGCCACAATATTTTTAGCTTTATTTCTATAAAAACCTGTGGAGCGAATAACTTCTTCCACTTCGGCTATGGGGGCGTCTGCCAATGCTTTTGCGTCGGGCCAGCGCGCAAATAAATGCGGCGTCACCATATTTACTCGCGCATCGGTGCATTGAGCCGATAATACCACAGCCACTAGAAGTTGCCATGCGGTCTCGGCATGAAGGTGTGTTTCCGGCTCAGGATACTTGGTGGCCAAAGCCTCTTGCACCAGAGCCGCACGCTTTTTCAGTGATTTAGTCATTCTCCCCTCCGCATATAAAAAGACATGCGCATGGCACTATTTCTAGCATCCATGCGCCTTCATATCTAAAAACCTTCTTTGGCCGTTCTTGGCATACCTACACGTAAACTAAGCCCAGCGTACACCAAAGCTGATACGGTCAGCCCCACCACAAAGGGAGGCCATTGTTGTACAAATGTGGGTAAACCTTCCAACATAATCAAAGCTGTACGTGGAGATACCACAAGATAAAAACCTATACAAGACACGGCACCAGCCACAGCCGAAGCCGTGGCGGCCTTGGCGTGTGCATGCTTAAAAAGCACTAGACTAATGTAAGGCACAAAAGCCGTGGCACCGATGACACTCCAGCTCGTGGTGTAAATGAGTGAAATTATTTTACCTTCAATTTGCGCTGTCACCGCGCTCACAAGCACACAAGCCATAATGGCACAAAACCAGCTCACCTTATTGGTCTTTTTACTAAAAATATCTTCTGTTAACGACGATGAAGCAATATGAAACAACGCCGTACATGTGGAAATGGAGGCAGAAATAATGGCTAAGCTAAAAATTTGCTTACCCACACCCGGCAAAAGTTGATGCACCAAAGCAGGAATAACGGCATCACTGCTAGCCATTTCAGGTAAGATAAGACGCGAAAGGGAAGCAATAAAGTACATCCCGCCCACGATAAGCAAGAGAACACCCGAAGCCAACAACGCGGCTTTTTGCACTTCTTTCTTACTTTGCAACGCGAAGTGGCGTTGTATCATTTGTGGTTGCGCCCATACTGCCACAGAAGTCACCACCACCAAGGACCAAATAAACATGCCAGAATCACCCGATGAGAGCGAAGTAAAGCCATTATTTGCTTCTGGTGTGGCGGGCAAAAGAGCTAAAGACTTCACGCCGTCCACAGGGCCGCCCACCAAAGAAAGCACTTCATAGGCCAAAAGACCTATGCCAAAGAGCATGATGGCACCCTGCATGGCTTCGGTCAATAAAACGCCACGCATACCGCCCCACAGCACAGCCAAGCCCACCACAGCAGCCAACAACCAAATGCATGCTTCTTTATCCAAGGGGAAAATTTCCGTCAGCATCATGGCTGCACCTTTAATGACAGCGGCCGCGTATACGGAAAGGAAGAAAGCAAAGATAAAGCCTAAAATCTTGCGCAAAAAAGGTGCATTATGCCCTAAGGAGAGCAATTGCGCCGGTGTGCGCGCGCCCAACTTCATTTGCAACTGCTTGGTGGGCCACGCCAAAACATAGTACACAAACAACGTACCTAAAAGCACATTCCCCAAGGCAATAAGCATCATTTGCAGGCCGTACTTATGAGCCAATCCACCAAAGCCTATGAGCGCCACAGCAGAAATATAGGTGGCCACATAAGCCAAAGATTGCACACCAAAGCCCACTTTACCGCTCAATAAAGCGTCTTTACCGGCGCCCATACGCGCCAAAAAGAAAAATACCGCAATGTATGCGCCCCAAATGATGATTTCCATACTACCCTCTCTTCAATAATGTGCCACAAAAAAAAAGCCGCTTCCACACGGAAACGGCTTATATTGCATCATGTTATTTTTTAGCTACAACAAAGTCCCGCTCCGTACATGTACTGGCAGGTAATAATAATAGTTGCTAAAAAAAGCTTTGTTGTTATTTCTTTGTTGCATTGGGTGAGTATTGTATACAATGCTTCTTCTGTCAAGAATATTTTGGAGAAGCAAAGAAAAATCTTGTATTTCCTTCCCCCATGGAAAGCGTATATCAACTAAATGAAGCCGAATTTTTTCTGTGACAAACACATGGGCAAAAGAAAAAAAATACGGCAAAATACTTCGTATCAAGGTAAAATACCCCTTCCACACCCTAACCAAGGAGACACCATGTTACTTGTTTACACCACCATGCCATCCATGCAAGAAGCCAAGGACATTGCCAGTCACGTGGTAGAGGCTGGGTTGGCCGCAGGAGCCAACATCATCCCCGGCGCGTACTCCATCTATCACTGGCAGGGAAACATAGAGCATGCCCAAGAATGCATCTGCCTCTTCCAAAGCACCAAAGAGCAATTTGAAGCCTTAAGCCAGACAATACAAGAAAGGCATAGCTATGAAGTACCTTGCATCATAGCCATGCCTCTTGAAAAAGCAGAAAAGCATTTTGCCGCGTGGATTACCCAGCACTGCCAGAGTTAATTTCCCTCTTTGGGCTCCGTTTTGGCATTATCAATAATATGTCTGTCGCCATACATGCCATAGGCGCTGTTCATAATCCAATGCATCACCGGTGGCACGCGCGTGGCAACCACAGCTTCATTCCAAGCTATATTTTCACTGCGTTCATACACTTGCTGCCAGTGGGTGAAGGAAAAGCGTACATCCACGCAGTCGGGATCTGTACAAGGAGCAAGCCCTTTACACTCCGCCTTTAACCACAACATAAGCCGATTATTCTTTTCGTGCGGCGTATTCACCGCCAAGAATAAGCACAGCTCCATGAATTTTTCCACGGCAAAAGGCAACTTCTCCACATCATCTTGCAAAAAGCGCAAGCGAATACCGCAAGCCGAAATATTAATGATACGAAAATCACTATCCCCTTCGGGACGAAATACTGCAAAGGGCTTTCCAAGTCCGTGCACTTTGTCCGGCAGCATATTGCTGTCGCGAGCGTATAACCACGAAGAGGCCAAAGCCACCGCGCCGGGGGCAGGCTCAATACGCACTTCTTCACGCGATTGAGAATTTCCAAGCACGCTTGGACGTCGTATAACAATATACATTTCGCCATCTTTGTGTAGAATATTGCAGACAAAACTTGGAAAGTGATACAAAGTGCCTTGTTCATTTTGCACCAATTGCAAATAGACATCTATGGGGGCGTCACTCCAACCATCCGGCAAAGAATCGGGGACAAGGCGCAACGTTAAGTACGGATTACAAGGCTTCTTTCCACCCTGCTCTTCCTCGTTTTTGTCGGCATCGGCCGAAGTCTCTTTTCCTGAAAATTGAGACATGGCCAGGCCATAGCATTGGATATGTTTTTGCTTGAGAGAAGGACGCGTGCACACTAAGTCAAATTTGGTTTCAAGCTCAATGGCGCGCTCTAAAATATTGGTAATGACAGTATCAGGATCCACCTCAAAGGCGAAATCCTTATCATTTTTTTGATTTTTTCTTAAACGGGAAACAAGCACAAATGATATGGCTAAAACCACCACAGCCAGCACGCATATATACATCATATATGGACCCGTTAGATTGGTTGTGGGCTCCCACAACACAGATCCGCCGGCAAACATTTTCATATAAGGTGGAGCTTCAGGCCATGTACGCATCAAGGGGGACTGTTCAGTACTCATACTTTCCTCACGCTTAGAAAACATTTTATGATACTATAAAACTAACACCAATGCGAGGCTATACAAAATGCTATTACACACCACAAAGCTACAACAGTATAAATTACAAGGCAAGATATTTTCTTAACCCTACCCATAACTTATCATACTAGAACACATCTCATAATTCAGCTGACGCTAAATTATGTTGTATCACTGCGCCAAAAATCGCGGTTTTTGGCTTGTTCCGTTGACTATGCCACCGCGTCAAAGTGTCGTTTGACGACTAGAGCTCCTCAACATACGCTAGCGCGTAATTATGAGATAGCTTCCAGTATCCTTTTACAAAAAAAAAGACCAAGGAAGGTCTCCCCTCCTTGGTCTTAAAAAACTACGCCAATGCTTTTAAGGCTGCGGCCACACCGGCCCCATAATCTACATGCGCTCTTGTGCAGTGATCAATGTGCCTTTGCTGTACTTGCTCAGAGCATCCTTGCATGGCACGTGCTGTATTTTCAAAAAGAACCGTTCTTTGCTCTTCACTCATGAGCATGAAAAGCTTTCCAGGTTGGGTGAAATAATCATCATCGTCTTCACGCGTATCCCAATCCCATGCTGGGCCGTCTAAATCCAAAGGCGGCTCGCGAAATTCCGGCTGATTTTGCCACTCACCCACAGAGTTGGGCTCATAAGGAGTGGTTCCGCCAAAATTACCGTCCACACGCATGGCTCCATCTCTATGATAAGAGTGTACAGGGCAACGCGCTTTGTTTACGGGAATAAGGTTATGGTTTACGCCCAAACGATAACGCTGTGCATCGCCATAAGAAAATAAACGTCCTTGTAGCATTTTATCCGGTGAAAAACCAATGCCAGGTACGATATTTGCCGGATTAAAAGCTGCTTGCTCCACCTCGGCAAAGTAATTTTCCGGATTTCTATTCAGTTCTAACACACCCACTTCCACCATGGGCGCATCACGATGATACCAAACCTTTGTTAAATCAAAGGGATGATAAGGAAGCTTATTGGCTTGTTCTTCGCTCAGCACTTGCACAAAAAGCGTCCAACGCGGGAATTCACCGCGCTCAATGGCTTCATAAAGATCTCTATGATGGCTATCTCTATCTTGACCAATGATGGCTTGCGCCTCTGCATCGGTTATATTTTTGATGCCTTGTTGCGTGCGGAAGTGGAACTTCACATAATAACGCTCATTTTTAGCATTGAGGAAACTATAGGTATGACTACCAAAACCGTGCATATGACGATAAGTGGCCGGTATACCTCTATCACTCATGAGCACCGTTACTTGGTGCAAAGCTTCTGGTAATAAGGTCCAAAAATCCCAATTGCTTTGGGCATTATGCATATGCGTGCGTGGATCTCTTTTCACCACGTGGTTCAAATCTGGGAAGTTTAAGGGGTCACGCATGAAAAATATGGGGGTATTATTTCCCACCAAGTCCCAATTTCCCTGCTCGGTATAAAACTTTATGGCAAAGCCACGGATATCTCTTTCGGCATCGGCCGCACCGCGCTCGCCTGCCACAGTGGAAAAACGTAAAAATAAATCAGTTTTCTTACCAACTTCAGAAAAAATGGCAGCTTTGGTAAATTGGGTAATATCATGTGTCACGGTGAATGTGCCATAGGCCCCTGAGCCTTTGGCATGCATGCGACGCTCTGGAATAACTTCACGGTCAAAGTGAGCCAGCTTTTCCAAAAACCAAACATTTTGTAAAAGCATGGGCCCGCGCTTGCCGGCGGTTTGTACATTGGTTGCACCACTGACAGGGCAACCAGCGGCAGTGGTGAGTTTTGTATCTTTCATCTCATTCTCCTTGAGTTGTAGGTAACAAATGCTAAAAACGATCTTAAAAACGCTAAACACTCTTAATACATAACAAAGAAGAGAAAAAAGGCCAGCCTCTTAAGCGGCAAAACGCAAGAGACCATATCTAATCAGATAACTACGGATTAAAAAAAGTAAAGATGCCCAAGAAAATATTTTCATGGGCATCTTTATACATGATGAACAACTTTAACAATTATTCTGCTTTGGATTTTTCATATTCGGCAACAACTTTTTCTGCCACCGGTGGGGGTGCTTCTTCATAATGGGCAAATTCCATGGTGAAGACACCTTGTCCGCCCGTCATGGAACGCAAATCGGGAGCATAACGCAACACTTCGCTCATGGGCACATGGGCTTTAATTTCTGTGATACCAACCACAGAGTCAGAGCCTAATACCTTACCACGTCTTGAAGACAAGTCACCGATAACGTCACCCATATATTCATCGGGTACCGATACAACCAAGGTCACAATGGGTTCCAAAAGAACAGGCTTTAAGCTTTCCAAAGCTTTCTTGAAGGCTAAGGAACCAGCAATCTTAAAGGCCATTTCTGAGGAGTCCACATTATGGTATGAGCCGTCATACACTTTTACGCGGAAGTCCACCACCTGACAACCGGCTATGAAACCGCGAGCCGCAGCTTCTTGTATGCCTTTATCAATGGCGGGAATGTAGGTACGAGGAATAACACCGCCCACAATGGCGTCTTCAAATTGATAGCCCTCGCCACGTGGCAAGCCTTCCAATTCTATCCAGCAATCGCCAAATTGGCCGCGACCACCAGATTGCTTTTTATGACGGCCTTGCACTTGGCATTTACCGCGCACAGTTTCGCGATACGGCACCTTGGGTGTTTTTAAAATGATTTCTGTTTTATAACGGCGCATGGCCTTTTCCACAGAAAGCTCAATATGTAATTGCCCCATCCCTGCCAGCAAAATACAACCGGACTCAGGATCGCGCGATATCTTCAAAGTAATGTCTTCTTCCAAAACCTTTTGTATGGAGTTAAAGACCTTTTCTTCATCACCTTTCTCTTTGGGCTCCAGCGCATAGGTAATGAGCTGTGGAGGCAACACAGGCATGGGAAGAACAAAGGGTGCTTTTTCATCATACAAAGTATCGCCGGTGGCAGTATTTTTTAACTTACCAATGGCAATGATGGAGCCCGGCCCCAAAGTATCTTTGCACTGGGTTTGGTTTTTACCCGTCAAATACGACAAGGAGGACAAACGCTCTGTTTCTTCAGAGCGGGAATTTTTCAAAACGCTATCCCCGCCAATGGTACCGGAAAGAACACGAGCCAAGGAAAGTTGGCCGGCAAAGGGATCCACAATGGTTTTGAAAATAAAGCAAGAAGCTGGACCGTCTTCGGTGCTAGCGCGTGTGTTGCCTTCTGCATCCACAAAAGGAGCACGCTCCAAGGGAGATGGTAAAAGCTTTTGAATAACTTTTAATAATTGCGCTCCACCCTTATTTTCAAGGGCAGCACCGGCAA
This sequence comes from uncultured Desulfovibrionaceae bacterium, assembly GCA_964370015.1. GTDB lineage: Bacteria > Desulfobacterota > Desulfovibrionia > Desulfovibrionales > Desulfovibrionaceae > CAYJAD01. The sequence goes on along the minus strand of CAYJHD010000064.1, from coordinate 850 downwards.
CCACAGGCACAAGTGCACCGGAAGCCACGCCAGCACGTAAACCCATGGCTATATCTTCTGGGCTGAGCATGCCTTCTTCTAAGTATTTTTCCATGAGCTCTTCGTGGGATTCAGCGATGTTTTCCACGGCAATATCATGGATAAGAGAAACTTCGTCTTCTAAGTCCACAGGTACAGGAGCTTCGATGGTGGCGCCATTTTCGCCAAACATAAGAGCTTTATTGGCAAAAATATCCACCAGACCAAGGAAGGTTTCCCCGGCCACTATGGGCATGAAGAGGGTCACTGGCTTGGCACCAAGCATGGTGGCTATGCCATCATAAGCCATTTGAAAATCGGCTCTGTCGCGATCCATTTTATTGATAAAAATCACGGAAGGTAATTTCACATTACCGCGACGCACATGTTCCCAAAGCTTTTTGGTCAAAGGACGTACGCCATCCACAGCATCCAAAACGAATACTACAGCGTCAGTACCTTGCAAAAGGCAGGCAATATCGCCCACGAAATTCCCATCACCGGGAATGTCCATGATATAATGACGATTGTCTTCCCAAAGATAGGTGGCAAAACCGGGCTGAATGGAACCACGACGACGTGTTTCTTCCGGCTCATAGTCAAGACTGGTGGTACCTTCTTCGATGGCACCCAAGCGATTTATAACGCCTGATTGAAAAAGAAGCATTTCTGCTAAAGAGGTTTTACCGCAGCCACCTGTACCCACTAAGGCATAGGTGCGTTGGCTATCAAGTGATTTGGCCATTCTGTTCTCCCGTAGCTGCAAAGTGAAGGAGGGCAATGCATTGCACACACTCCAGAAAAACTGTTCCAATATAACTTACATTATACT
>CAYJHD010000063.1:0-12047 GCA_964370015.1 uncultured Desulfovibrionaceae bacterium | reverse complement strand
ACCTTAGGAGATGACCATGGAAAACATTACCATCTTACTTGTGGACAGTGATCAGAAAAGCAATGACGTGTTAGCCAAAGCCCTCATGACAGAAAAGTATGCCATACAACAAGCACATACCGCCGAGCAGTGTTTGCAAATTTTACAAGCACCCGAGTCCATAGATCTTATTGTCTTATGTCTTGATTTGGCCGCAGCTCATGAATATGCGCTCCTTCAAGAAATAAAAACGCGTTATCCAGATAAACAGCTTATCCTCATCAGTGATCACGAAGATCATGAGCATATGGATGACACCAACTTTACAGGCGCGTACACTATACTTCCCAAACCGGTGGATGTAGATTTACTTGTGAATAGCTTAAGCTTAAGCCTTTCAGATAAACTTGAGGGGGCCATGGTGGCTGCCAGCCTTGCTCAAGCTGGTGCTTTTGAAGAAGCAGATCAAACCCTGACAGAAATGGACACCATGGAAGAAGTAGCCGCAAAAGCAGCCACAGATTCATAATTCAAATTACAATACTGTATTTATGTAGGAATGGTAACATGCAATTTCATTCCTGCATAAATACATCCGAAAGATCTACTGACAGCCAAACAAAGCTCTATTATCTCCTCATACTATTCACAGTATTTTCATGAATAGTATATGCACCCATGGTAGGTATCTCCTTAAAACCATGTTTTTGTATCACACTTGCCTTTCACACGCCTATGACTTATACTCTTTGCGCTTTAATGTGCTTAGTACAACACAAAAGTCTACGTACAGCGTATTCTGACGCATCTCTCTTTTGAGGAAATACATGAAATTTTTATCATCTCAGCTCAGTATCTTTTTGCAAACCCGCGGTGCTAAGCGTAATATGTTTTTCTTATTACGTTTCATAATGCTCCTTATTTTCCTCATTGCCGCCTATAGCATTGTTTTCCATTATATTATGCAATTTGAAGGGCGCTCCTACTCTTGGACCACAGGCGTCTACTGGACATTAACTGTCATGTCCACATTGGGTTTTGGCGACATTACTTTCACTTCGGATATGGGGCGCTTTTTCTCTATTATTGTGCTGATGTCGGGTGTTATTCTTTTGCTTGTCATGCTCCCCTTTACTTTTATCCAATATTTCTATGCTCCATGGCTCGAAGCGCAAAAAAAACGCTCCACACCACGAAAGCTTCCAGCTTCTACTCAAAATCATGTGATTTTTGTGGGCATAAGCCCTTTAACGCTTAACACCATTGATGAATTAGAGCGTTACGGCACTCAATGCGTGCTTTTATGCAATGACAGTCAAGGAACTCTCGACCTTATAGATCAAGGTTATGAAACCATCATGGGAGACCATGATGACAGTGCTGTGTATAAAAATCTTTGCCTGTCTAAAGCAGCCATGTTGGTGGCGCTTGATAGTGATATGCGTAATACCAACATCACATTCACCGCTCGAGATGTGGATGCCCATGTTCCCATTACTACCAGCGTGCAAAGTGATGATGCTTTAGATATTTTAAGCCTTGCCGGAGCCACACATGTGGTACAATTCCACAAACTCTTAGGTACGGCCCTTGCCAGACGTGTGCTCAATGCCAAATCTCCCACCAGTATCATCAGCGAATACGGAAAACTCGTCATTGCAGAAGCTCCTGCCATGCGTACTGCTTTGGTGGGAAAAAGCCTCATGGATTGCGGTTTGAGAGCACAAACGGGTGTCAACGTGGTTGGACTATGGGAAAGAGGAAAATTTGTTCAAGCCCACCCTCAGACGATTTTTACTGATGCATCTGTATTGGTTATGGCCGGCACCCAAGAGCAAATGCAAGATGTGGACAAATTTTTACGTAAACCCACACCACAAGGTGATGCCCCTGTGGTTATTTTGGGATGCGGACGTGTGGGAATTTCTGCCGCGCAATATCTTGAGAGCCTTGGGCGTGACTATCGCTTTGTGGAAAAGAAAACGCGCATGGGCGATCATGTAAGCAGAGAGCATATCATTTTTGGTGATGCCGCCGACATTGATACTCTTGAGGAAGCCGGATTACGCACCAGCCCATCGGTGATTATTACCACCCATGATGACGATACCAACATCTATCTGACATTATATTGCCGTCGCTTACGCCCAGATATACAAATTATTAGCCGTGCTAACCTTGATAGAAATATTGGCATCCTGCACGCCGCAGGGGCAGACCTTGTGCTTTCCTTGGCATCCATGATGACCAGTAGCATTGTCAACTTACTTGCTCCGGGAAAAGTGTTCATGCTCAATGAAGGTCTTAAGATTTTTCGCTGCAAAGTGGGTGGCAAATTACAAGGCCAATCTCTCATCGACAGCGGTATACGCGGCCTCACAGGATGTAACGTGGTAGCTTTGCAAGACAGAGATGGCAATATGCATGTTAACCCTGACCCAGATCATATTTTTTGTAAAAAAGAAGAAATGTATCTCATTGGGGACTCCATGGCTGAGGAGGCCTTCAACCACACCTATGGGTGTCAAGAAAGCCTCACCGATGATCATGAGCATGACAAGGCTTAAAAAAGCCCTTGAAGCATGTGATTTTTTTGTCTATCATGACTTCATTCCTTTACTTACAAAGAGCATTGTACCATCTATGCGTCACACCCTGCGTACACGTATAACGTAAACTCTGAGCTTGCTTCAGATTTTTAAGGAAATGCCATGTCGCCTGTACTAGAGATGCCCCCTTCTGAGCAAAAAAGACCTTTGCGTTCCAAGAAACAGCTTTTCATCCTTGTGATATGTGCTGTAGCTCTCTTTCTCATGGGTATGGGCTTTTTCTTACATCAAGGGCGCATTGTTAACACACAGCACCGCATTTCTCCTGTGGTACTACATGTCACAACCCCACTCAGTGTGGCCTTCACCGAAGTATTCGTTGCACACGGTTCAAAAGTAGAACAAGGTAGCCTCTTGGCTCGTCTAGACTTATCCGCCTACACAAGCCAGCTACCCCACGCCAATGCCCTTGTGCGCGGCGCATTACCTCAAAGCCCACTCAATGACGCTCAAAGAAGTCAAATCATAGAAAAGGCGCAAAGCGAAGAAGCTGACATGATACAAAGGGTGGCTTTGGCTCGCCAGGAAGAAAATGCCAAGCATGAACTCATGGAAAAACTCTCCGTTACCCATGCCAAAACTTTGCTCTATGTGCGTGGCATGCAAACACCAACACAAACCGCAAAGCAAGCGGAACAGCATGCACGTCAACGGTTAGACCAAGCGCGCGCCGCCCACGAATATGCCAGTCGCAACCGCTCAAACATTGAAAGTGTTTTATATAAATTGCGCGCTCAACGTATGGCTCAGGGCCTTACTACCATACCCTTCGACAACGTGAATATGGAGAGTATATCCGACCAGCTCACAGCCCCTGCCGACGGATATATTGTGGGAGATGTGCCCTTGGCAGGTCAGGTGGTACAAAAAGACACCATTGCTTTTAGCCTGTTACCAAGTACCAATACAAAACTCCAAGCCACAGCACAATTACCACAAGAAGAAGCCGTAAAGCTCACTTTACAGGGCCCCGTCTACTTAACCGCTCAAGGTACGCTTTTAGAAGGAACGATTCAGCAAATTATCCACGACGCGCCCATAAGCCTTGTGACCGTAACTCTCAATGCGCAAGGAAAAGAGTTTGATGCCCTCATACAAAACATGGAGGACGGCAAAAGCACACTTGTATTTTGGCCTGAAAAATGGGTGCAAACATACGTTCCACACTTCATACTTCGCGCACTCAGCTATTTTTAAACATTCAAGAACAAAGCCCAATCAAATATTAGTATAAATCAGGATCCGTAGGCAGTCTTTCCCAGCAGACTTTCCCTTTTTTCTTATATTTTCGTAAAAGCACATATACTGTACCTGGCCCGCCATCCACCGGCTGTGCCGTACAAAAAGCCAACACCACTCTTTTAAAGGGATCTTGCGTGAGCCATAGCTGTACCTTTTCACGTAACACACTCACTCCATTGGGGGAATTCTTTCCGCGCCCAGGTATGAGTAATAAGGTGCGAAGGCCTTTATACCATGCTCCTTTAAAAAAGCCCGACATGGCTGAATAGGCTTGCATGGCATTCAAACCATGCAAATCCAGATGCGCTTCGGGGCTATACACACCTGCACGCAAATTATTCATGGTGAGTTCATCAAGACCCACCACATGACCCTCCATGTATTCCCCTTTGAGTGCCAAAGCAAATTCTAGCTTCTTTTCCATCATTAACGCAAAAGCATCTTGCGCTTGCCCTGCTGACGTTTGAGGTTGCACTTCTGGGGCTATATCACGCCCTTTACCGGCCAAAGGACTCACTTCCTTCATGGCAGTGAAAAAGGCATCCATACCTTCAGCATCATTGCCATTTGCCACAGCCTTCTGCGCGGAAAGCAAACTATCCATGGTCATATCGCCCTCTTCGTGCTGTAAAGTCGTTTGCGGTGTGGAAGTTTCTTTGGGCATGGTGTCTGCCATGATTATATCACCACCCCCCTTTTGCCCGCGCCCATCTTTGCCAGAAGGAGAAAGTAATTGCGCAAAGCTTTCACTTAAAGGCACAAGTCCCGCTGAGGGGGAGGCCTTTTGTTTTTTGGATTGCACTGTCTGCATATGCTTTTTACGAGAAACAGTTTTTTTGCGTGGTAATACAGCCTTGGCTTCTGCTTGCACCAAAGACCCCATGGCTTGCAAAAAAAGGTCTGTATCATCTGTTTGCGTCACATTTTCCGCACGAGAGCTTTGCGACAAAACAGGAGCAATAGACGGCACATTTTTATTCTTTACGGTGCCACTTTGCAAAGAGTCGTCTTCCTTTTGAGAAAGCGGACTTCTTTGCTGTACTAAAAGTGCAAAAGGCATATGTCCAAAAGAATGTTCCATAACTTACCTCTCATGACACGACGAAAAAAAAGGGGGCCGAAGCCCCCACATATTTTTATGAAATACCTTACTGCGCTGGTGCATCAGCAGGACTTGCCGGTGCCGCAGGTTGGGCAGGAGCTGCAGGAGGAGCTGTTTCCTCCAACTGTACGTCCAAGACCACGGAATCATCGTCAGAACGAACACCACTCACATACGTATAGCTTAAACATGTAAATAAGAAAAGCACCGCCATGAAGGCTGTAAGCTTAGATAACAGACCGCCAGCGCCGCCACTGCCAAACACAGAGCCGCCACCGCCGCCAAAAATAACTCCCATACCTTCCCTACCAGCTTGAAGCAATACAAGGATGATAAGCAATACGCAGACAATGATATGCAGCGTCAAAATAAGCGTTTGCACAAAAAACCTCCCAGCCCGTACGGGGCAATGATACTATAGAATTATATGTTAAGCCGTAACAATACGTGCAAAACTTTCTGCTTGTAAAGAAGCACCACCTACCAGTACTCCCTCTACATTGTCAAGTGCCACAATGGCCCCTGCATTTTCTGGTTTTACACTTCCTCCATATAAAATACGGAGTTGCGTGCCTTTTTCAGAAAAAATATTTTCCAAAATTTTTCGTACAATGGCATGAGCTTCCACTATTTCTTGCTCGCCAGCCACCTTGCCTGTACCAATGGCCCACACAGGTTCATAAGCAACAGCAAAATTTTGCGCAGTAATATTTTCTTTTAGCGATGCCAAAGAAGCCAATTGTTGCGTGAGAACTGCTTCCAATTGACCAGCTTCACGTTCTTCAAGGCTTTCTCCCACGCAAAAAGTCACATTAAAGCCTTGTTCCAGCGCGTAGGCAGTTTTATCATGCACAAGGGCCAAAGATTCACCAAAAACATGTCTACGTTCAGAGTGCCCCACTAAAACCCATGTGGCGCCCACATCTTTCAACATGTCGGGCGAAATTTCGCCTGTAAACGCACCTTCTGGAGCAGGATAAAAATTTTGCGCCCCAAGGGAAATATTTACACCTTGACCTGCTTGTTTTACCACATTCACAGCCTCAGCTATGGCTGTAAAGGGGGAAAAAATCAATACCTCGCGCTCTTGCGCCGCAGGTGATTTTTGTAAAAGATCGCATAAAGCAGTGAGTGTTTCACAAGCCTGTGCGCGTGTTTTATACATTTTCCAGTTGGCAGCCATTAATGTAGCCATGCGTATTCTCCTACGGTAAAATATAACTTGCTATATTACCACACAAAGCTTTACAAAGCAAGAGCGTATACACAAGCATCTTCTCCGGTGTCGGCATAGTATTTTTTCCGCACCCCTACAGAAATAAAACCGAGCTTTTCATAAAGATTACGCGCTGGTGTATTGGTAATCCGCACCTCTAAAACCATACGCTCTACCCCCAGCTCTCTAGCAGTCTGCACTGTTTTATGGAGTAAGTGATACCCAAGCCCTTGCCGTCTTATTTGTGGGTCCACGGCAATATTCAAGATTTCCATTTCATCAAGGGTATGGTACAAAGCCACATAAGCCACAATAGTTGCGGGTTCTGTGCAGCGCCGCAAAGCAAAAACAAGAAAAGAACTTTGTTCAAAGGCTGCCACATACTGCTCGGCCCCCCAGGGAGTACTAAAGGCTTTTTGTTCAAGGGTCACAAGCTCTGCCACAAAGCTTGCATGATTTTCACCATGTAAAGGCATAAAACCAAAAAAATTTTCTATATTTTCACCCATGCAAAACTACCCTTATACACAAGCCACACCTAAAGATATGCTTGAAATTGTTGACATGGAGGACAAGCCTCTCTTGCTAAAGCCATATAAAGAAGGCAAACATTTACCACATCGCTTTGTGGTACTCATTTTACAAGATGCGACAGGAAAAATCCTTCTTTGGCGTAATAAGAAAAAAAAGACCATGCCAATAAGTGCCATGGGTCTTTTATATGGTCATGTTCAAGCCGGTGAAGCTAGAGAAAGTACAGCCATGCGCTTATTGGAAAAAGCTATTCCTGCTCTTATGCATGAGCCACGCATCATAGAAAAACTTTCCATCATGCAAGGCCTCACTCTACGCCCCATTATGGGGACAGAAAAAGGCCCTTTTACACGCCAAAACCCCATGACAGTCTTCACCCTAAGCCTTACGCCCGATGAAAAATCTCTACTGAGTAAAGATTTACTCTGGCTCGACTTTGACGAACTTCAGGGCTTTGCAACTCACTTTGCCGACATGCTCACACCAAGCACCTTGGAGCTTATTCAAGGTAACTATTTACAAATGCTTTTTACCAACTCTAAATTTTAATTGATGAAAAGATGAGAATATCGCTCAAGATCATCTAAAGTTTTACCTGTACCGCGCACCACAGTAGTTAAGGGATCGTTATCCACCACTACTTTAAGGCGTGTTTCTTGAGCTATGAGCTGATCTAAGCCTTTTAATAAAGCCCCACCCCCTGCCAAGAGCAAGCCATTACTATAAATGTCTCCAGCCAACTCTGGGGGCGTTTTTTCAAGGGCCGTAAAGACTGCCTTCACGATAACACGTAAACAATCACGTAACGCTTCACGCACATGTCCCTCAGATATGCGCACCACCTTAGGGACGCCTTGTACCAAATCTTTACCGGAAACATCCAGCAAAGGCGCATTGGGCATGGGCACAGCACAGCCTAAAATCTTCTTCACATTTTCAGCAGTATTTTCACCAACATCCAACTGAAAAACATCATGAATATAGCGCAATACTGCCATATCCATGGCATCTCCTGCCATGCGCACCGACTCTGAAAAAGCTGTAGATCCCATGGTAATGACGGCCACCTCGGAAGTACCACCACCTATATCCAACACAAGATTGCCCAAAGGTTCATGTATGGGTAAATTGGCACCAATGGCAGCCCCCATGGGTTCTTCGATAAGGTGAACCTCACGCACACCAGCCATGAAAGCGGCATCAATAACAGCTTTCTTCTCCACTTGTGTAATGCCCGTGGGAACACATATAACCATACTGGGCTTTACAAAACGTAAACCAGTTACAGCCTTACGTATAAAATAGGATATCATCTCCTTGGTCACATCAAAGTCGGCAATAACACCATCTTTCATGGGACGTATGGCATGAATATTTTTGGGAGTACGCCCTATATAGGCTTTGGCTTCGTTACCCACAGCAAGGACGGTGTTTTTCACCGCATCTACAGCCACCACGGAGGGTTCATTGAGCACAATCCCATGTTCCCTTGTATATAGTAAAGTGTTGGCCGTACCAAGATCCATGGCAATTTTTTTGCCAAGCTTGCCTAGCAGACGTGAAAACATTAGTTATCCTCGCCATGAGATGAGGCATCTGCATCATATCCTGCAGGATATTCATGCAATTCTGCCTTGGGTAAAGATTGGTGCAAACGACTTCGCAAATACAGATTTTCCAAAAATAATCCCAAGTAATCCACGCATTGATACACAAAGGAGCGCAAATTTTCATCCATTTCGCGCCCTTCGCCATGGGCTAGACACAGCACGCCGCGCGCACTCTTGTTCACTATGACAGGCACACAAATTATGGCTTGATGTGGAGGCATTTCCGGAATTTTTCCAAAAAGTGAAATGGTGGTATGTCCAGATAACCCCTCAGAGAAAATGGCTTGTTCTTCATCACGAAACACCCAGCCCACCATTCCACTCTGAATGGGAAAAGCCAGTTGTTGATGCTCTTTTAACAAGTAAGGTTTAGTTTCCCCTTCCAAAATATAATATTCTTCAGAAGGATCCAAGGAGGCAAAAGCGCAATAATCAAAGCGCAAGGCGTGGGCCACAGTGCGCAAAAAATTCTGCAAAAAAGAAGGCCACATTTTAAATTGAAAGCGTAAATTACGCACTATGCTTAAACATGCAAAATATTCTGCCACAGAGGCCGGCTCCGTGGGCATGGCATCTTCTGCATTTTCTCTTTTGCTCACAAGATCAGCAAAAAGATGTAATATTTTGCTGTCTTTATCTGAAAAAGAATAAAGTTTCTTGCTATCTACGCAAATGACCCCCCCCGAAGGCACAGGGCATCCCATAAAAGCTTTAATACCGTTTTCTTCTTCGTTTTTATAATACCCAAGCTTATAGGTATTTTTATCGAAATTGGTCATGACAAGAGGTTTACTGTCACGCAAAATTTCACCAGCAAGGCCAGCATGCACGTCTACCGTATCTTCATAGGCATCGCTGTCCCCAAGGGAAAAAGTAGCCACAAGCACATAACCTTCAGAATACGCATCAGGCAAATATAAGGTGGCAGAATAAGCATCAAAAACACTGCAAATAATAGCCAATATTTGCGTGTGTAAGGTATTGGTATCTCTCATATGTATATAGTGTGGTTTTAAGTGAATGATAATATTTACCTGCTAAGTTTAGCAAAGCACTGCCAAGCTCGCAACCGCTTTTTCGCCCATCCTACAATGAAAGAACGCCAAAAACAAACATAAACTACTTAATTTTTTATCCATATTAGACTAGCTTGTCGGCCTGATTCTTTTTCGCGGCGATAGGAAAAGAACATACTCTGCATACTGTAGGTGCATAAATCAAGACCAAAGATTTGCGCTTCAGGAATACCGCTTTGGCGCAATTGATGACGTGTTAATGCCCACAAATCCATGGTTTTTTCCGCAGCTGTATACCATGGCATATAGGCATCGCCCCATTCTTCTTGAAAATTCACAAATTCTGCCACTTGAGGCCCAAGACTTGGACCACGCACAGCTAAAACATCTTGCGCATGGACGGAATATGTTTCACAAAATCCAGCCACAGCCTTGGTAATGAAATCCATTCTATTACCACGCCATCCCACATGCAATGCCATAATATAATCACCACTTTTATGGCTTAACAAAATGGGTTGGCAATCTGCTGTTTTTATCATGAGCGCAAGACCAGCTTTGGATGTGGCTTGTCCGTCTGCCTCAGGTAAAGACAGTTCCGGATTATGCCGAAAGCCCTCTGCCGGCGTAGCCATGGGTTCAAAAACAAGCTCATCTCCATGCACCTGAGAAAGCTCACTAAAGGGGCACCCCACAGCCCTTTGTAGTGTTCTGCGATTGGCAAAAACGTGTTGAGGAACATCTTTAGTAGCAAAAGAAATATTTCCACCGGCATAATTTTTACCCGAATGCCCTCCGGGGCTTGTTTGAAACAAACAACGCACCTTTGGCACCGCCGGAAAAGAAAAAGGAATATAAGTTATATCCATTGTAACCCCTTTTCAGTAACAAGAGCATGCATGGGAATATCCCACGTATCATGAGTCATATGTAGCACCATTTGCCACGAAAAAGCCACACCTATGCAGATCGTTTTTTGCTTTACCATATGTTGCAAAAATCGGTCATAATACCCTCCGCCAAAGCCCACTCTATACCCTTTGGCATCAAAGGCCACCCCCGGCACCAGGAGAATATCCAAGGCAGAATTCACATCCTCCATTTGTAGCATCGCTCCTTGACGCTGTATCGCTGTAGTCGTGGGCTCAAAAATACCAAAAGACCCCTCAGCCACATCCTCAGCCCCCACGCAATGTACAAAATCCATCTCACCATAAGCTTCTTTTCTACAAAGGGGCAAATAAAGTTCTTTACCTTCTTGCCAGGCGCGTTGCACTAAAAGATTTGTTTGTACTTCATCTTCCATGGCCATATACAGCCCCACTCTACGCGCTTTTTGCCATAGTTCGCTTTCGAGCACACATTCTTGAATGACAACGCTGGCCTGCTCCCTTATGACGACAGGCTGAGCTTTCCTTTGTTGGCGCATATGAGCTCGCAATGTTTTTTTACAATCACATATTGGCTGCTCATAATTATTTTTCTGCATGCCTTACGCCCTCTTTTCCTCTTATCTAAGATATGCTACTTTTGAAAAAAGAACTCTAACAAGGAAATATAGTCATGCCAAGCACAGAAATGCCTTCTTCTCAGGCCTCTCAAGCAAAAAATCAAGATTTTATGTGGATTGCCCTTGGCGATATTCACGATGATATCACACGCCTTGATGACATTCCCGAATTGCCCGAAGCCGATGGAGTCATCGTCACGGGAGATATGACCTTTGGCGGCGGTGTGAAACAAGCTGAAAAAATTATCTTCGCCATTAGAGAGCGCAAGCCCCACGTTCTGGCGCAAATAGGCAATATGGATAGAAGTGAAGTCACTGACTGGCTTCAAGAAAATAATTGGAACCTGCACACAGAAGTGCGTGAACTCAACAAGGATACTTGTATTTTTGGTGTGGGAGCCTCTACCTTTACTCCCTTTGGCACACCCAGCGAATTTCCCGAATCAAATTTTGCCGAATGGCTGGAAAATTCTTGGCAAAAAGCCCGCAAATGGAAAAAACAAATACTCATTTCGCACAATCCCCCTAAAGACACTCTTTGCGATGTCATTGGCGATGGCGTACATGTGGGTTCCACAGCTGTACGTGATTTTATCATAGAAAATCAACCTGACATCTGCATCTGTGGACACATACATGAAGCGTGTAATATGGATACCATAGGGCGCACCATTATCATTAATCCCGGTAATTTTCCTGCAGGAGGCTATGTGGTCTTACGCAGTAATGACGGAAAACTTTCTGTAGAACTTAAACATTTGGAAGGATAACATGTCGCAGCGCAGTTCCATAAGCAACACTACTCTTCTTTGGATTTGTTACGGCCTGTATGGCGCCGCCCTCTTTTGTGGCGGTATCACAGCCATCATTGCCGTTATTATAGGCTATCTCAAACGCAAAGATATCAACGATGCCCTCACAAGCAGTCACCTCTCTTGGCAAATTGCCACCTTTTGGCAAGTGGCCATAGGTACAGTGGCCGTGGCCATTGTGAGCTTTTTACTTACCATCACCGTGTTGCTCTCTTTCCTTGTGTTCCCCTTGTGGTTCTTACTTGCCATTTGGTATATCTATCGCATAGCCAAAGGAGCTTTAGCTCTTAATAACGGCAGAAGTATTTAGCAAGTTATTAAAAAAATAAAACACTTATTCCACTTCTTTGCTCTTGTAGAGGGACACTCGACAACGACAAAATGGCGCGTTTTGGGTAGGACGGGGGGTATGGGGGG
>CAYJHD010000062.1:0-12106 GCA_964370015.1 uncultured Desulfovibrionaceae bacterium | reverse complement strand
CGATGATTTCTTTTTCGTCAGCGCAGATGATGTTGTTATCGAAAGATGCACCATCGTAAATGCTGCGAGCAGCGCGAGCAAGGTCAGCTGTGTCGTCAACAACAACAGGTGGGTTACCTGCACCAGCAGCCATAAGGCGCATGGTGGTGTGCTTACGAGCAGCTTCAACCACAGCCTCACCACCGGTTACTACAAGGAGGTTCAAACCGGGGTAAGAGAAGAGCTTGGTGGCCACTTCGATGGATGGTTCGCGAACACAAACCATGAGGTTTTCGATGCCTGTGGCTTCGAAAATGGCTTTGTTAAGCACTTGAATGGCTTTTTGTGTTACGCGCTTGGCCGCAGGATGCGGAGAAAATACAATGGAGTTACCAGCAGCAATCATGCTGATACCGTTGTTGATAACGGTGGCAGCAGGGTTGGTGGAGGGAGTAACAGATGCGATTACACCCCAAGGAGCATTTTCAATGAGGCTCATGCCAGCATCGCCAGTGATGGCGGTGGGTACGAGCACTTCTGTGCCAGGAGTACGCTCAGCTTCGAGCACGTTCTTGGCGATTTTGTCGTCTACGCGGCCCATGCCTGTTTCGGTAACAGCCATTTCTGCGAGCATGCGAGCTTCTTGCACGCCAGCTTTACGCATGGCAGCAACAACCTTATCACGCATGGCGTAGGTTCTGATTTTAGGATATGCTTGCTGAGCGGCTGCTACAGCGGCATCCAAGGTTTCGAAGATACCGAAGTCACCTTTTTCACCAGCGGGAGTAGCAGCAGCGCTAGGTGCTGCGGCTCCGCCCATGCGGCGCATGACTTCAGAAACAATGCTTTCTACCATTGCTTGTTGTGACTGCATTTTTATTCCTTACCTGTCTTAGAGAACAGTGTTTGTCCACGACTTGAAAGTTGATCCACGATGCCGACAATGGCTAAATCCACGGGAGCCGTATCATTAACCACTTTACGGGCTGAAGAACCGCGAGAAAGTACCACGATTTCGCCCTCACCTGCACCAATAACATCAATGGCCACATCGGTTTGCCCAGTGGGTTGACCGTTTTTATCAAGGATATCCACAAGCAATAATGCATTATGTGGCATTTCTTTGGCCCTAATGGTGGAAACAACCTGTCCGGAAATTTTACCTATTTCCATAAATCCCTTCGCTTTTGGTTATCGCTATATAAGCACCCAAAAATGCGATAGCGTTTTCATTCTTGCGCAAGCACTAAGCCTGCGCAAGAAAGATGCTTTGAGTTTTTACCTCAACTACTTCGCTTGAAGCGGAAATACTGCTTCAAGGTCAGCATGAGGACGAGGAATAACGTGAACAGCGATAACTTCGCCGCCAACACGTTGAGCAGCAGTAGCACCAGCGTCTACAGCAGCTTTGCATGCAGCTACGTCGCCACGAACCATGGCAGTAACAAGGCCGCCACCGATTTGTTCGTAAGAAATAAGAGTTACACGAGCAGCTTTTACCATGGCGTCAGCAGCTTCAATAAGACCAACTAAACCTTTAGTTTCGATTAAACCGAGTGCATCCATTTTACATCTCCTTGATTATGTCTAAATTAAGACGTTTTGTTTTATTATGATAAACTATTTACCTTGTTGGCTTTGAGCGCGATTAAGCGCGGCGCCAATGAGGGAAACTTGATATATATCTTCTGCGCTACAACCGCGCGAAAGATCGTGCCAGCAGCCGTTGAGACCTTGGAGAAGCGGGCCAATGGCCGTATATCCACCAAGACGTTGGGCTATTTTATAACCAATATTACCTGCTTCCAAAGATGGGAACACAAGAACATTGGCCTCACCAGCCACAGGGCTGTCTTTGAGCTTTTGCTTTGCTACCTCAGGTACCATGGCGGCGTCAAACTGTAATTCGCCATCCACCAAGATATCGGGACGGGCCGCGCGTACTTTCGCTACCACTTCTTTGATGAACTTAGCACGAGGATGCGCTGAGCTACCATTGGTAGAGAAGGAAAGCATGGCCACTTTAGCTTGTTCGCCAGTCATCATTTGAAACTGGTCGGCAGAGTCGGTGGCAATGTCCACCAATTGCTCATCGGTGGGTACTGGAATAACACCGCAATCGGCAAAAACCAATACCTGACGATGATCATAACTTGCCATGGGCGCAAGCATAAAGAAGAAAGATGAAATGGTCTTGCCGCCAGGTTTCACGCCAATGACGCGAAGACCAGCTTTAATCATATCACCGGTGGAGGAAATATTTCCGCCAACACCGGCTTCCACTTCACCGCGACGAACCATCATGGCGCCGGCGCCAGGGCCGGTGGACATGAAAGCGCGTGCTTCATCTTCAGAAATGCTTTTGCCTTTGTCGCGCATGATTTGCATGAACTCAGCCGTATTGCGTTCCACCATGGTGGGGGAAGCTGGGTCAAGTACACGTAAATTCACACTGCTACCAGCATGACCAACTTTTGCCATGGCATCGCGCAATAATGCACGCACGGCAAAGGGGCGACCTAATAAAAGAGCGTCACCTAAACCTTCTTCCTGCAAGCGTACGGCGGCTTCCACCGCACGGCTGTCTTCCCCATCGGGAAAAACTAAGCTGGCAGGTTTTGCAGAGCAAAGTTCAATGCAACGTCCCAAAAGAGAAAAGGGTTTACCCTTAACGTTACCTTGTTCGCTTTGCATTATGCCTTCCCTACTTTAGCAAGGTCGATACCTTGCTCTGCAGCAAATGTCAAAAGCATAAGCACATAAATGGCAGAGCTTAAGCGGTTTAAGGAGGCAAGTACGTCAGCATTGGTGCTGCAAGATACGGCCACCACTTCCACTTCACGCACGGATGCGCGAAGCCAGTTCAAAAGACCCACATTGCCACCCATGGAACCATGGGCTGCCATATGGTCAATACCTAAGTACTTTTTAGGCTCACGTGATACCACGTGTAAGGTTTGCACATCCATGCCACCCATGCCGGCAGGGCTTACGGTTTCGCCGGTCATTTCGCCGCGAAGGGTAAGCATTACCCATGTGTGTAAGTCATCAAGGCATTGCTTTAAGAAAGCAGGTCTGCGATCTTTGGGGTCAAATTGGGTTTGCACCAAAACAATTTGAGCAATCAAAGTATCAAGCTTACCGCGCATGATAACAGCAGGATGGTTCTTGGGCACTTGCACACCTTGCTCTAAGAAGGTGAGCTCATGACAAGAAGCGTCAGAAGCTGGGGTGCAAGCTTGAGCTTGAGGAGCAGCAGGAGCTGCTGTGCAAGCGGGCTTGCTCACGGTGGGAGCTTCGCAACCGCAAGAAGCGGCAGCAGGAGCTACACCTTGTTCTTGCACTTGAATGCGATTTTGCTGGGCGTATTCGTTGGCAGAAGGGGTCAATCTTTCGCCCTTGGCCAAGACGAGAATGCCACCAGCATTCACATTACGTGCTCTTATATCTTCTTCTGTAATGAAGTTCATGGTTTTCTCCTGAAAAAACGCTTAAGCTGGCCAAGAGCTGGACAAGCAGCAAGCTTCGCCTTGAGCTGTTAGAGTCACGCTTGTTCCCTTGCGCAGACGCACTGCACCGCCGGCGCATACGCTAACGCTGGCGCCGCCTTGGGAAATGAGCACTGTGCCCTTGGTTACCACCAACACTTCATCATGGGCAAAAGTCCATTCAAGTGCGGTATTAGCCCAAGAAAAACGAGTTACACCGGGACCATCGCCACCGGGCAAAAGCGCTTCTTCAATATTTACTTCGCCTTGCACCGAGCCTGAAGGGCATGCGGTGGAAAAGGGAATAACATCAACACCGGCAATGGAGCCAGAACCTTGAGCGCAGCCACAAGCGCCAGCAACGGGAGCTTGAGCAGCGGCAGTAGGTTGGCCTCCCATCACTTCGGAAACCACTTGTGCTACAGTGCTTTGCAATGCGGCGTTGTTACCCATGAGCTGTTGCAAATGGGCTGCCACTTGCGCAGCTATTTCAGCGGCATTGGGAGCAGCTGGAGCAGCTTGCGGCTGGGCAAAGCCTTGCGCATTGTTGCCAAATTGTATCACAGGTGCTGCCCATGCGGGTGCTACACCATTATGAGGATTATTATTGTTCATTAATGTCCTATTTTGCTGCAAAGGTTGGGATAAAGGTTCCGGTGCGTACAATGGTCTATAGCCTTGCGCATACAAGGGTTGTACATAGCTTGGCTGTGCATACCTTTGTTGTGCATATGCTGGTTGAGCATTAACAGGTTGTACATGGGCTGGCTGTGCGTACGCGGGCTGAACATAACTTGGTGTAGGGGCGTACTGATGTACGGCCTGACCAAAGCTTGGCGCAGCTGCCTGTGCAACAGGAGCCATGGGTGCAACCGGAGCCTCATCTCTAAACATGATGGCTATGCCATATAGTTTAGCATCATCCTTAGCCTGTGGCGTAATCAAAGCGTTGGGCGCAACAACAATACTCTGTTGTCCTGCCCTTCTAGCGTCAGCAATGTTTTGTGCTGTAATAAGTTCTCTCATTATGCTCGCTCTGATACTTTACAAAGGGTTATTTTTTTGCGGCGGCAGGAGCAGCTTTAGCAGGGGCTTTGCCCATGCGCGCAGCACGAGCAGCAGCTTTAGCAGCTTTTTTAGCAGCCTTTTTCGCATTGATGCCGTCAAGGCATTCGTACAGACGATTACCGTTCTCAGGACGAGCGATAACGCTGTTTGCAAGTAAGGTACCCTTAGCTTGTGCTATGGAGCACGCCACGTCCACGGCTGCTTTACAAGCGGCCACGTCGCCTTCGCAAATAACAGTCACAATGGGACCGTCTACCTTATGCACACGTTTGATAACTACGTCAGCACCCTTAGCCATGGCGTCAGCTACTTCAATAGCTGCCACATAGCTGTTTACTTCCACGTATCCTTGTGCTTCATTACTCATGATTGATCTCCTTCAACAGGATTAAATAATCTGCTCAAAGAAAGCATCGCTGGGGCGCGGGATAACCGTAGTGCGCACAAGCAAGCCTTCTTGACCGGCACTATAGGCGCCAGCATCAACAGCAGATTGAACTGCTGCCACATCGCCACCTATAAGTACAAAAGCTTTACCGCCAAGGCCCAAAGCTGTGCGTACATCTAAAATCTGTACGTTGGAAGCTTTGGCAGCAGCGTCGGCAGCCTTCACAGAAGCGGCCACAGAAAAAGTTTCCACTATGCCAAGGGCAGCACGTTCTGCCAATTGCACACATCCACCCATGGCAGAAACCACATCGCCGTGAATGTTGGGGATAACAAAACCATCGGCCACAGTTTCAGGAGCCACTTCGCGTCCGGCGGCAATGGCAGCTTCCACAGCGGCCACATTACCCGAAACAGCGGCAATGAATTTACCAGGGCATACGGTCTTAAAGAATATGGGGGAAACATCAGCGGTTTTCACCATGATGTCTGCCGATTCCATGCCGGCGGCAATGCTTGTAAATTCAAGCATGCCCACGGCACCACCTTGTAATAAGTCTATCATATTTACTCCGCAGCAATGGTCACGTGAGTGTCAACTGCAACAACAGTGCCACTTACGCTTGCATGTATCTTAGCCCCAAGGGCCTTATCTGGTATATTGCCAATAAGGTCACCAGCAGTAACCTTAGCACCCACTTGCACACAAGCCACAGAAGGCGCGCCAATATGCTGATGCAAAGGAATACGCACTTCTTTGGGCTTTACTTCGCCAATGAATGGCGTTTGCAAGTAAAGGTAGGGCAAAATGCCAATACGAGCTGCAAGGCGCTTGGAAGGAATTTTGCGATATTCGCGCATGGCAGTGGCGGATTCGCGAATTTCTCTAGTGCCTTCGTAGTTAATCTTAGCAGCACGCATGCCTGCTTTTACCACTTGGTTAATACGACGAGGACTCATTCCCATGGGACAAGCAAATTGTTCGCATGCCCCGCATTCACAGCAGATCATGGCCTGAGCTGCTTGAGTGCTGGAAAGCTCCATATTGGTGGCGTAAGCTTGCATTACCTTATGTGTTTCGAAAGGATGCCCAATAAGATTACGTGGGCACATATCAGAACACATACGACATTGAATACAGGCAGATGCTGCACGACGACGCATAAAGGCAGGGTCAAGGGTAGCATTGCGGTGTAAGTGATGCCCTTCGGGAACCACAATGAGACCGCCGCTGGTCTTGGTGACCACTTCTTTAGCAAGTGCGTCCATGCCAACCACTACTCTACCCATCATGGGTCCGCCCAAAACGAATACAGGACGAGCTGGAAGCGCGCCGCCACATGCGTCTAAAAGACTGATCATGGAGGTACCGATGGGAGCGTTAAGCACAGAAGGATTACGCACTTCACCGGTTACGGTAATGGTTTTATTCATGATGGGTTTGCCTTGAATCGCGTCAGCCACGTGCATAAGAGTGGCCACGTTGGCAACCACCACGCCCACATGCAAGGGAATACCAAGCGGGGGCACAGAGCGACCTGTTACTTCGCGTACAAGGATTTGTTCGTCGCCGGCAGGATAAAAATCGTCCAGCAAGAACACTTCAATATTATATGCCTTGGCAGCGTCTTGAAGCATGGGAATGATATCCGTATGCTTTCTTTTAATGCCAAGTACAGTGCGTTTTGCACCCACAGCATCACCAAGGGCGCGCAACCCACGAAGCATAGCATCGGTATGGTGTGCCATCACATGGTGGTCGCTGTGCAAGAGCGGTTCGCACTCACAACCATTGGCTATGACTGTATCGGCATCGGCATTGTATTTGACGTGGGCGGGGAATCCAGCCCCGCCTTCGCCAACAATCCCGCCGTTCAGCACAGCTTGGACTAATGTTTCTTTATTCATGCTTTATTTCTCGTACCTTAACACTTAGCGTGCAGAAGGAATGAAGGGCATAAAGGGCAAAGCTGCACCCATGGGGATGTTTCTTTGCGGTGCCATAGCAGGCTTAGACTTACCAGCGCCGTCGAGCTTTAAGATCTTGGCGGCGGTTTCGTACATAACTTTTTTACGTACGTCGTCTTTCAAGTCCATCTTGTTATAGATGTCGATGGCTTCTTGTTGCTCAACAAAGGGGTGAGCAGAAGCAAACACAACCTTATCACCGATGAAGGTGTTAAGACCTTGTACGTATACATCAGCCATGGGAGCCAATTCATACTCAGAAAGGTCCATGTACACATTGGCGTTACGCATGCATGTGAACACAGCTTCGTTAACAAAGGGGTAACCGCCATGGCTCATGATGATGGTAAGCTCAGGGAAGTCACGAGCTACGATGTCCACTTGACGTGGGTCAATGTAGTCTACCACAGCGCGGGGCACTTGTGGTGGAGGTGCTGTGGTGATGAACACAGGAATGTCCAATTCGCAGCACTTGGTGTATAAGGGATAGTAACGTGCATCGTTGGGTGGAATGTGTGCGAGGTATGGGTCGGTGGCGATACCTTTCATGCCAAGCTCTTCCACAGCGCGAGTGATTTCATAAACGCTCTTCATGCCTTTGTGTGGGTCGATGCCCCAAAAGCCGATGAAAAGGTCAGGATACGCGCGCACAAATTCCAAAATGCTTTCGTTATTTGTGGGGGTATTGTACGTCATTTCGCAATCACGGCCGGTCATTACGCACAGCTCTACGCCGCGACGTTTTACACCTTCCACCACTTCTGGCAAGGATTGTGGAACACGCTTGTCAAAGCCAATTACTTCACAAGCAGCCTTGAACATGGCGCTGTTCTTAATACCATTGATGATTTCCGGCGTATGAGGACGGAAGCGAAAGTCAATGATTCTCATGCTAAACCTTCTTTCTGGTTGTTTAAAGTTATCTTATTTGCCCACGAGGAAGAGAGATACTTCCGGTACGTAGGTTACAAGCATTAATACTAAGAGCATAAGCCCAATCATGGGTAATGCTTTGCTGGAAATTTGTGCCAGCTTGGCATTGGCTACACCGGAAGCCACGAAAAGGTTTACACCTACGGGCGGGGTTACGAAGCCAATGGCTAAGTTTACAACCATGATGATACCAAAGTGTAAAGGCGATACGCCTACACCAACCACCACGGGGAGTAAGATGGGTGTCAAAATAACAATGGCTGCCAAGGCCTCCATGAAGGTACCCACGATAATAAGAAGCACGTTAATAAGCAAGAGAATGAGGAATTTATTTTCAGTAATGGCTAAGATGGTACGGGCAATGGTGCCAGGCACATCTTCAATGGTCATGATGTTACCAAACAAGGTAGCCATGGCCATAAGTACAATAATTACCGAAGAAGTAGAACACGCGTCTACGCAACACTCTAACAGCTTTTTAAAGTTAATTTCTTTGTAAACAAACATACCTACGATGAGGCCGTATAGGGCTGCCACAGCAGCTGCTTCGGTGGGGGTCATGAGACCACCGTAAATACCACCAAGTACAATCACAGGTACCATGAGTGCCCATTTGGCATCCCACACTGCTTTAGCAATGGTGCCTGCGGTACGAGGACGGTCTTCACCTTTCCAGTTATTCTTACGAGATACAAAGTATGCGTAAGTCATAAGTACCAAACCGGTAAGCACACCAGGTACAATACCACCGATGAAAAGGTCACCCACAGAAACCTGCGCAGATACACCGTATACAACGAAGGGGTTTGAAGGTGGAATCATAACGCCGATGGCACCAGCTGCTGCCACAAGGGCGCAGGCAAAGTATTTATCATAGCCGCGCTGAATCATGGCAGGGATGGTGAGCGCGCCAATGGCGGCCACCGTAGCTGGACCGGAACCGGAAATAGCTCCGAAAAACATACACGTTGCCACTGTAGCAAGAGCCATACCACCGTGCAAACCACCAAGCATTTCATCGGCCATGGAAAGTAAGCGTTCGGAAAGACCACCTGCCCCCATGAACACGCCTGCGGCAATAAAGAAAGGAATGGCCATGATGGGGAAGGCGTCAATGGAGGTAAAGGCAACTTGTGCCATATATTCAATGGGTAAGGTTTCTGCGCACAAGATGGTGGCAAGAGTGGACAAACCTAAAGAAATGGCAATGGGCACACCACAAAGACAGAAAAGCACAAAGTAACCAAAAAGCACAGGGATGGGATCAAGATATCTAAATTCCACATAGAAATATGGGAAAGCAGAGTCACCACCAAAACCGGTGATAATGGGAGACACAAGTAAAGCCGTAAAAGCAATGGCCCATAAGGTATCTTTAAAACCACAAAGACGAATTTGCTTAAACATTACTTGCAAAATACGTAAGGTCATAAGACCAAAACCGAAAGGTAAAATTAAGTAAGGAATAACAAAGGGCATGTTCAATGCCGTGGTGAATTGGGGGAACTTCAACAGACGTTCGATCTGTGCCATACCTGTATCCATGATAACCAAGGTAAGGGCAAGGAAACAAAGATCAATGACAATCCAGCTGGCATTGAGCCAACGTTGTGGTAATTTATCGTGAATGATGTCAACGCGAATGGATGAACGGTGTTTAATAGCTACAGGAAGGGCTAAATAGGATATCCAAATAAAGATATAGCGGGAAAGTTCTTCTGTCCAAACAGCAGCACCGGCAGAATCAGAAAAGAGTGGTATAATATAACGGTAAAAAGTTTGAAAAGAAATAAAAGAGATAATGGAGAGCAAACCCGTTACCAAGAATATTTTTTCAAAATTATCATCAAGCCAAGATAAAATGCCGCCTGATGGCGTCGCCTGTACATCAGCTACATTGCTCATGCATCCTCCTAAACACTATATTTTAAAATTAAATTTTCTCGTAGTAGAAAAACAAAAAAAAGCCCCCACGGTCACCCGTAGGGGCTCAAAAGACTACTTTTGGGAATCTTGCATTAATTGAACAAGCTTAGGATCGATTTGCTTAGCAAAATCGTCGAAAACAGGCTTGGTCATTTCGCGAAGCTTAGCATGCTCTTCTTCAGGCAATAAGGTGATTTCGATACCACGTTCTTTAAAGGCGTCCCAGGCTTTCTTTTCAAGCACGATGGATTCGGCACGTTGCCAAGCTTCTGCTTCAGCAGCAGCTTCACGGATAATTTTTTGTTGTTCAGGCTTTAAACCATCCCACTTTTCTTTGTTGAACATAAGGATGTGCATGCTGTAGTTGTGGTTAGAGTCTATAGCAAACTTTAACACTTCAGTGTGTTTAGCATCGTTTAAGAGGGAGAAAGTGTTACCTTCTGCATCCACTGTGCCTTGTTGCAATGCGGTGTACACTTCACCCCATGCGATGGGTGCTGGGTTCATTTTAAGAGCAGTAGCAACGCCTACTTCCACAGGAGAGTCGGTGGTACGGATCTTTAAGCCAGCAAGGTCACCCACTGTTTTAACGGGCTTATCAGTGGTTACAAAGTTACGATAGCCAAATTCAGAGAACATGATGATTTCTAAGCCAACTTTGTGAGCTACAGCTTCAAGAGCTTTACCAAGTTCACCTTCGTCTAACGCTTTGTAAAGCTTTTCTTGGTTGGCAGGAGAGGTAATGAAAGGTAAGTCAAATACCATGAAGTCTTTGCTAAAAGAAGCAAGGTTAGGGGTAGAGCTGGATGTTAAATCCAAAGTACCGGCTTGAGCTGCTTCGGTGGTTACGCGGTCGTTACCCAACTGGGAGTTACCGAAAATGCGAAGCTTAATTTTGCCGCCGCTCTTTTCTTCAAGGATTTCCTTAAATTTTTCGTAACCTACGGTAACGTTGTTACCTGGAGCCATGGGGTGACCAAGACGTAAAGTCATGGGTCTTTCAGCCAAAGCGCTGGAAACATTGAGACCAAAAACCATGCTAGCCATGATGGCTACTTTGAGAATGGAAGAAACCTTCATTAACATCTCCTAAAGATATAAACAGTTAAACAAAAAGAGCCTCACACAAGAGGCCACACAGCACTAACTAGACGGATTTACATCTAACAAATTTTGTGCACACTTTGCAACAATTTTCTCAAATATTCCATTCTTTACACTACAACCATTTAAAAATATTAACTTAATACTCTGTGATTTTTATGACAATTAAGTATTTTATGTTATTTTTCCTCAAAAAAACAAACCCAACAAGCTCTAATTGTGATTTTTATAACAATAGCAGGTCGGAAAGATTAACACTTTTTCCGATGTTGCAAATTTGCAACTAGCAAAAACAAGACAGAACGAGCGACAGTCGCATTTTTGCATCACGAAAGGAAGAGATTAGTGAGAAATATTTTTAATAGATGCATAATTGCAACATAGTGCATAATTGCACATATACCCTAGGGGCAACCTACAAAAAAAAACTTATATTTAAATGGATTGAATAAAGTTTGAACATTTTGGCACGAGGAATGCAATAGAGTTTTCACTCGACAAGACGTGAAAACACTTCGCACAGAAGCTCATTCAGTCTTAGTCTTGCAACAAAGTGGACGCCAAGTCAGGCACATTGTAGATAAAATAATAACTACAAATAATAATGTTACAATGTGGTTTCGATTTGGTCAAGAATATGTATAACGCCAAAAAATAAACAGCCTTAAGGAGTTTAATCATGAGTCAGTATTCATGTGATTGCGTTTCTCCCCAAGAGCAACGCTTGCAAGATCGTATCGAAGGTAAAGAAGACCGCTACCGCAAAACCCACAAGCGCGTTTTCACCATGCTCGAGCGTTTTGAAAACCAAAAGCCCCGCATTGATATAGAACGTGCTTTATATTTCACTGAGTCCATGAAGGAAACCGAAGGTCAACACCTTTCCTTACGTTGGGCCAAAGCCATGATGCACATTGCCGAAAACATGACTGTTTACGTGCAAGACCATCAATTGCTCTTAGGTCGCGGTGGTTGCGACGGTCGTTACGGTATTCTTTACCCTGAACTTGACGGTGACTTCCTTGATATCGCCGTTAAAGATCTTCCTTCCCGTAAGACCTCCCCTGCTACCATTACTCCAGAAGATGCCGAGCGCGTAGTAAACGAAATCGCTCCTTACTGGAAGGGTAAAACTTACCATGAAGCTTTGAACGCAGCTTTACCTGCTGAAATTCACAAGCTTACTTACGACGATCCAGAAGGTCTTATCTCCCGCTTCATCGTGAACGAAACTTCTTCTTTCCGTTCTTCCA